>CAZZAW010000009.1:0-24413 GCA_964652405.1 uncultured Ramlibacter sp.
GAGGGATCGGGGGCGACGACATATTCCTTGCGGTAGCCACCCACCGAATTGACTTCGGTGACCCCCGGCACGTTGCGCAGCTGGGGGCGAACGACCCAGTCGTGCAGCGTGCGCAGATCCTGCGCGGTGTAGCGCGTGCCATCGCTTTTGACCGCCCCCGGCTTGGCCTCGATCGTATACATGAAGATTTCGCCCAGCCCGGTCGCGATCGGGCCCAGTTCGGGCTCGATCCCGGCGGGCAGGGTCGAACGCACGCCTTGCAGGCGCTCGTTGACGAGCTGGCGGGCGAAATAGATGTCGGTGCCGTCGGCGAACACCACCGTCACCTGGCTCAGGCCGTAGCGCGAGACCGAGCGCGTGTATTCGAGCCCCGGCAGGCCGGCGATCGCCGTCTCGACCGGGAAGGTGATGCGCTGCTCGGCCTCCAGCGGCGAGAAGCCAGGCGCGGCCGTATTGATCTGCACCTGGACATTGGTGATGTCGGGCACGGCATCGATCTTCAGCCGCCCGAAGCTGTAGGCCCCGATGGCGGCCAGAAGCAGGACCGCGACCAGCACTGCGACACGCTGCCGGATCGACAGCTCGATAATTTTCTCAAGCATTTCCGGGGGCCTCTCAGTGATCGTGGCTTGCGCCGGACTTTTCGATGTCGGCCTTGATGACGTAGCTGTTCTCGGCGGCGTAGACCGTGCCCGGCTTGATGCCGCTGATCACCTCGGTCCATTCCGGCCCTTCCTTGCCGAGTTCGAGCATCCGCACTTCATAGGTCTGGCCGATCTTGGCAAAGACCACGCGGAAATCGCGGAACTGCTGGATCGCGTCGGTCCTGACTGCCAGCGGCACCTGGCGCTGCTCGACGGTCACCAGCCCGCGCACTGCCATGCCGGGACGCCAGAAGCCGTCGCGGTTGGGAAGCGCAGCCCGCGCAGTCACGGCCTGGCTGGTGACATCGGCAAGCGGCAGGAAATCGCGGATCACCGCGCTCTGCGTGCGCTCGCCTTCCAATCCGCGGATCTGGACCTGCTGGCCGGGCCGCACCCGCTCGATGTCGCGCGGGAAAATCGGGAAGGTCGCCACGGTGCGCGCCGGGTCGGAAATCACGAACAGCGGCTCGCTGTCGGCAATCGATCCGACATTGGCATTGCGTGCGCTGATCACGCCCGCCATCGGTGCGTAGATCGCGTAGGTCTGGAGCGAATAGCTGCTCTCGACCTTCGCCAGCAGCGTTCCCTTGGAGACCCGGTCGCCGACGTTCCGGAACACCGCCACCACGGGGCCGGGATACTTGGCCCCCACCTCGGCGCTGCCGGCCGGATCGAGCTCCACCCGGCCGATGATCTCGACCGTATCGCCGATCGCCTGCGGGCCGACGGTCTCCGTCTTGATGCCGGCGGCACTTGCGGCCGCATCGGTGATGGTCGCGCGGCCCTCGTAGGAAGCAAAGCTCCACTTGTGAGCCTTGCCGCCCATACTCGCCTCGACCACGACATCGAAGCTGTGCGGCTCGACCAGAACCGCATTGCCGCGCAGGAAATCGTCCTGCGGGGCGAAGTCGAAGGTGGTCTTCTCCCCGTCGAGCCGGGCGATCATGACGCGCGCCTTGACCTCCTTGGGATCAAGCGGCTTGTCCGCACGGTAGGCGTAGAGCCGGTATTCGGGCGGCACGCCATCCTCGAACACGGTGACCTCGATGGCAAAATCGCCGTCGCGCAGCATCCGCCCGTTGTGCGGCCCGCGCTCGTAATCGGCGGCCGCAGCAGCTTCGGCTTCGGCGCTTTCTGCGGTCCCGGCATTCTCGCCCGCTTGACCGCAGGCTATGAGAGGTGCCGCGAGAAGAGTGGCTGCGATGAGATAGATACGGCGCATGGTCAGTTACCCCCAACGAGTTCGGCAAACCGGCCGGTCAGGCGATCAAGTTCAGCCTTGGCACGGTGATATTCGGTCATGGCATCGACCATCCGCACGCGTGCGTCATGCAGAGCGTTTTGCGCGGTCGAGACGTCGAGAAAGGTGAAGCCGCCGCGCTTGTAGCCCGCCAGCACTTCGCGCAGCGTCTGCTCGGCGCCGGGCACGACCTTGGTGCGGATCGCCTCCGCCTCGTGGCCCGCTTCCTCGACTCGCTCCACGGCAAAGCCGATGGCCCGGCGCCGCTCGAACCGCTCGACGGCAAGGTCGGCGTCGATCTGGCGCTTTTCGGCTTCAGCGCGGTCGCGATTGGCCTGGTTGAGCGCGCGATTCGATAGCGGCAGCGAGAAGCCGCCGAGGAGAGCGACATCGCCCGTGCCAAGGAAACGGGGGCCGGCGAACACGGTCGGATCGGTGCGCGCGTTCGCGTCCTGCAAACGGATATTGGCATCGGCGCGGCGGCTGCGCGCCTCATACAAGGCCAGATCGATCGAGGCGAGATCGTCCGGCACTGCGCCTGCCGGCGCGAAGTCGAGAAAGGCGTCCGTCACAACCGAGAACTCGTCGTCGGCCTGTCCGGAAAGCAAGGCAAGGCGGGTCTTGGCCGCTTCCACCGCATGTTCGGCCAATTCCAGATCGACCTTGGCTTCCGCCAGCTGCGTTCGCGCGCGCGTTCCAGCAAAGAGCGGATCGCGGGCATCGTCCACCCGGCGCTGCACGTCTTTCTGGAGCGCCTCGGCGATCTCCACCCGGCTGCGCGCGAGTTCGAGATCGAGCGTCGCGGCCTGCACCTCGACGTAGAGTTGCTGGACCTTCTGGGCGAGATCGAGCCGCGCGATCAGCCCCTGCGCCTGCGCGACCCCGATGTCGCCTTCGGCCAGTGCCACCCGGGCCGCACGCTTGCCGCCCCGCTCGATGCGTTGATTATAGGTGGCATCGATCTGGAACTGGTTGAAACCATTCGTCCCGATGTTCTCGACGGCGCCGTCGATGGTCGCAGCGGGCTTTGTATCAGCAGCCGCGCGCGCGGCCTCCAGCACTTCCACCCGGGCTGTTGCTGCGGCACCCAGCGGCGAGTTGGCCACAGACTGGCGGATCGCCTCTTCGAGGGTCAGCGTATCGGCATTGGCCGCTCCCGCTGACAGGAACGTGACCGCAAGCAGTGCGGCACGCAGTATCGTCTTCATTTCACCTGCTCCTGACACGTCTGCTCAAGGCGCAGCCGGACGCAGCCGGCGACACCGTGCAACGATGTCAGGCGGTTCGCGGAGGTCTCAGAAGCGAGTTGGGGCGGGAGATAGCCGCAAGCGATGCACGCGGCGGAAAATGGAGCTCCTTCGCCGATGGCAGGCCTGCAAATTCGGTATGATCGGCGGAAAGCAGGGCGAAGCCATGCCCGGCCATGGAGCCATGACTATGCGTCAGGCCTCTCTCCGGATCCCGCTGATCGGCCGGTGCGTCCCCAAGCGCCGCCTTCTCGAAGCTTGCCACCGGGTCCACAGCGTGAACATGGTCCGAATGGTGCGTATGAACGGCCGTGGCAGAGGACAACTGCTCGTGCACAGCCAAATGCGCATCCCAAGCTCTGCCCGAAAGGAGCATCGCGCAGAGGACAAGGAGTAGGCCAAGCCGGGCAAACATCTGGAAAAGGCTAGGGCCAAACTATGCTCGAAGCAATATGTCTTTCCCCGTGCGTCGCTCGCAGGGGTCTATGGTGCAGGCAAGTCTCGAGCACCGAGACCCTCTATAGGCAACGCATCTGAGCCAATTTTAGGCCTTGGCGACTGGTGAGCTCGTGCCGGGAGAGGAGCCTTGTTTCCGATTAATGAACACGCATGGCAGGTCATCGCCGCCGCTCTAGTCAGCTGTCACGCGGCTGCGATGCCGCCTTGATTTCGCGACGCCATAATCGGCGAGACGGGGTGCTGGCTAACTCTGAAGACAGATTGGAGGACAGCGGCCTCTCCCGAATGCGTGATCAACGCCGGCATTTTGCAATCAGCTCAGTCACAGCATCGATAGGGTCAATGCCTGAGTGAGCCGTAATGTCCGGTTTTGCCTTGAGAGCTGGCATTGAGGACATTGAAATCTGATGGCCGAAAAGTCCCACGATCTGGCTCTAGCGCGTACCGTTCTTTCAGGGGTTGAACCAGCGATTGTCGCTCGGGTTGAGCCGGTCGGTCACATGGATTGTGCACCTTCTGAGGTCAGATAAAACGCCTAAGGCGAACGACTGTACGTCGCAAGGAACCCATTATGTGGGAGGAAATGTGGGAGAATATATCTGAAAATCCATTATTTATCTATAAAATACAGCACTTAATGAGGTGGTTCGGTACAAGCCCTGTGGAGCGCACCCCTGCGCAACTATGATCCTTGCTCTTGCCGGGCAGGAAGAGCTCGCCTGCGAGTGGATGCATGGCGAGATGGGCGAGTTTCTCGAAGAGTTCTTCACTAGCCTCCCAGTCCATCTTCAGCGGACCCTCGGGCGACGGATTGAGGATCTGCGGCCTCGGTGGGTCAACGGCACCTCACAGCTGGTGGCGCGAATGCTTGCCAAGCACATCGATGATTTTGTGGGGCGCGACATCGCGATGTCGCTGCCGCGGTAAATCCCAAAGTTCGAAGGGGACCGAACCCAAGCCAATGAGATCAACAATGCCGCATGCAACACCAGATGAAATGCACACGCCTCAACCGCCCGAAGCGGTTCCGCCGGCGAGGCTTTTGCGCCTGCCGGAAGTGATCGCCCGCGTCGGACTGCGCCGCTCCGCCATCTACCAGCGTATGAGCGAGGGGCGGTTCTCGAAATCGCGATCGCTGGGGCCAAATGCGCAGTTTGGGTTGAAGCCGAGATCGATGAATGGATCCGCGCCGTACCAGAGCATGAGCAGACAATCGCCAATAAGACGCCTTGATGCGGTATATACGACCCCGAGTATGAGCAACGCGAATGCCCAATTGCTGGACAGGGTAGGGTAAATAAATCGACGCTGCGATATGCCCACCACATGAACAGTCGTGGCAGACCACCTCACCCCGATATCTTAACCCCCGCGGAATGGCGGGTCATTGAAGGCGTTCGCCACGGTCTCAGTAATCCGGCGATCGCCAGGCTGTGCACACTCTCGCCCGATGCGGTAAAATTTCATGTCAGTAACATACTGGGCAAGCTTGGCCTTCAGTCCCGCAGCGAATTGCGACAGTGGTCGGGCGTAAGGGCCGACAGTGCCATGGCGACCGCAAGGCCGGGCACCGATCCAGATGGTTGGTCGCTGGGACAGGTGTCCCGGACGGCACGCGATCTCGATGCCATGGCTGACTGGTTCCGCGACATTCTCGGCCTTGCAGAAGTCATGCGATTTCCCAACGCCGTCTTTTTCGATTGCGGCGGCGTTCGTCTCTATCTGTCTGCAGGCGACGCCGCATCGAATGCGATCCTCTATTTCCGTGTGAGCGACATTGCTGCCGAAACCGAACGCCTGCGCACCGCGGGCGTCATAATCCTGAGCGCACCGCACCGCATTCACGTCCATCCCGACGGGCGTGAGGAATGGATGGCGTTCCTTACCGATCCCGAGGGGGGCAGCCTCGGGCTGATGAGCGTGGTTGCTCCCGACACAGGAGAAGACCGATGATGAAATGGATAGCTGCGCTGGCGCTTGCCGCAACTCCGATGGCCGCACAGGCAGAGGACGGACGCACGCCCGTGCTGGCGAGGGCGCAGTTCGAGCAGGTCGCCCTGACCGTATCCAATCTGGACACGGCGCGTGCCTTCTACCGCGATCGGCTCGGACTTCCGCTGCTGTTCGAAGCGGGCGACATGCTGTTCTTCGACGTTGCCGGCACGCGGCTCATGCTGGCGCGCGATACCGCGCGCAAACTGTCCGAGCGGCCTGCGGGCATTCTCTATTTCCATGTCGATGACTTCGCTGCCGCTCTCGGTCGTCTCAGGGCGAGCGATGCCGCATTGGTCGGGGACGTGGAGACGGTGCAGTCTACCCAGGCAGGCTTTCTGCGGCTTCAGCAGTTTTCCGATCCCGATGGCAACATGCTGGCGATCATGGGCCTCGTTTCGCGCTGACTGCCGTCGGCGTTCAGCCGAGCGCGACCCCCAGCCTTTCGGCAAAACTCCGGTCCACGCCATTGCGAACCGGGTCCCCGTTCGTTTTCAGGCGACGGTACTGGGCCGGCGTGAGCTGCCCGTAGCGCTGGAACACGCGCGTCAGATGCGCCTGATCGGCGAACAGGGCGCTGGCCTGGCTGATCGAGCCTGTGTGGAAGAGCGTGGACCAGGCGTGTTCGAACCGGGCGTGACCGAGCAGCGCCTTGGGACTGATCCCGAACTCGTCGCGCGCAATGTTGCGAAGTTGCCGGGTCCCCAGGCCGAGCCGGGAGGCGATCGCGGCGACCGGGGACGTCGGGCGGCTCAGCATGATCGCATGAACAAGGGACAAGGCGCCCGTCCGGCTCGACACCGTAGCGGGGTCGAGCCGCGCCAACGCCCAGTCCTCGACCATCCGCATCCTGGTGGCGAAGTCCGGAGCTTCGGCGATGCGTTCGGCCAGCCCGGCGGCCAGGGGCGCGACTGCGGCGAGATCGTGATCGCCATCAACCAGCGCGGCGAGCGGGCAACCCAGCAGGTCTCGCACGCCCAGCGGGGTCAGCTGAAGCAGAAACCAGTCCGAGCATGCGCCGGTGGCATGATCAAAGGACCAGGTCTTTGGTCCGAACACGCTCGCCAGCGGCAGGGGGCCCAGCGGATCGCCGCTGCGCGCATTGGCATAATGCGCGCCGCAATTGACGAAAATTTCGCAGTTCATGTTCGGGAAGATGCGGTACTGCGTCGGCGGAGCGGATGCACGGCGCTGGATGGCCATGCGGATCCACGGACGCAGCGCTGGCTGGAGCGGGCTGCTCCAATTGGTTGCCGTCTCTTCCGTTTCGTTCAAGACGAGTGCTTCTCGTGCGTCATAGGAGGAGGGCATAGATGTTTCCGGAGAGACCCGCCACGATGTTTTCGAGCATGCTGCTTGCCGTTGCCACACCGCTTTCCGCGGTCCCGCTGATCCCGTTCGACATTCTGGCAAAGGCACCGGCGATCTCGGCCGCCGTTGTATCGCCCGATGGCACGCAGGTGGCGACCATAGAGACTGTGGACGGGCGCGGTGCCGTCCATGTCGGCCCATTGGCAGGCCCGCGCCGGCTGGTGCTGCGCAATCCTGATCGTTCGATCGACAATGTGCGCTGGTCGGCCGACGGGCGGTGGCTGCTGGTCCTGCAGGACAGCGGCGGAGACGAAGGCTACCACCTGTTCCGCATAGATCCCGCCACCCCCGGCAGCACGCGCGACCTGACGCCGTTTGCCGGCGCGAATGCGGAAATTGTCCGCACGCCTGCAGGGCAGGCCGGGCCGCTGCTCCTCGCGATCAACCGGCGCGATCCTGAATACGCCGATGTCTATGCCGTCGATCCCGAGGCAGGGACGGTGCGCGAAGTGCTGCGCAATGATGCGGGCTACACCGAGTTCTTTGCCGACGGGTCGGGCGCGGTGCGTGCGGCCGGGCGGATCACGCCGGACGGATCGCTCGAATTGTGGGGGCGTGCGGCGGCGGACGGGGCCTTCGTTCGCCTTTACACAGCGCCCCCCGCAGAGCGCTTCAGGATCCTCGGCATTCATGCCGACGGGCGGTCCGTCATCGTGCGGAGCAATCGGGATGGCAATGTCGAGCGTGCGATGCTCATCGGCTTTTCCGGAGGCAGGCCCCGGCGACTGAACGGCGGCGATTGCGGCAGCTTCGATGTCGACGACATCCTGCAGGACGCCGCAGGACCGATCGCGGCCGCCTGCACGCGTATCGCGAGCGATCTCACGCCGCTGGAAGGCGGCTTTGCCGAAGCGGTCCGTCTGGCCCGCCGGGTGGCGCCCGGCGACAGCCTCAGCCTCGAGTCGCGGTCGGCCGATGGAAAGGTCTCGCTGTTCTACACCGACGCCGGAAATCGGCCCGGGCGGTTCATCGTGGTGAGTGGCGGCAAGGCATCGGTCTTTGCCGAAACACGGCCCGAGCTGGCCGGCTACGCCTTCGCGCCGACCCAACCGTTCCGGCTGCGCGCCCGCGACGGGCTGCCACTGCTCGGCTACGTCACCCGCCCGCTGGCAAGCCGCGGGCCCGGTCCGACCATCGTCGCGGTCCACGGAGGCCCCTGGACCCGCGATGCCGCCAGTTTCGAGCGCGAAACGCAGTTCTACGCCAATCGTGGCTACACCGTCATCCAGGTGAATTTCCGCGGGTCGACGGGCCTTGGCAAGCGGGTGTTCGAGGGCGGCGTGGGCGAGTTCGGGGCGCGGATGTCCGACGATGTCGACGATGCGGTCAGGCTTGCCGTCCGCAAGGGCTGGGCCGATCCGGCGCGGGTGTGCATCATGGGCGGATCCTATGGCGGCTTTGCCGCTCTCACCGGCATTTCGCGCGAAGGTGGCTTTGCTTACCGCTGCGCGGTGGACTTTGCCGGACCGGCGGATCTGGAAACACTCGTGCGCGCCTTTCCGCCAAGCTGGCAGCCGTTCCTGCCGCGCTCGTGGTATCGCTTCGTCGGCAATCCCGACCGGCCTGAGGATGCCGCACGGATGCGCGAACGCTCGCCGCTCACGCACGCCGCAGCGATGCGCGCGCCGCTGCTGATCTTCCAGGGTGCCAACGATCCCCGCGTGCGGCAGGACCAGTCCGACCGCATCGTCTGCTCGCTGCGCGCGCGCGGGATCGATGTCGATTACCTGCTTGCCGGAAACGAGGGTCACAGCTTTGCCAACGAGGAAACCTCGCTGGCGATCACCCGCGCGACCGAAGTGTTCTTCGCGCGCCATCTGGGCGGCGAGGTCGGGGCCGAACCGCCCGAGGCGGCGACCCGGGCGCTCGATGCGTTTCGCGCGGCCGGCAAGGCGATCCGCTGCTGAGTGTGGCTGCGTCTCAGGCGCCGATGGCGGCGCGCAGATCGGGCTCCATCCGCGCGGCGAGGGCCGTCAATTGGCGCAGCTGCGCGAACACGGCTTCATCCGCTTTCTTGACGTTGAAGCAGGTCTTGCCCTGCCGCCGCTTTGCAAGCCCCTCGGGCACAGCCGCCTCCAGCGCGGCAAGCGTGTAGAGCGGCATGATATGGTAGGCGACATAGGACTTCTTGATCGCGATCCACCCGAACCATGCCGGTTGTCCGGTGCGCGCTTCGATCCAGTGGGTCCTGAGCGTCAGGTTGCCCGGGCTGTCCTCGGCAACCGTCATTCCGGGTGCGGCTTCGAGCATGATAGCGCGCAGCTCGGCGAAGATTTCGAGAAATGTCGCACTCATGGCCTCTGCCCTCCCTTGCGCATGACAAGCGTGGCAACGGCGGTGATCGTCATGCCCACCACGAACGAGCCGATGACCACTGCAGCCAGCTGCGACGGCACGTCGACCGCTGCCCCGCGCGCCTGCATTGCTGTCACGAAACCGGGATTGATGATGGTATAGTAAGCCGCGAAGAAGGCGAGGCCGATGGCTGCGCTGACGGCAGAAACGCCCAGCCCGGTTGCAAGCGCGCTGCGCCACGTCAATTGCCCGCCCGCCGCCCTTCGCGACCTGCGCAAGGCCCAGACGATCGCAATGACCGGGAAGATGATCGCGGCAAAGCCGGTCTTCTCCCCCACTTCGGGATGCTGGTTGTGCCAGCCCATGGCGAATTCGAACAGCGTCCACGCCATGGCACTGCCGCCGGACAGCAGCCCGGCAAGCAAGGTCGTTCTGGGATCAGGCATCATGACCTCCGTCCGGGAGATAGGCGACCGGCACGCGGCATTCGAGATCGAACGTGTCCCAGCCGATGTCCTCGGGCAATTGGAGATAGGCCTCTTCCGCCGGGGCATCGCGTAGATCGAGTCCTGACGCGGGAAGCCAGCTTTTGAACAGCATTGACCACGCCCGGTCGACGGCGGCAAGATCGCCGTTGACCCGCGTGATCGCCCACAATCCTGCGTCCTGCTCGACGATGGCAAAGCGCGGCGGTGGGACGAGACCCTCGGGCAGCTTTATCATGAAATCGTAGCGACAGCGGGACAGCGGCGTCAGTTCGGGATCGTCGCGTGAGGCGCCGACAATACTTCCGCCGCGGGTTTCGAGCCCCTGTTCCTCGGCCCAGCCGCGCAGCCGTTGGTAGGCTGCGACAAGCCTTCCAGGCGCAAGATAGCCACCCCACACGCGCAACGCCGCAAACCGTGCCGCCGGGAGTTCCTCAAGTGTCACCGTAAAAGCGGGATCGAGCGGCGGTGCCTCGCGCAGGAAGAACGCCGAGATCGCCTTGGCCTCACCACGGTCGGGTCGCTCGCGCCACCATGCCTCGCGGTCGAAGGCAGAGGGCGGAACGCCGTAAACCCGCTTGAAGGCGCGCGCGAAGCTCACCGACGAGGCGAAACCGCTGGCAGCGGAAGCAACCTTCCACGATTTGCCGCGCCGCGCGAGGCCGATCGCCCGTTCCAGTCTGCGGCGCTCGGCAAAGCTGCGCAGGCTTTCGCCGGTCAGCGTGCGGAATACGCGGTGGAAGTGGAAGGGCGAAAGGCACGCGATCGCGGCCAGCCGGTCGAGCGCCACCGGCTCGTCGGGATGGGCCTCGATATGGGCGATGGCACGCGCGATGCGCGCCTCGTATCGCTCGCCGTAAACGCCAGCTTCGGTCACGTTTGCCTCGGATGATTGCTCGCCCCCCGCCTTGCAGCCCAGAGTGCAGAGGTCAAACGCGCCGACCCTACACTTCTTGCGCAAATGCTCAGCGCAGGATCCGCCGCAGGAAGGCGAGCTTGGCTTCGTAGGCGGCAAACTCCGCCGCGCCCTGCGCATCGATATCGGGCGCATAGGATGAGGCGTTGTCTTCCTGCCACGCGCGGTGCGGATAGAGCCCGTCGCCGCACAGGAAGTGCCCTGCGGTGGGGGCAACGAAGGCTTCCACCTGCGAACCCTTGCCGGCAGCGTCCATTGCATTGACGAGGCTGCGAACCATGGCCCCGCTCGACCAAGTCCGGTCGCGCTCGCCACCGATGAGGAACAGGGCTGCTCCGGTCCGCTCGATGGGGATGCGCGCAGCGCGGGCCTCGCCGCTGAATTCGGCCCGGGCGCGGTCGTAGCGGTCGGTGTTGTCGAGGAACCCGTCTCGCCGGTCGGCATAGGTCGGAATGTAGGCGAGCGGCTTGCCCTTCAACGACCAGCTCGAATAGGTGCCGGGCTCGGGGAGGGAGCGGACCTCGCTGCCGTCCCATGTGGCGGCGCCATAGCCTTCCCACACCACATCGCTCGGCACGCAGCCGACCGCCGCGCGCACCCATGGGTATGCTGCCGCGCCGACCATGGCGAACTCGCCGCCCTTGCTGTTGCCGACAAGTGCGATCCGCGCCGTGTCGGCTTCCGGGCGATCTGCCAGCCACTCGCGCGCGCGATCAAGCAATTCGACCGGGATATTGCGATGGGCATTGGGTACCGGCAGTCCGCCAGCCTCGTAGTCCCACGCGAAGTAATTGATCGCGAGCGTCGCGAACCCGGCTTCGGCATAGCGCTGGGCAATGTCGCGGGCCTTGGCTGTGCTGCCGCCTTCGCTGCCGTGGAGGTGGAGGATCACCGGCAGCCTGCGCGCACCGGCGGGCGCCGCGAAGAAACCGCTCAGTTCGGGCGTGCGGATCTCGATCCGGGTCATGGCGGTATCAGGGCGTTCGACATTGATGCGCAGCCGCTGCTCGGCAATGACGGCATCGCCGCGCGTGATGCGCAGCAGGTGCGTTCCATCGTCCTTGAGTGCCACGCCTTTCCGGGCGAAGGCCTGCGCGGCGACCAGCGGATCGCTCGCCCGGCGCGCCGACCAGAACAGGGTGGCGGGGCCCACCGCCTTGCTCGTCCCGTCCTCCGGGATGGCGGTGGCGAGATCGATCCGCCCTTGCCCATCAGCTCTGATCTGCGCCCAGCCATGCATCGGCGTGGGCTCGTTCCGCCAACCACCCTTGCCGTCCGGCAACCAGCGATTGACCACCCGGAAGAGATGCACGCCCACCACCTCGCCCGGCTGCAGATCGTTGATCGTGATCTGCGGTATCTCGCCGAGGTAATAGGTGTCGCGCGCGTTGATGTGCGCAGGGCTGCTCGCTTCGCTGTCGGAGGCGGGTTCAGCGGCGATGGCGAAGGGGCTGACAGCGAGAAGAGCGGCGGCAAAAAGGTGTGCTGGTCTCAAGGGGGGTCTCCATCAGGCGATGACGCCGCGATGGAGCGCGGAGCGAGGTAATCGGGAAAAATGTATTCAATCGACACCGAATGCGGATGAACCGACACGCCTTTGCGCACTCAGATCGCCGCAGATCGGATCAGTCGTGCGCCTTCGCGGCTGCTGATCAATTGGTCGCCGTTGACGAGCGTCAACTGGAGCCGTCCGTTGCCGGCAGGCTCGGCCCGGGCGATAGCGTCGGAGCGGACGATGTGGGAGCGGTGCACGCGCAGGAAGGCTTGCCCCTCAAGACGCTTCTCGCAGGCCGCCATGCCGATCCGCGAGAGGATCGGGCCGGTGGGCAGCACGATTCGCGAATATTCGCCGGACGCCTCAATGCGCACGATCTCTGCCGGATCGATGGGGACGATGCCCTCCGGTGTCTTGACCAGCCAGCGCTGCATTTTCGCCTCGACTGGTGCCGGCACGCGTTCGAGAGCCTCGAGGCGGCGGCGCGCATCAAGCCAAAGGCCCGTCAGCAAGGCTATGGTGCCGTAGGCAGACCCCTGGAATATCTGCCAGGGCAGTGCCGGCCCGGAGAAGAACCGGACGAAAATTCCCTCCGTCCGTGCACCGCCGGTAAGGGCCAGCAGGAAGACGGCTGCGCCATAGGCCGCCAGCGCATAGACGATTACTGCGAAAGTGGATGCGGCAAGGGCGATGGGGAGTCTTTGACTGACAAGTCGAGGGGCGATCCGATCGACAAGAGGCACGGCCAGGATGACATGCGGGGCGGCATTGCTGATCGCCCACAACCCCGCCTCGCGCCACCCGATCAGCGTTTCGGTCAGCAGAAAAACGATCGCGTAAGCTAGAATTAAGCATAAGCCAATGAACAACCATACAATGAGCGGTGATTGTCCAACTCTAATCTCTCTCAACACCAAACGCCCCGCAATTTTTGATCAACAATATACTAAGTTTTTATCACATGTACAAAGTTTCTGTTAACCCGTATAAAATTAAATCATTTGGTCGATTTCTTTTACCATATGCGGGTGGAGGCAAATCCGTGTATCACCCACCCTGGGCACGCTGGTCGGGTTCCCCGAAGCGCGGATCATCTGCCAAATGGCAGCCTTGTGGGTCGAGGTGTCATATCCGATCGTGCCAGTGCAACGCCTACTATTGAGGGCGCTGGAAGGTTCTGGCGATACATCAGGCCAAGCTCCATCAGGGAAGCGGTCGGGCTTGCTTCCTGCCATATGACCTTGATTGGCGCGCCTCAGGCGCCGCGCACCTGCAATTCCTGCTGATCTGGGCCGCGGGACGACACACGGAGCACATCCGGGTGACCCGTGGCGCTGACAGACAACCATGTCAGAGCACAACGGCGCGAATGAAGACCGCAGGTACATCGCCCTCATTCACGAAGGTGTAGGGCTCCGCGCTACTGAAGATTCTGAACTGACCCTGCTGCAGCAGATAAAGCGTTTCAGGCATCTCGACCTTGAGGGTGCCAGAGATCAGGTAAATGACCTCATGCCAGCTTTCAGAGCCAAACTCCGATCCGTAACGCTCGCCGGGGGCAAGCGACCAGCGCCACAGTTCTGTCTCCCGCGAGCCGGGAGCCGCGCCGAGCAGCACTGCGATGCTGTCCGGGTGGTTGCCCCGCCAGCCGACACTTTCGATGCTGAGCGCATTGGGAGCGTCAAGGGGCCTCACCAGATCAGTGAACTTTATGCCGAGCGCAGCGGCGAGCTTGTCGACAGTCGACAGGCTGACATTCGCCGCGCCGCCTTCGATCGCGGAGATCATACGTCGACTCAGACCTGCGCGAGCAGCGAGCTCGCCCTGGCTTAACGCCTTTTCGCGCCGCCGCCGCCTGAGGTTGTCCGCCAGATGGGCCAGAACATCGTCGCGTGCCGCCTGTTGACTGTGCAATATACTGCGCATAGGATGAGCAGTATGTTGCACATTCAGATCCTGCGCAAGGCGCTCGTTGTCATCCTCTTCGCCACCGCCTCGGTTGTCCAGGCGCAGGGAAAACAGTCGGAGCCTCCTTCGAGGACGTGGCACCTCACCGATGACATGAAGTCAGCCGGCTTCTCCGGTACGATCCTCGTCAACCGTCACGGGCGTACGGTCTATCAGCAACACTTCGGTTTGGCAGATAAAAGCTTCGGGGTCCCGATTACTCGCCAGACGCGGTTTCGCATTGCGTCCATCACCAAGCTCTTCACGTCGGTCGCGGTCCTCAGGCTGGCAGACAGGGGGCAGATCGACCTCGATGCCCCGTTCAGACGCTACCTGCCGGACTATCCGGGTCCCGGTGCGCATGACATCACCGTCAGGCAATTGCTCGGTCACATGTCGGGCCTGCCGCAATTCGATACAGCTGCAAGCTTCGACGAGGCAGTGGCTTCAGGCCTGCCGCAGTACCAGCAATACCGGACCCATCGACAGCTGCTCGAGATGTGCTGCAGCAAGGCCCCGGTTGCGGCGCCTGGCGAGCGGTTCGACTACAACAACGCTGACTATATCGTGCTGGGTCTGATGATCGAGACTGTCACCGGTCAGCCGTATATCAAGGCTCTTGACGAGCTCGTCCTGAAACCCGTGGGCCTGAGGCAGACCGGTCTGCCCGAATGGTCGCAGACGATCCCCTTTCTCGCCCGGACATACTTCAAGCGTCCCGGCGGAGCGGTCTTCGAGAACGAACTGCCGTTTTTCTGGGAGAACAGCTATGCGGCAGCGGGGCTCTACTCCACCGCCGACGATATTGCCCGCTTCTCCGATGCAGTCTTTGCAGGGAACCTGCTGTCGGGTGCCAGCATGGCGGCGCTGCTGAAACCCGCGGGAGACGAGTATGGACTTGGTCTTTGGTCCTACAGCTTCTCGCGTAATGGTGTGACGCATCGCGTTGCCAAGCGGCCCGGGAGCGTCATGGGCGCGAACTCCGTCATGTATCGTCTGCCGGATGACGGTCTCAGCATAGTGATCCTTGCCAACTCCAATGCCGTTGATCTCGACCTGCTCGCCCAACGGCTGGCGAATGCGGTTCTGGACGGGCGGAAGGTCCGATGAGGCGAATAGCGCTTCTGGCTCTTGCGCTTCTTGCCGGCTCCCCGTTCGTAGCGCCGGCCATTGCCGCTGCACCGGCTGATGGTGCCGCAGAAAGCCTTGCAAGGCTCAGCTATCGCCTGCCGAAACCGCCCAGTGAAATGATCGGCGACCGGCGCGCGATGCGGCAACTTGCGGCCGAAGTCGACCGGCGGACGCGTGTGCTGCTTGCGCAGGATATCATAACCGACCCGGCTGTCCGGCGCGATCTGCTCCTGGCCCGGCGGACAGCGGCGCTTGTTCGCGGGGATCTGAACACTGCCCTGAGGCTTGATCGAACAGCGTCGGATTCCGGGAGGGGCTCTGTGGCCACCGACATGCTTGTGGCCGCCCTCAGGAGAGGCCATGGCTCAGGCGTCGCGGATGGTGAGCGCGCGCAGAGGGCGGTTCGCGCCAGGCTGGATCTGCGCGGCAAGGAATCCCGCGGCGAAATGATCAGGCTTCGGCGTGAAATTGTGCTCGCGAGCAGCGCCTACCGGATCGGCGAGATCACCGGCTTCGCTGATCCGCAATGGCAACGTGACCCGGTGGTACCCCAAGAATTTGCGACAGCGCTGCTCAGGTTGTGGGTCGAGATCAACCTGCGTAATCCGAGGCTGGATCTCTTCGAGGCGGAACTGATCCGATGGCTCGATCGCCACCCTTCCGGCCAGACGGATGTCTGGGCGGCACGCGAGCTAACGATCGATCCCGACAAGGCCTCGCCTGTCACGGTTGCGGTCTGGGACGGCGTCGACGGGGTTGTCTTTGCAGGGCAGCTCAGGGCCGAGACAGGCGATGCTCCGGACGGACTGGACGACGATGGCGATGGCTTCATCGACGAGGCGGAAGCGTTGGCGTTCGATGAACGCTTCAGGCCTGCTGCAGGCCTGATCATGCCGGTCCCCGACGATCTTCGGACACACCTGCCTGATCTGGAACGCTACAAGCGCGGCCTGGGCGAGCTGATGATGGGCGGTGACGGGCCCGATGTTGCCTTTGTGCGTCGGACGCGAAGAAGCCTGAAGCCGGAGGATGTACCCGGCTTCGAGCGCGGCCAGAGCTTTTATGCGAATTACATCCACGGCACCGAGGTCGCCGCTATTGCCCTGCGCGATCTGCCGAGTGTTGAACTCGTACCGGTTCGGATCACCTTCGGCGACGCGACCCCTCCGTCGGTTCTTGACGAGGCCGGGGCTGCGCGTTTCGTGGCCATGGTCGAAACCTCTGTCCGCTACATGCGATCACGCGGCACCCGCGTCTGCAACATCAGCTGGGGCTTTACCGCGGCCGATATCGAGGACAACCTCAGGCAGAACGGGGTCGAAAGCGATCCCGTGAACCGGTCACGCCGTGCCCGTGCGATTTTTGCGACAATGCTGGACGGCATGACCCGCACGCTGTCCGGAGCACCCGAGATTCTCTTTGTGGTCTCTGCCGGCAATGCAGGCCAGAATATCGACTATGCAGGGGATCTTCCCGGGACCATCAACCTCCCCAATGTTCTTACTGTCGGAGCGGCCGACGAGGCAGGCAATCCTGCGAGTTTTGCGAGCGAGGGCGCATCGGTTGATCTCTATGCACCGGGTACGAATGTCGAGACCGCCGTTCCCGGCGGTGGCAGGCTGAGGGATTCCGGTGCCTCGCTTTCGGCGCCCAAGGCCGTGAACGTGGCCGCGAAGCTCCTCTCCGTCCGGCCCGAACTCACCACAAGCGATCTTGCCAGTCTGCTCGTCACGTCGGCGACGCCGTTGCCCGGTTCCCGGACAAGATTGCTGGATGGGAAATCGGCCCTCGCCTTGCTCAGGCTTCGCCAGCCGGAAAACTGAACAGAAGGAGGGGCAGAGTGGACGTGAAAAGCGCAAAGCCCGCCAGCACGCGTCAAGGATGGAGATGGTTGGTCATCCTGGCAGGGCTGCTCATGCCTGCACATCCTGTGGCGGCTGCCGAGGAGCCCGTACTCGAAAGTGGAGCCCGCACCTTCAGGTTGATTGACGACGGAGACGATCAGGCCGCCGAGCTTATCGACGGACTCCAACCCGACATCTACGTCTATCATCCGGGCCCGCGGCAGAAACGGATCACGATTGTCACGGACCAGGCAAACCACGATTTTGTCTTCGAGCGAGGCAAGACCATCGACTTCTCGATCCGTCACCGGGGGCGCATCTACCCGCACCGTCTCGCACCGGTCGAGCCGCATGTCTGGGATGGTCCGGACACGGTCACGCTTCCCTTCGAGCTTGGCGAGCACAATACCATACTCGTCAGCTCGAGAATCAATGGATCGCCGCCGCTTCGCCTGCTCTTCGACACCGGGGCGTCGGTCAGCGTCGTGAACCAGCGGAGCGGGACCGACGGTGCGGTCCTCGAGAGGGCTACCGGCGATATTGTTCTTGGCCCCGTCACAGTCCGGAACACGCCGATCATCCCGATCGATTATTCGGACAGCCTGAAGGCCGATGGTGTGCTGGGCTATAATGTGTTTCTGGGCCGCGAGGTGACAATCGACTACGGTCGCCGTGAAATCCGCATCGGGAGGCCGGGCAGTGCACCACGCGACGGATTTAGGTCGCTTCCCATCCGCTGGCGCGGCGCCCATAGCCTCGTTGTGGTTGGCATCAATGACGGCCAATCGGCCCGCGAGATCCCGATGCTCATCGACACAGGTTCGAAGTTCTCGGTCTCCCTGACGAACCGCGACCCGCTTTCCTCCCGGATCGCTTCCCTCGACGGTTCGGGGTGGAGCATCGGAGGCAGCTCGGACGGCGGTCGGATCTACAACCGTGTCTTCACCATGCCGAAGGTGTCGCTCGCGGGGTTTACTGTCACCGATGCGCGGGCCGAGATCGAATTGCCGGGCAGGGCATCAGGCCTTGCGGTCAACATTCTCGGCAACGACTTTCTGAAGCGCTTCGACCTGATCCTCGATTACGCAAGCGGCGAGATCCATGTGCGGCCCAATGCGCTGTTGCCGACAGCCTATAATCCGGTCCCGCTCGGCGATGGCGTGGTCATGGCAGCAATCGGCATCATCATCATTGCGCTGCTCGGCACGCTTTTCCGGTACCGGAGACGGAGAATGACGAGGTTCGCGCCAGCAGCATGAAAATACCCGAACGCAGCACCGCAATCCTCGCCGCATGATCGATGGCCTGAATCTCGCTGCAACCTTTCGCCAACCTGCGCGCCGCCTTCTGCCCTGATCGGCTTCCTTTCGCTACGGGCGTTCTGCCAGATGTCCCGTCGCGACCTGATCAGAGTCGCGCCCCTCCGCGGCTGACCATGATCATTGCGCGGGTCGTCCGCCCACGGCCGCAACGGCCGCAGCAAACTGACGGTCGCGTCCGGCTGCGATGTCATCACCCGTGACCCTGATGACCTGATCAGGAATGATCCCTGCGTCCGCCTCGGGGCGGGCAGAGAAGACCCCGACGATCGGAAGGTCTACCTCCAGCCCGGTTTCCGGCAGCCGCACGAAGAAATAGGCATCACCATTGATGCCCCGCCGGTTGCCGCCGGTCGGCTCACCGATGATGGTCGCGACCCCTGATCCGGAAATCGCGTTGGCGAACTGGAATGTTGCCGAGGAACAGGCCGCGTCGACCAGCACGGCCACCGGTCCGCCAAACCTGCGATCACGGGGCGAAATGGCAACCTCATCCCGTGCAGCCCGGACGAGGTTATAGTATCCTTCGCTGTCAGGACCCTGCGCAGCCTCGCCCCAGTCCCGAAAGCGACGATCCCATGTATCGAGGTAAGGGTTGAGTTCCGCAGGCAGGGTCCGGTACCGCAGTCGCCGTCGGGATTGCGGAAGCGGCAGGTCCTTCGCAACCAGCCGTTCAAGGATGTGCCAGCCGCACTCGGTGCCTCCCTCATTGCCGCGCAGGTCGATGATCAGGCCCTTTGCGCCCTCATCAATGAGCCTGTCGAGGATGCCATCGAGATAGGCCTTCCAGTCCCAGTTGGACCGATAGGTCGTCCAGTCACCCATCGTGAGCACACCGATCCGGTCGACCCGGATTTCGAACGGCCAGTCAAGCGGTGCATCATCGGGTGCCCGTGCCGCCTGGATGGCCGCTTCGGTAAGCGCACCGACTTCCTTCACCTGTTTGCGGCCTTGCGGGTCGATCACATCGAGCCGCACGGCTCCTGTTCGGGGAAGTGCCTTCAGCATCGGTCGGAAAACATCGAATGCAGCATAGCGATCGCCTTGGTTGATCCCGAGCTGTGCGATACGCTTCGCGTCATTCCCACCGTCTGCGCGCGCGAATGGAAGCATCGCCGCCAGCAGAACACGCGCAGGCGTGCCGTCGATCCGCTTGACGCGCGTTCCGCGCGCAAGGGGGCTCACGCCAGCCCGGCCTCCGGTGACGATCATCTCTCCGTCGATCCAGCGGAACGCAAAGGGAATGCGGTCGCAGCCGGCGAACAGACTCGCAGACATCGCATCGCTTTGGTTGAACGGATTGGGATGCGTGTGCCCGCACCGGATGCTCGCAGTTATCCGCGCGAGGGCGAGGTAAAAGTCTGGAAGGCTGCGATCGCGGCTCGCCCAGTCCCTCGCTACGGCGACCCGGCTCGCAAAGCCGCCCGGCGGCAGATAGCGGAGCAGTCCGGGGTGCACAGTCTCATAGGCGCGTTGCAGCAGATCGAGATCCGCACGCATTTGCGAAGGGCGCAAGGAGGCTGTTCCGGCGGCGTCCAGAACGGACGGCAGGCTGGTGGCTGCTATGGCTGCTGCACTCCCTGCGATAAAACGACGACGAGAAATGATCATGACCGGCTCCTGTATCGGGGTGGAACTCCCCTACCCGGATCACATGAGCCGGTCGCCTCATCGCGCCTTGCTACGCCTATGATTTTATATCTGAGCCTTGGGCCCTCGCGCGATAGTCGCTCGGCGACATGCCCAATTGTGCGCGGAAGATACGGTTGAAACTCGCCTTCGAGCCAAACCCGCATTCGAGCGCCAGCCCCAGAAGATCCGTCCCGCTGCCGTCTTCGAGCGCCCTTGCAACGGCGGCGGAACGCAGTCTCCCAAGGCATTCCGCGAAGCCGCCATGACCTTCGTTCAGCGCCTTCGACAGATGCGTGGTGTTCGTGCCGAGCAATCTGGCGAGACGATCAAGATCGAGTTCCGGATCGCGCCACCAGCCCTCACGCTCGAGACGCGCGAGCCATGCCGTACCCAATTCGTGCCAGTTCCTTTCCTCGTCCGGCTCCATCGCTGCGATCGGCGCAGTCGAATCGCGCCAGCCCAGCACACCGATGACGAGGGCGGACATCCCGAGCAGGATATAGAACACGAACAGATCGAAATAGTTGATCGGCCTCACCAGCAGGTCGAACAGGTCCCAGGCGGCGCGGGCGACAAGGATCACGCCGAGAAAGATAAGACCGGCGCGCAGGCGGGTAGCGGGCCGCGTGAGGCGGCGCCGAGCAGCAAGCCAGTTCCTATAAGCATCCAGTTCATGCCAGCCGAGGCCGGCATAAAAGCTCATTGAGGCGATCACCGCCACCAGCAGGGCTGGACCGAGGTAGGGCTGGTGGACATGCTCGTCCCACCAGTACTTGGTCGTCACCGGAAATGGAAAAAGCACCGCCTGATAGAGAAACTGAGATATCGGCGCGATCAGATGGAACCGTCTCATAGGCGTTCCACGCGATAGGGCAGTGACGTGGCCGAAGAGCAGCGGACCGATCGCCAGCGGTACAGACAGTGGCGCAGAAGTAAGCCACGGCCAGCGGTCATAGGCGCCCGCATAGCCGATGATGAACGGTGTCATCATACCAGCAACGCAGACCAGCAGCAATGCGAGGTAGCGATTGGCCATCCGGTTGGCATGTGTCCGCCACAGCAGGATGCCCAGAACTAGGTTCTGCCCGGCCAGGACGGCCAGAAGGGTGCTCCATGCGCCGAACTGCATAAGCGTTATTGGTGCCGTCAAATCTGCTGAAGTCAACGCGCCTGAAGCATGCGACGGCCGTCTGCCCGAGATACGGGAGCTCTTCTCCGGCTTGAAGCTAGAAATCCCTTGATTGCACGACGACTAATTTACATAAGGGCTTATATGTCTCGTCCGATACGCAAACTTGGAACCAGGGTCCGTGCGCTTCTTGCGATGCTCGATGGCGATGTGGAGGCACTCTATACGCGGCTCGACACACCGTTCAGACCGCGGTTCTACCCTATTGCCTCCCATCTTCTGGCAGCAGGCAGTGCAACCGTCGGCGAGCTTGCAAGCACAGCTGGAGTGTCCCAGCCAGCGATTACACAGACGCTGGCTGGGATGGAGAAGTTGGGGCTTGTTGATGTTTCGATCGCAGATGACAGGCGTTCCCGCACGGTCGCCCTTTCGAAGGCCGGCGAAGCGATGGCCCGACAGCTAGGCCCTTATTGGCTGGCAATTGATGCAGCCGCGGACGAGCTCGACCGGGAACTTCCATATGCCCTTTCAGCAGTCATCGATGCTGCGACTGAAGCGCTCGTGAGGGAACGCTTTCTGGACCGGATCGAAAGGCACAGACGAGGAGACTGAGATGTTTCGCTTTGCATTGCCATTGATGGCGGTTGCCATGGTTCCTTGGACGGCGGGTCACGCACAGGCCGTCCAGACCACCCAAAGCCTGATCCTGAATGCATCGGATCGGGCAGACGTCATAAAAAACGCGGCCTCGCTGCTCGAAACCCGCTACGTCGATGCGGAGCTGGGCAAGCGCCTCGCGCGGCAGTTGCGGCGCGCGTCACCACAATGGTCGCAGATCAGCGATCCTACCGCCTTCGCCGACGCCGTCACCCGCTGGCTGCGCGGCACGTCGGGTGACGGGCATCTTGGTCTCAGTTACAGCGTTGAAGAAATCGCCGAGTCCGGAGGCGAGGAGTCTTTCTCGGCGGGGGAGATGGAACGTTGGTACGGCGCGCATCTCAACCACGGCGTCGAAAAGATTGAGCGTCTTGAGGGCAACATTATGCTGCTCGATATTCGGGTGTTTCCGCCGGTATCGATGGGCGGCGACGTGTTCGCATCCGCCATGAATGTTGTCGCGCAGGGCGATGCGCTGATCATCGACCTGCGGCGCAACGGGGGCGGTGCCGGGGCAGGAAATCTGGTCTCCGGCTATCTGCTCGGTGAAGGCCAGCCGCTAAGCGGAGGCTACGACCGTCCAAGCGACAAGATGTCGGCAAGCACCTCACCCGTGTGGGTACCTGGACGGCGCTTCGGCACCAAAAAGCCGCTCTACATCCTGACCTCCCGCCGCACCTTCTCGGCCGCGGAGGCCTTCGCCTATGATCTGCAGGCACTGGGCCGCGCCGTGATCGTAGGCGAGGCCACGGGCGGCGGCGCACATCCCTTCGAGTACCGACGCGTCCACCCGCACTTCGCGCTGGATCTGCCGGAAGGAAAGTCGATCAATCCGATCACTGGCGGCAACTGGCAGGGAACGGGCGTTCAGCCTGACATTGTTGTCTCGGCCGATCAGGCGCTGGAAAAGGCTCTGGAACTTGCGCGGGCGCGGCTTGCTTCCCCGAAGGAAAAACCATGATGCGTAGTGAGGGGTGCTGGGCCAGAGTTCTGACCGGAGTCGCCTGTTTCGCCATGTTCGCGCTTTCGGGCTGCGCTGGCAGGTCCGCTGCTGAGATGCGTTATCCGCCCATTCCCTCCGCAGCCGCTATCGACGCCCAGGTCGCCGCAGCCATGACCGACACTGGCGCCGAGGGGCTCGCGGTCGCCGTCATCGACCAGGGCAAGATCGTCCATGTGAAAGCCTATGGCAAACGTAATGCAGCTGGCGCACCCCTCGAACGAGACACGATCATGTACGGTGCCTCGCTCACGAAGGCAGTATTTGCATGGACGGTCATGCAACTGGCCGAGGAGGGTCTCGTCGGGCTCGATGTGCCAATCGAACGCTACCTCGCGCTCCCGCTGCCGTTCTACACCGATCCAGAGATCGAGGACCGCTACGCGCGCTGGAGCGACCTTGCAGGCGACGAGCGCTGGCGCAAGCTGACCCCACGAATTCTGCTCACGCACAGTGCCGGGTTTGCCAATTTCGGGTTCCTCGAGCCCGACGGAAAGCTAAGATTTCATTTCGAGCCAGGCAGCCGCTACGCCTACTCGGGCGATGGCCTGATCCTGCTCCAGTTCGTGCTCGAACGCGGCATCGGCCTTAATCTTGGCGAGGAAATGCAGCGCCGCGTCTTCGATCGCTTCGGCATGCGCAACACCAGCATGATTTGGCGCGACGATTTTCGGCGCAACCTCGCCGATGGCTGGGACATCAACGGACGGACCGAAACCCATGACGAGCGCAGTCGGGTGCGCGCTGCCGGATCCATGGACACCACGATTGAGGACTTTGCGCTTTTTGCTGCCGCCTATGTGCGTGGGGACGGGTTGTCGGCCGCGTCGCGCGCCGAATTGACCCAACCCCAGCTGCCCATCACCACCCGAAGCCAGTTTCCGACGCTCCAGCCTGAACTTCCCGTCGGAGAACGCCGACCCGACCTTGCGTCCGGCCTTGGCGTGCTCGTGTTCAGCGGACCGCAGGGCCCGGGATTTGAGAAGGGTGGCCACAATGACACGACCGGGAACAGCTGGGTCTGTGTCGAGATCCCGCGCCGCTGCGTGGTTCTGCTGTCAAATGATGTGCGTTCCGAGACAGCGTTTCCCGATCTCGTGCGATTTATCCTTGGTGCCACCGGCGCTCCGTATGATTTCACGAAAAACTGATCGCGAGAACTTACAGTGGCTTGGCCGATCGAAATCGCAAATACCATATGTTTGCGATATCGCATGGGACATGAATTGCTGACTCAGCCCCCGCACCGCCTTCTCTTGGCGCATAGCGCGCGAGGGTGCGTGGGCTGGAATCTTCGAACGCGTCGAACCGCGCCGAAAATGTTCAAACCCGAACAGCTACAAAATCAATACGGGAGCGACTCGCTTTTGTGGGGGCATATAAGGTCACCTGCAATTAGAGGCCCACTTTCTTGGTGGACGATGTGCAGCTGCGGACTTTCGGGCCTAGACGACAGACTGGTTGAGTGTGCTACCTAGAAAGCTACCTAGTACATCGAAATATCAACACGTACCAGAGCGTAGTTAAGCTAGAACACTGACAAATAGGAGAAATTTGGTGGACGCACTAGGGCTCGAACCTAGGACCCGCTGATTAAGAGTCAGCTGCTC
>CAZZAW010000010.1:0-18230 GCA_964652405.1 uncultured Ramlibacter sp.
TGCCGATGCCGATGCAGGCGCCGATGGCACCCAGACCGATGATCAGGCCGGCGGCCAGGGCGACAAAGCTGATAACTTCCATGATTGCTCCTAGAGGACTTTGGTTGAAAAAGAAGGCGAAGGGAAAAGGGGTCAGTGCGCGTCGTGGGCCTGGCCGACGTACACCAGCGTCAGCATCATGAACACGAAGGCCTGCAGGGTGATGATCAGGATGTGGAAGATCGCCCAGGCCGCGCCCGCGATGATGTGGCCGATGGCCAGGCCGATGCCGGTGGCCGACAGCGACCAGGCGCCGCCCATCAGGGCGATCAGCATGAAGATCAGTTCGCCGGCGTACATGTTGCCGAACAGCCGCATGCCGTGCGAGACCGTCTTGGCGACGAACTCGATGATCTGCATCAGGAAGTTGAAGGGCCACAGCAGCGGGTGGCTGCCGAACGGCGCCGTGAACAGCTCGTGCACCCAGCCGCCCGCGCCCTTGATCTTGATGTTGTAGTACAGGCACACCAGCAGCACCGCGAGCGACAGGCCCATGGTCACCGACAGGTCGGCCGTGGGCACCACGCGCATGTAGTCGGGCAGGCCCATCGCGGGACCGGCGACGTGCCACGCGGCCGGGATCAGGTCCACCGGCAGCAGGTCCATCGCATTCATCAGGAAGATCCAGACGAACACCGTGAGCGCCAGCGGAGCCACGAACTTGCGGCTGTCGGCGTTGTGCACGATGCCCTTGGCCTGGGAATCCACCATCTCGACCAGGATTTCCACCGCGGCCTGGAAGCGGCCCGGCACGCCCGAGGTGGCCTTGCGCGCCGCCAGCCACAGCACCCAGCAGCCCAGGACACCCAGGACGATGGAGAAGAACAGCGAATCGAAGTTGAAGACGGAGAAATCGACGACAGCCTTGGGCTTCTGGTTCTGAAGGTGCGTCAGGTGGTGAACGATGTATTCACCTGCGGTCGGTCCGTTTTCTGCAGCCATGTTTCTTCAGTTCAATGTTCGATCAACCTGCGCAGACCGCCCTTTCGGTGCGTATGCCAGCGCCACCCAGTACACCTTCATGGCCAGGACCAGCCCGATCAGCAGTGCCGGCCAGCTCAGTCCTGCCACCAGCCTCGGCGCGGCCACCAGCATGGCCACCGTCAAGGCGATCTTGACCATCTCCCACAGCATGAACCCGAAGGCCGCCGTGCCAGCGTTGAGCGAGGAGAACCTGCCGGTCAGGCCCCGCGCAAAAATGGCCGCGGGGATCACCACGGCCAGCGCGCCATATCCGGCGGACCACCCAACGTTTTGCTTCCCGGTGGCAGCCCAGGCAACCAGAGCCGCCACCACGCCCACCACCACCTGCCCACCGACCACCCACCACGGTGACACCGGGGGGTGCTGTTCGCGCAGCTTGCGCGCCTCTTCGGCGGTCAGCGGCTTGAAGGGGGGCTGCTCGTCCTCCGTGGTCTCAGGGCGCGGGGTCGTTGTTTTCATCGGCATGGCCCCGCATCAAAGGCCCTGAAATTTCACAAAGCCCCTGATTATAAGTAGAAACCCAGGGCGCTCCGCCATCTTGAGCACCCAGCTCAACTTACACGCCGGTCAAAGCATCTTTGACTTGCGCCGCACAATCGCCTGCCCACCCCGGACGAGCTCATGCGCAACCTGATCCTCTTTTTCCACCTGGCCGCCGCCATCTTCTGGATGGGCGGCATGGCCTTCATGGTGCTGGCGCTGCGGCCGCCGGCGCATGCGGTGCTGCAGCCGCCCGACCGGCTGAAGCTGATGGCCGGCGTGCTCTCGCGGTTCTTCGTCGTGGTCGCCGCCAGCATCGCCGTGCTGCTCGCCAGCGGCGTGTGGCTGATGCTGGGGGTCGCGCAGGCCCCTGCGGGCTGGCACGCGATGGCCGGCATCGGCGTCCTGATGATGCTGATCTTCGGGCACATCGTGTTCGCGCCCTACCGGCGGCTGCGGGCCGCCGTGGCCGCGGGCGACTGGCCCGAGGGCGGGCGCCGCATGGGCCAGATCACGCTGCTGGCCAAGGTCAACCTGGGCCTGGGCTGGGTGGCGATCGCCGCCGTCCTGCTGTGGCGCTGACCCTGCCACGAGCCGCGACAATCGGGGCATGACCGACTCCTCCATCCCCGACCTGCCCTGCTACCTCAACGGCGAGTTCAGCTCCCTGCGCGAAGCGAAGGTGAGCGTCCTGGACCGCGGCTTCATCTTCGGCGACGGCGTCTACGAGGTGGTGCCCGCGTACGCCGGCCGGCCGTTCCGCTTCGCCGAGCACATGGCGCGGCTGGACCGGAGCCTGGGCGAGCTGCGCATGGACAACCCCATGACGCACGCGCAGTGGCGCGAGCTTGTTATCGAATTGATAGCAAGGTACGCCCGCCACATGGGCACTGCAGCCGAAAACACCTCGCAGCTCGTGTACCTCCAGGTGACCCGTGGCGTGGCGATGCGCGACCACGTCATGCCGCCCGGCCTCCAGCCCACCGTGTTCGCCACCAGCAACCGCATGTACATCTACAGCGAGGAGGAGCGCAGCCGGGGCGTGGCCTGCATCAGCGCGGACGACTTCCGCTGGAAGAAGGGCCACATCAAGAGCATCAGCCTGGCCGCCGCGGTGCTGGCGCGGCAGCTGAGCGCCGACGAGGGCGCGGCGGAGACCGTGATGTTCCGCGACGGCTTCCTGTCCGAGGCCGCGGCCTCCAACGTCTGGGCCGTGAAGGACGGCGTGGTGCTCGGCGCCCCGCGCGACAACCTGGTGCTGGAAGGCATCCGCTACGGGCTGATCGAGCAGCTGTGCCGCGAATGCGGCCTGGGCTTCGAGCTGCGCCGCGTGTCGCGCGATGAGGTGTTCGGCGCCGACGAGCTGCTGCTGTCCTCGGCCACCAAGGAGGTGCTGCCCGTCACCACCCTGGACGGGCGACCCATTGGAACCGGGCGGCCCGGCCCCATCTACCAGAAGCTGCACGCCGGTTACCAGCGGCTCAAGCAGTCTTCCTGACCATGCACCCCATCCCGCCCGACCAGTCCCTCATCGAATACCCCTCGCGCTTTCCCATCAAGGTGATGGGGGCCAAGGTGGACGGCTTCGTGCACGCCATCACGCACATCGCCCTGCAGTTCGACCCGGGGTTCGACGCGGCCACCATCGAGCTGCGCGACAGCAAGGCGGGCAACTACCTGGGCATCACCATCACCGTCACGGCCACCAGCCGGGAGCAGCTGGACGAGCTGTACCGCACGCTGTCCAGCCACCCGATGGTCAAGGTCGTGCTGTAGCGATGCGGCAGCGCCTGCTCGGCCGCGTGGACTTCGCGCCCACGTACGAGGCCATGCAGGCCTTCACCGCCGCGCGCACCGAGGCCACGCCCGACGAACTGTGGCTGTGCGAGCATCCGCCCGTGTTCACCCAGGGGCTGGCCGGCAAGCCCGAGCACGTGCTGGCGCCTGGCGGCATCCCGGTGGTGGCCACCAACCGCGGCGGCCAGGTCACCTTCCACGGCCCCGGGCAGGTGGTCGCCTACCCGCTCGTCGACCTGAGGCGGGCCGGCTACTTCGTCAAGGAGTACGTCTACCGGCTGGAGGAAGCGGTGATCCGCACCCTGGCCCACTACGGCGTCACCGGGCACCGCGTCGCCGGCGCGCCGGGCATCTACGTGCGGCGCGACGATCCCTTCTCGCACCAGGCCCTCACGGGCCCGGCGCAGGACCCGTTCGCCGGCCTGGGCAAGATCGCGGCGCTGGGCATCAAGGTCAGCCGCCACTGCACCTACCACGGGGTGGCGCTCAACGTGGCCATGGACCTGGAACCCTTCTCGCGCATCAACCCTTGCGGCTACGCCGGGCTGGAAACGGTGGACCTTTCTACAATCGGCGTCTCCACCCCCTGGAACGAAGCGGCGCAGGTGCTGGGCCAGAAGCTAGGCGCCCTGCTCGCCCCCTGAAGGATTCCATGAGCTCCTCCGACGTCGTGCGCGAAGCGCAAAGCAGCGAGACCTACAACGCTTCCTCCAAGCAGAAGGCGGCGGCCAAGCTCTCGCGCATCCCGGTCAAGGTGGAACAGGCGCCGGTGCTCAAGAAGCCGGAGTGGATCCGCGTGCGCGCCGGCTCGCCCAGCACGCGCTTCTACGAGATCAAGCAGATCCTGCGCGAGAGCAACCTGCACACGGTGTGCGAGGAAGCCTCCTGCCCCAACATCGGCGAATGCTTCGGCAAGGGCACGGCCACCTTCATGATCATGGGCGACAAGTGCACGCGCCGCTGCCCGTTCTGCGACGTGGGCCATGGCCGGCCCGACCCGCTGGATGCGAACGAGCCCGAGAACCTGGCTCGCACCATCGCGAAGCTGAAGCTGAAGTACGTGGTGATCACCAGCGTGGACCGCGACGACCTGCGCGACGGCGGCAGCCAGCATTTCGTGGACTGCATCCGGCGCACGCGAGAGCTGTCGCCCGGCACCACCATCGAGATCCTGGTGCCCGACTTCCGCGGCCGCGACGACCGCGCGCTGGAGATCCTCAAGGCCGCGCCGCCGGACGTGATGAACCACAACCTGGAGACCATCCCGCGCCTGTACAAGGAAGCGCGCCCGGGCTCCGACTACGCGTTCAGCCTGAACCTGCTGAAGAAGTTCAAGGCGCTGCACCCGGATGTGCCCACCAAGAGCGGGCTGATGGTGGGCCTGGGCGAGACCGACGAGGAGATCCTGCAGGTCATGCGCGACATGCGCGCGCACGACATCGACATGCTGACCATCGGCCAGTACCTGGCGCCTTCCACCTCGCACCTGCCCGTGCGGCGCTACGTGCACCCCGACACGTTCAGGATGTTCGAGGAAGAGGCCTACAGGATGGGCTTTACCCACGCCGCCGTGGGCGCGATGGTGCGCAGCAGCTACCACGCCGACCAGCAGGCCCACGCGGCGGGCGTGACCGTTTGACGCTATGGGCGCCGCGCACGACCACCTGTCGCTGCGCCGGTACGGGCCCTCGCACGGCAGCCACTCGCATGACCATTTCCAGGCCCTGGTGGGCCTGAAGGGCGTGCTCGAGCTCGAAGTCGAAGGCCGCGGCCGGCGCGTGGCCGCTGGCGACGCCTTTCTCGTTGCCCCCGGCGAGCGCCACGATTTCGAGTCGGCCGCCGGCAGCGAATGCCTGGTGCTGGACACGCGGCTGGACCTCTGGTCGCTGTGCCAGCCGCAGCCCGCGCATCCGGCGCAGCTCGCGCCGCTGGCCGCCTACCTGGCACAAGCCCTGCTGCAGCACCAGCCGCTGGCGGCGCTGCACGGGCCCGCCCTGCTGCTGGAGGCCTGGCGCTCCCCGGCGGCTGCGCAGCGGCCGCGCCGCCGCATCGACTGGCCGGCCCTGGCCGCCTGGGCCCAGGCGAGGCTGGACCAGCCCCTGGCCGCCGCCGACCTGGCGGCCCAGGTGCACCTGAGCCCCAGCCAGTTCGCGCTGCGCTGCCACGAGGCGCAGGGCTGCAGCCCCATGCAGTGGCTGCGCCTGCAGCGCCTGGCGCGCGCGCGCCAGCTGCGCGACAGCGGCCTGGCCGTCGCCGAGGTGGCGCGCCGCACCGGCTACCGCTCGCCCTCCGCGCTCACCGCCGCCCTGCGCCGCCGCGCCTGACCGTTGCCTCGCGACGGCGGGCCGGCATTGCGCGACGATCGCCGCGCCTAAGCTTGACGCCCATGCACGCCAACCTGTACGCGCTCGGCGCCATCGCCTTGTGGGCCAGCCTGGCCACGCTGGGCCTGGCGCTCAAGCACCTGCCCCCGTTCCTGCTGACCGGCATCGCGCTGGTGATCGGCAGCCTGCCCGCCTGGCCGCTGGCGCGCAGCTGGCGGGTGCCCGCCTCCACGCTGGCGCTGGGCATCTACGGGCTGTTCGGCTTCCACTTCCTGCTGTTCGTGGCGCTGCGCACGGCGCCCCCCGTGGAGGCCAACCTGGTCAACTACCTGTGGCCGCTGCTGATCGTGGTGCTGGCGCCGCTGTTCCTGCCGGGCCTGCGCTTGCGCGCGGTCCACGTGACCGCGGCACTGGCCGGCTTCGCGGGGGCCGCGCTCGCCATCCTGAGCGGTGGTGGCGCGCAGGGCGCCTGGTCCTGGGGCTACCTGCCGGCGCTGGGATCGGCTTTCATCTGGGCCAGCTACTCGCTGCTGACGCGGCGGGTGGCCGCTTTCCCCACGGCCGCCATCGGCCTGTTCGGCCTGGTTTCGGGGCTGCTTTCGCTGCTGTGCCATTGGGCCCTGGAGCCTGCCGTGGTGCCCAGCGGGCGCGACTGGGTGCTGCTGGTTCTGATGGGCCTGGGCCCGCTGGGCGGCGCCTTCTTCCTGTGGGACAAGGCGCTCAAGCTGGGCGACGCGCGCCACATCGGCATCCTTTCCTACCTCACGCCGCTGGGCTCGACGGCGCTGCTGATCGTGGCGACCGGCCGCACGCTGACGGCCGGCGTCGCCGCCGCGGCGGCGCTGATCATCGGGGCCGCGGTGCTGGGCACGCGTTCGCGCTAGTGCCAGCCGGGCACCAGGCGGAAGCGGGCCGTGAGCGTCTGGCCCGGCTCCAGGCGCGCACCGCCCAGCGGCTCACGCCCGTGCACGGGCAAGAGGTTCAGCCAGTCGGTGCACTGGCTCACGGGCTCGGCGCAGAAATGGTCGGCGCCTCGCGGGCAGTAGACGACGAAGTAGTCCAGCGGCGCCTCGGCCTCCATGAGCACGCTGCGCGCGGGCCCCTGCCGCTCCGCCGGCCAGTCCACCCGGGCCCAATGGTCCCAACCGGTGAAGTTGTTGTCCAGGTCGAGCTCGCCCAGCACCACGCCCTCGCGCAGCCGGCGCACGGCGTCCGATTCCACCAGGCGGGTCGGCATCACCTCGGCGTCCCCTTCCCACATCGCGGTGGCCGGCATGCGCACCCGCGTCCCCGCCTCGTGCGGAAAGTAAGGGTGGTGGCCGATGCCGGCGGGCATGGCCGCCGAATCCTCATTGGTCAGCGCCATCGTGACCTGCAGGCCCTTGTCGTCCAGCTCGAAAGTCTGGCGCGCCGAAAAGGCCCAGGGCCAGGCCGCGCTCGCCGGCACCTGCAGTCCCAGCACCGCCTCGCTGCGGCCCGATGAGACCACCTGCCAGGGCCGCTGCCAGCCGATGCCGTGCAGCGGGTGCGGCGAATCGGCCGCCGGGTGGTTGGGCGGGAACTGGATCTGGCGGCCTTCGAACTGCGCCCGCCCCTCGCGGATGCGGTTGCAGAACGGCAGCAGCGGAAAGCTGGCCATGGCCAGCGGGTCGCGCCGGGCCAGGCCCTCGGCGCTGGCGGGACGCAGCCAGTGCACCTCGCGCCGGGCGCCGTCTTCGCGCCAGCGGCGGCTGAAGCTGGCGATGGAGCCCCCGACCTCGGGTGTGAGCGTCAGGTGCAGTTGCCCCGCGGACAGCTGCAGCAGGCCGCGCGATGCGGCGTCGAAGCCCGCATCTTCAATCGATTTCTTCAAGGGGTTCTCCTTATTCAGTAAGCGAAGCTGATGTACTTCTCTTCAGCCGCGACCGCCTGCTCGTCAGCCACTACCGGGTTGAAGCGGAGCAGGCTGCGGCCCAGGGGCGAGAGCTCGTTCCAGGTGCTCTGCGGCACCCGGATCTGCACCTCCGGGCGGTGCAGCCAGCGGCGGCTGTAGCCCAGCACCACCATGGGCCGGGGCTGGTCCGTGGTGTTGGGCGTGCCGCGGTGGACGGCGCGCACGTCGCGGATCATCACGTCGCCCATGGCCATGGGCAGGCGGTGCTGCGCGATCGCGCCGGACGCCAGGCCGGCCATGGCCTCGTCCTTGTTCATGCGGTGCGTGCCGAAGGTGGTTTCGAAGGGGCCATTCGCCTCGGTGACGTCGCACAGCGCGAAGTTCACGGCGATCTGGAAAGAAGGTGTGTCGTTGTTGTTCCACTCCGGGAAAAGGGCCGGCGTGTCCGCATGCCAGGCCTGGTAGTCCGAGCCCTTGAGCGGGGTGTCGGCGGCCAGCTGGCACAGCACCGGCTCGGGACCGGCCACGCGCTCGACGATGGCCAGGATGTCCTTGTCCTCGAACACCTCCGGGTCGGCGAACAGGCCCTGGAACGGCAGCGTCACGTAGAAGCGCTGGGCACCGCGGTTGGGGTTGCCGGCGTCACGGGCCACCTGCTCCTCGAGCAGCGGCTGGAACGCCTCCGCCCAGAGGGCCAGCTTCTCGCGGGGAAAGTGGTTGCGCAGGATGACCAGGCTGTCGCGGTTGAAGTCGCGGGCGAACGCATCGTGCTCGGCGGCGGTGTAGCGCATGGGGTGTCTCCGGGTGAGTAATAACTTCATTTTTTCATTAGTCATAAATTTGTTCAAGCTCAGCTTATGAACAATTCATAATTGATACATGGCCAGTCCGCGCACGCGTCCCACCATGACCGACATCGCCAAGCAGGCCGGCGTGTCGCAATCCACGGTGTCGCTGGTGCTCAACCAGATGACGGGCGCGAAGGTGTCGCCAGCGACCCGCGAGCGGGTGTTCGACGTGGCGCGCGAGCTGGGCTACCAGCTGCCCCGGCGCAAGACCCTCGCCACCGCGGCGCCGCCCGCGGCGGGCGGCGCGCGGCGCAACCTCATCGTGTACCTGGCCGACGAGATCGCCACCTCGCAGCACCCCTCCATCACCATCGACGGCGCGCGGGCTGCGGCCTGGGAACACAACTGCCTGCTGGCGGTGCACGTCACCGGCGGTGACCGCGAGCTGCAGGACGCCACGCTGGAGGCCGTGCTCGCCCAGCCTTCCCTGCTGGGCGTGGTGGTCGCCAGCATCTTCACGCGCGACATCGAGCTGCCGGCCGCGCTTGCGGCGCGGCCCCACGTACCGGCGGTGCTGCTCAATTGCACCTGCAGCGACCGCTCGCGCTCCAGCGTCATTCCCGGCGAAGTGGGCGGTGCCTTCGCCGCCGTGGAGCACCTGCTGGCCCAGGGCCACCGCCGCATCGGCTTCATCAACGGCGAGCCCTGGATGGACGCCGCTCGCGACCGGCTCAAGGGCTACCGCCAGGCCCTGGCGACGGCCGACCTCCCGTTCGACCCCGCGCTGGTGCGCGAGGGGGACTGGATGAGCGGCACGGGCTACCAGCAAGCCCTGTCGCTGCTGCGGCAGCCGCGGCCCCCCAGTGCGATCTTCTGCGCCAATGACCTGATGGCGCTGGGCGCGCTGGACGCGGCACGCGAGCTCGGCCTCGCCGTGCCCGGGCAGCTGTCCCTGATCGGCTACGACGACCAGGAGCAGGCCCGCCACGCGCGGCCGGCCCTGTCCACCGTGCTGCTGCCCAACTTCGCCATGGGCCAGTGGGCGGTGGAACGCCTGATCGACGAAGCCGCGCAAGGCCCGCTGCCGGCGCGGCAGATCAAGATGGACTGCCCGCTGGTGCCGCGGGAGTCCGTGGCCGCGCCGCAAGGCGCGGCATCTTCGCTGCCCGCTTGAGTTGCCGTCCTACGGGCGGCGCGGGGGCGCCGGCCTAGAGTCGGGCTCAACACGACAGCCGCCACCCCGCATCCATGAGCACGGAGCCGGCGCGAGCCGCCCACCCCCTTGCCGCCTTCCTGCGCCGCCTGACGGGCGCCCTGTGGCGCCGCCGCTGGCTGGCGCTGCTGGCCTTGCCGGTGCTGGCGCTGGCCTACGTGATGGCGCTGATCCCGTTCACGCCCAGCATCGTGGACATCCGCAAGGCCAAGACCGAGCAGCCCAGCGTCGCCCTGTCCGCCGACGGGCAGGAGCTGGCCGTGTTCAGGCGGGCCAACCGCAGCTGGGTCAAGCTTGCCGACATGGCGCCCACGGTGGTCACCGCGCTGCTGGCCACCGAGGACCATCGCTTCCACCAGCACCCCGGCATCGACCTGCGGCGCACCGCCGCGGCCGCGGTGCACACGCTCACCGGGCGGCTGCAGGGCGGCTCGACCCTGACCCAGCAGCTCGCGCGCAACCTCTACCCCGAGGAGATCGGCCGGGCCACCAGCCTCACGCGCAAGGCCAAGGAAGCCATCACCGCGCTGAAGATCGAGTCGGTCTACACCAAGGAAGAGATCCTCGAGACCTACCTCAACACGGTGCCCTTCCTCTACAACGCCTACGGCATCGAAATGGCCGCGCGCACCTACTTCGACAAGGCCGCGCGCGACCTGGACGTGCTGGAAAGCGCGACGCTGGTGGGCATGCTCAAGGGCACCAGCTACTACAACCCCGTGCTCAACCCCGACCGGGCCCTTCAGCGGCGCAACCTCGTGCTGGCGCAGATGGCGCGGCACGGCCAGCTGGACGCCGGCGAGCTGGACGCGCTCAAGCGCCGTCCCCTGCGCCTGGACTTCGAGCGCCAGCAGGAACAGCCCGGGGCCGCGCCGCACTTCGCCAAGCACCTGCGCCGGTGGCTGATCGACTGGGCCGACCGCAACGGCTACGACATCCACGCCGACGGGCTGGTGGTGCGCACCACCCTCGACTCGCGCCTGCAGGCCCTTGCCACCCAGGCCCTGGCGCGGCAGGCCGACCGGCTGCAGCAGTCGGCCAACGCCGCCTGGGGGCCGCGCAGCGGCTGGGCCGCCCAGCGCGAGCTGGTGCAGGCGCTGGTGCGTGAGACCGCCGAGTTCCAGTCGCAGCGGGCGGCCGGCGCCAGCGAAGAGCAGGCGCTCAGGAAGCTGATGGCCGATGCCGCCTTCATGCAGGCGCTGCGGGAAGACAAGACGCGCCTGCAGGCCGGCTTCATGGCCATGGAGCCGGGCACGGGGGTGGTGCGGGCCTGGGTCGGCAGCCGCGATTTCACGGTGGACCAGTTCGACCACGTGCAGCAGGCCCGGCGCCAGCCAGGCTCCACCTTCAAGCCGTTCGTGTACGGGGCCGCGTTCGCCCAGGGCGCGCGGCCCGGCGACATGCTGCCCGACCAGGTGATGGAGTACCGGCTGGGCAACGGCCAGGTGTGGCGGCCCACGGACGTGAGCGCGCCCACCGGCGAGCTGCTGACACTGCGGGACGGGCTGGCCCAGTCGAAGAACACCCTCACCGCGCAGGTGATGCAGGCCGTGGGGCCCCAGCGGGTGGCGCAGCTCGCGCGCGACCTGGGCGTGCGCGAGAGCAGGCTGGAAGAGGTGCCCTCGCTGGCCTTGGGCACCAGCCCGGTGACCCTGCGCGAGATGGTCGCGGCCTACGCTGCCCTGGCCAACGGGGGCGCCTATGTCGCGCCGCAAATCGTGCTGCGGGTGGAGGACAGGCACGGCCGCGTACTGGAAGAGTTCACCCGTGCGCAGCCGGAACCGGCCCTGGCGCCGGACACGGCCCTGGTGCTGCTGGACGTGCTGCGCGGCGCCATCGACCGGGGCACGGGCAGCGCGATCCGCACCCGCCACGGCATCCAGGCGGACGTGGCGGGCAAGACCGGCACCACCCAGGACAACACCGACGGCTGGTTCGTGCTGATGCATCCGCAGCTGGTGGCCGGGGCCTGGGTGGGCTTCAACGACAGCCGCATCACCATGCAGGACAGCTGGGGCCAGGGCGCTCGCAGCGCCTTGCCCATGGTCGGCGATTTTTTCCAGCAGGCGCTCAGGCTGAAGGTGGTCGATGCGAAGGCGCGCTTCGGCACGCCGCCGCCCGAGCCCGGCGTGCTGGATCCGCTGATGGGCCAGGTCAACGACTGGTGGGGACGGGTGTTCCCGCCGGCGGCCGGCCCCGAGCCCGCTGTGGTGGCCGCTCCGCCACCTGCGCCCAGAGCCGCCACGGGCGACGCCGGCCTGCCGCCGCCCGAGCCGCCCCTGGAGCCCGTGGTGATCACGATCCCCACGCCCCGGCCGGTGCCGCAGCAGGCCATCGTGATCGCGCCGCCGCGCGAGTCCGAGCCCGCCGTCGTGGTTGCGCCTCCGAGAAGCGCCCAGCCGGCGATCGTGGTGGCGCCACCGCGCGCGGGCAGCGACCTGGACGCCATCGGGGCCGGGCCGGGCTCAGCCCAGTAGCAGCGCCGGATCCTCCGACTGCAGGACCGTGTGCGCCCAGGGCGCGAGCCGCTGGGTGTCCGCGCGCAGCACCTCCTGCTTGACGGCCAGGATCTGCGCCGGGTGCATGGAGAAGCTGCGCAGCCCCAGGCCCAGCAGCAGCCGCGTCATGTGGGTGTCGCCCGCCATCTCGCCGCACACGCTCACGTGCTTGCCCTGGCGGCGGCATTCCTCGATGGTCTGCGCCACCAGGTGCAGCACCGCGGGATGGCAGGGGTCGTACAGGTGCGCCACCGACTCGTCGGCCCGGTCGATCGCCAGGGTGTACTGGATCAGGTCGTTGGTGCCTATGGACAGGAAGTCGAAGTACTTGAGGAAGGTCTTGAGCGTCAGCGCGGCGGCCGGGATTTCGATCATCGCGCCCACCTCGACAGGGCCGTAGGCCACGCCGCGGTTGTCCAGCTCGGCGCGGGCGAAATCCACCAGCGACAGGGTCTGGCGGATCTCGCTGGCGTGGGCCAGCATGGGAATCAGCATGCGCACCTTGCCGTGCGAAGCCGCGCGCAGGATCGCCCGCAGCTGGGTCAGGAACATGGCCGGGTCGGCCAGGCTCCAGCGGATGGCGCGCAGCCCCAGCGCCGGGTTCAGGTGGGCCAGGTCCCGCACCGTGTCGTCCAGCGGCTTGTCCGCGCCCACGTCGATGGTGCGGATGGTGACCGGCAGGCCTTCCATGCCTTCCACCGCCCGACGGTAGGCCTGGTACTGCTCCTCCTCGTCGGGCAGCTGGCCCTTGCGGCCCATGAACAGGAACTCGCTGCGGAACAGGCCCACGCCCACCGCGCCGGCGCGCACCGCCGCCGGCGCGTCCTCGGGCAGTTCGATGTTGGCCAGCAGTTCCACCTTCTCGCCGTCCAGCGTGACCGCGGGCGTGTGGCGCAGGCGCGAGAGCCGCCCGCGCTCGAGCTCGGCCTGGCGCTGCTTGAAGCCGTACTCGGCCAGGATGATGGGCGACGGGTCGACGATCACCACGCCGGCGTCGCCGTCGATGATCACCCAGTCGTCCTGCCGCACCAGCTGGCTGGCGCTTCGCGCGCCCACCACGGCCGGGATGTCCATGCTGCGCGCGACGATCGCCGTGTGAGAGGTCTTGCCGCCCACGTCGGTGACGAAGCCGGCGAACACGCTCTGCTTGAACTGCAGCATGTCCGCCGGCGACAGGTCGTGCGCGATCAGCACCAGCGGCACGTCCAGGCTGTCGTCGGCCAGCAGCAGGTCCTGCTGCGTCTTGCGGCGGCTGACGGGCGGCGCCACCGGCGAGGCCACACCCTTCATGTAGCGCAGGATGCGCTCGGCCACCTGCTCCAGGTCGGCCTTGCGCTCGCGCAGGTATTCGTCCTCCATGTCGTCGAACTGGCGCGACCGCTGCTCCAGCTGCGTGGTCAGCGCCCATTCGGCGTTGTAGAGGCGGTCGGTGATCCAGTGCTTGATGCCGGTGATCAGGTCCTCGTCCTGCAGCAGCATCAGGTGCACGTCCAGCAGCGCCGACAGCTCGTGCGGGGCCTCCTTGGGGCCCATGGCGGCGATGGTCTGCTGCAGGCGGTGGATCTCGTCCACCACGGCATTGCGGCCCTGGCGGATGCGCTCGATCTCGGCCTCCACCTGGCCGGGCTCGATGAAATAGTGCGCGACGTCCACGCGCCCGGCCATCAGCACGGCGCGCCCGATGGCGATGCCGCGGGCGACGGGGAGGCCGTGGATGGAGAACGTCATGGTTTCGCCGCCGGGCCGCCCCAAGGCGAAACACGCCCCCCTTGGGGGGCAGGGAGCCACACGAAGTGGGCGACCGTGGGGGCCATCATTCGCCTTCGCCGAACTTGTCGTGGATGAGGGCGAGCAGGGCGTCCATGGCTTCCTGCTCCTTCGTACCGTCGGTCTCGAGTTCCACCTCGCTGCCCACCCCGGCCGCAAGCATCATCACGCCCATGATGCTCTTGGCATTGACCCGGCGCTCGCCCTTGCTGATCCAGACCTCGCAGGGGTAGCTGCCGGCCAGCTTGGTGAGCTTGGCGGAGGCGCGGGCGTGCAGGCCCAGCTTATTGCTGATGGTCGTACTTGTCTTGATCATGGTTGCGGCGGGGCTGGTTCTGCGGCGCGGTGATCGCCACCTGCATCACGCCCTGGGTGCCGCCGATCACGGCGCGCGAGACCAGGGCATCGAGCGGCTCGTGCCGGTAGCTCACGGCGCGCAGCAGCATGGGCAGGTTGACGCCGGTGATCAGGCGCGAGGTCACGCCGTCCACCAGCTTCTGCGCCACGTTGCTGGGCGTGGCGCCGAAGATGTCGGTCAGCACCAGCACGCCCTTGACCTGCGGCGGCTGGCTCAGCTGGGCCATGGCGATGCGGGCGGTGGCCAGGGTCTCTTCCGGCGAGAGGTTGGGCTGCACGTCGATGGCGGCCAGGTGCGGCGCGCAATCCGGGAACACGTGCAGCGCGCACTGGCGCAGCGCATGGGCCAGCGGGGCATGGCCAATCAGGAGGATCGCGTTCATTGCGGCTGATTATCGGTTCTGGCCAGAAGGAAGTAGCCGTACGAGAGAGCGCTGGTGGCGAGGAAGACCGCCATCGCCCCGCGGAACGCATCGACCTCGGCCAGGCCCAGCGCCGAGAAGCCGTCCACCAGCAGGCCGATGCCCCACTGCACGCAGAACACGCCGCCGAAGATCACCAGGTTGTAGGCCGACAGGGCCCGCCCGGCCAGCGCCGGCGGGAACGCCATGCCCACCGCGGGCTGCGCCAGCGACACGAAGGTGCAGCTCACGCAAAACAGGGCCCAGGCGCCCGCCCCGGCGGCAGGTCCTGCTACGATAATGATAGCAAGCACGGCCAGGTTGAGCGGCAGGCCCCAGGCGATCAGCCGGTCGGTGGTGTAGCCGCGCCGGGCCAGCCAGGGGTTGAGCATGCCCCAGGCCCAGAACGTCACCAGCATGGACAGGTTGATGGTGAACAGGCCGGCCGCCGCCTGCAGCGGCGGGTAGCCCGCCACGCGCACCATCCACGGCCCGGCCCACAAGGTCTGGATGGCCACCATGCCGCCGTAGGTGAAGAAACCGATGGGCGTCATGCGGCGGAAGTAGCGATGGCGCCACACGTCGGCATAGCTGCCGGGCCGGTCCTGCGGGCTGGCGGGCTGCTCCCAACCTGGCACGCGCCAGGCGATCAGCACCATGGCCAGCGCGATCAGGCCGGCCAGGCCCCAGAACAGCGGGCGCCAGCCCACCACCGGCACCAGCCACTGCACGGGCAGCGTGGAGGCCAGCATGCCGAACGACCCCGTCATCAGCATCCAGGAATTGGCGCGCAGCTGCGTGGCCGGCGGCAGCCAGCGGCGAAAGCCCGTGAGCGGCGCCATCAGGCAGGCGCTGACGCCCACGCCGCACAGCACCCGCGCTGCCAGCAGCCCCGAGAAGCTGGTGGCCAGCGAGAAGGCGATGCAGCCGGCCACGGCCACCCCCAGGAAGCACAGGATCACCTTGCGGGGACCGTGCCGGTCCAGCCAGTTGCCCAGGGGCAGCTGGGTGGCCGCGAAGCCGATGAAGTAGCCGCCGGCCAGCAGCCCCAGGTCGCGGGCCTGCAGTTCGAATTCCTGTGTCAGGGTGGGCGCCAGCGTGGCCGTGACCGCCCGGACCAGGGCGGAGAAGAAGTAGGCGAACGCGAACGCCAGGAACGCGGCGATGGCGGCGCGGCGCGACAGCAGGCTCATGGGAAGCGCAGCCCGCCGAAGAAGGCGTCGGCCCACTCGGGCCGGATCTGCTCGGCATAGATCACCGCCTGGAACACCTGCGTGCCGCGGGCGAAGTACGCGGCCTGGCCCTGCACCCGGCTGCCGTCGGCGCGCTGGCCTTCGGCAGTGACCCGGACCGACTGCGGCAGCGCCAGCGCGCCGGGTGGCACAAAGGGCGCCGCCTGCGACCCCGTGGCCCGCAAGGTGGCCAGCGAGGCCTGCTGCCACTGCGCCAGCGCCTCGCCGCCGCGGCCCGGCTCGCCGAGTTCGGCGTGGAACAGCGCGAAGGTGGCGCCGCCGGTGTCGCAGCCCAGCACCTGCAGCTCGACCTGCCGGCCGGCCAGGGGCACCTGGCGCGAGGCCCTGTCCGGCTTGCACGGCAGCAGGGCTTTGAGGGGCGTGGGCTCGGCGCGGACCTCGCGCCAGTTGAAGGTGGGACTGCAGGCGGCCGCGAGGCCCAGCAGCACGGCCACGGAAGAACGGAGCATCGCCCGATTATCGGTTTACGCCCCACAATCGTGCGATGACTTCACTGGACGGCATCCGCATCCTCGACCTCTCGCGCGTCCTGGCCGGCCCCTGGTGCACGCAGACCCTGGCCGACCTGGGGGCCGAGGTGATCAAGATCGAGCGGCCCGGCGCGGGCGATGACACCCGCAGCTGGGGTCCACCCTTCCTGAAGGATGCGCAGGGCCGGGACACCCGCGAGGCGGCCTACTACCTGGGCACCAACCGCAACAAGCGCTCGGTCACCTGCGACATCGCCCAGCCTGAGGGCCAGGCGCTGGTGCGGGAGCTCGCCGCGCGCTGCGACGTGTTCGTGGAGAACTTCAAGGTCGGCGACATGGCGCGCTACGGGCTGGACTGGCCGTCGCTGCAGAAGGTCAACCCCCGGCTGGTCTATTGCAGCGTCACCGGGTTCGGCCAGACTGGCCCCTACCGCGAGCGCGCCGGGTACGACTACGCGGTGCAGGGCATGGGCGGCCTCATGAGCGTCACGGGCGAACGCGATGACCTGGGTGGCGGGCCGCAGAAGGTCGGCGTGGCGGTGGCCGACCTGTTCACCGGCATGTATGCGGCGGTGGGCATCCTGGCGGCGCTGCGCCATGCGCAGCGCACCGGCGAGGGCCAGCACATCGACATGGCGCTCCTGGACACCCAGGTTGCGATGCTGGCCAACCTGGGCGCCAACTACCTGGTGAGCGGCCAGGCGCCGGGGCGCGCCGGCAATGCGCACCAGAACATCGTTCCCTACCAGGTGTTCGAGGTCGCGCCGGCCGCGGACGGCCACAAGGACCACCTGATCCTGGCGGTGGGCAACGACAGCCAGTTCGCCAAGTTCTGCGAGGTCGCCGGCCGCCCGGAGCTGGCGCGCGACGAACGCTTCGCGCGCAACCAGGACCGCGTGCGCCACCGCTCGGTGCTGGTGCCGCTGCTGGAAGACGTGATGAAGACGCGGCCCAAGGCGCAGTGGCTCGCGGCCCTGGAGGCGGCCAAGGTGCCGTGCGGCGCGATCAACAACCTCGAGGAGGTATTCGCCGATCCGCACGTGCGCGAGCGCGGCATGGTGACGCAATGGGAGCACCCGCTGGCCGGTCCGGTGCGCCTGGTGTCCAGCCCGCTCAAGCTCAGCGCCACGCCTGTGCGCACCGAACTGCCGCCGCCGCTGCTGGGCCAGCACACCGGGGCCGTGCTGCAGGAGCTGCTGGGCTGGCCGGCGGACCGCATCGAGGACCTCAGGCAACGGAAGGTGATCTGACATGGCGAACTTCGTCCTGGTGCATGGGGCCTGGCATGGCGGCTGGTGCTGGCAGCGCGTGGCGCAGCCGCTGGCCGCGGCGGGGCACCGCGTCTTCGCGGTGACGCTGACCGGGCTGGGCGAGCGGGCCCACCTGCTGTCCTCGGCGATCACGCTGGAGACGCACATCGCCGACGTGGCCGGCGTCATCGAAGCCGAGGAACTGCAGGATGTGGTGCTGGCGGTGCACTCGTACGCCGGCATGCTGGGCACCGCGATCGCCGACCGGATGGGGCCGCGCCTGCGCCACCTGGCCTACGTGGACGCGGTGGTGCCCAAGCCGGGCGAAAGCTGGAGCAGCACCCACGCCCGGGCCACTCAGGAAGCCCGGATGGCAGGCGCCGCTGCTTCGCCCGACTTCAGCATCCCGGCGCCGGACCCGGCAGCATTCGGGCTGGAGGGCGCCGACTACGAATGGGTCAAGCGGCGCCAGACCCCGCATCCCGGCCACACCTACCGGGCGCCGCTGGCGTTCGATCCGGCGCGCGTGGCGGCCGTACCGCGCACTTTCGTGAGCTGCATCCGGCCGGCGCTGGCCACCATCGACGCGATCCGCCCGCGCATGGCCGACGCGGCGTTCTGGAACGGCGCCTGGCGCGGCGGCGGCGGCGCACGGGTGGTCGAGCTGGCCACCGGTCACGATCCCATGGTCAGCGCGCCCCAGGAGCTGGTCCGCGTCCTGCTGGAGGTTGCTTAA
>CAZZAW010000010.1:18240-22608 GCA_964652405.1 uncultured Ramlibacter sp.
GCTTAACCCAGCGCAAGCGCGGGCCGGGGCAGCGGCTTAAACTTCGCCGCATGAAGAAGGTTCTGGTGGGCATCGCCGTGGCGGCCGCGCTGGCCGCGGGCGCGGGCGTGTATTTCAGCTCGGGCAGCAGTGCGGCGCCGCAGTCCACCTTCGTGCTGCTGGACGGCAGCCAGCAGACCACGGCCGACCTCAAGGGCAAGGTGACGCTGGTCAATTTCTGGGCCACCAGCTGCACCACCTGCGTGGCCGAGATGCCCGAGATCACGGCCACCTACGACAAGTACAAGTCCCGCGGCTTCGAGACGCTGGCCGTGGCCATGAGCTACGACCCGCCCAGCTACGTGGTGAACTTCACCCAGACCCGCAAGCTGCCGTTCAAGGTGGCGATCGACAACACCGGCGCCGTGGCGCGCGCCTGGGGCGACGTGAAGCTCACCCCCACCACCTACATCGTGAACAAGCGCGGCGAAATCGTGAAGCGCTACGTGGGCGAGCCGAACTTCGCCGAACTGCACGAGCTGATCGAGAAGCTGCTGGCGGAATCTGCCTGAGCGCCCGCCGCAGGCGCCACAAGTACAAAGCCCCGCATCGCGGGGCTTTGTTTTTGCCTTGATTGATCCTGCGGATCAATCCTTCCGGTAGGCGTCGTGGCAGGCCTTGCAGCTGCCGGAGTTCTGGCTGAAAGCGGCTTTCAGGGTGTCCAGGTTGCCGGACTTGGCGGCGGCCGCCAGGCGGCCCATGTCGGCCACCAGGCGCTGCTGGCCTTCCTGGAACTTGGCCTGCTCGCTCCAGATCTCGGGCTTGGCGCGGGTGTCGCCCTTGTCCGTGCCGGCGGTGAAGCCGGCCCAGGGCAGCGTGGCGGCAATGGCGACCACGTCGCCGCTGCGGGCGGCCTGCTGCGCGTCGTACGGCATGCGGCCGTTCGCCATCGCGCCCAGGGTGCCGAAATGCGCCGCCATCACGGTAAACGCGGACTTGCGGTACTTGATCGCGTCTTCCGGCTTCTGGAAGCTCTGGGCCGAGACCGGCAGGGCCACCAGGGTTGCGGCCGCGAGGGCGAACGTGGCGAGGATCTTCATCGGGTTTCTTCTCCGGGTTGATGGCGCAAGGTCGCGCGAAAGGCTGACACGGCTTTTTATCAAAAGTTCATGTCGGAGCCGGGCGCTCAGGGAATCTACTAACCCTGGGCGGCCTTCGCAATCGCAAGCAAAATCGGGCCCAGGAGAAGCAACATGCGCCAAACCATCCGGGTGTGGGATCTGCCCACCCGCCTGTTCCACTGGGCCCTGGTCCTGTGCGTCACCGGCCTCGTCCTCACCGCCTACGTGCCGGACGTCCCGATCGACTGGCATGCCCGCCTGGGCTACGCGGTCCTCGCGCTGCTGCTGTTCCGGCTGGTGTGGGGCGTGATCGGCGGGCGCTGGTCGCGTTTCGCCGCCTTCTTCTACTCGCCCGGCAGCGTGGTCGCCTACCTGCGCGGCCGCTCGCATCCGGACCACCTGGTCGGCCACAACCCGCTGGGCGCGTTCTCGGTGTTCGCCATGCTGGCCTTCCTGCTCGCCCAGGTGGCCACAGGCCTGCTGAGCGACGATGAGATCGCCTTCACCGGACCGCTGAACCGCTTCGTCTCCAGCGCCCAGGGGCTGGCGGCAACCTGGTACCACAAGGCGGTGGGGCAGTGGGTGCTGGCGGCCCTGGTGGTCCTGCACGTCGCCGCCATCCTCTACTACCTCTGGAAGAAGAAGGAGAACCTGGTAGGGCCCATGGTGCACGGCGACAAGGAAGTGGCCGGCGCGGTCCAGCCCTCGCGGGACGACGCCGCCTCCCGCCTGGCGGCACTGGTCGTGTTCGGGCTGTGCGCAGGCGCGGTGTACGCACTCACGTCCCTGTAAATCGCTGAGCTTGTCGGTCCCCGCGAAGCCGCTAAACTGGCCGGCCGACCACTGCCCCCGACCCGCGTGCAAACGGCCCAGCTTCCCCTGATCCAGCTCACCACGCCGCAGAGCGCCGAGGACCTCGACGCGCTTCGGACCATCTTCAAGGAGTACGCCCAGGGCCTGGGCGTGGACCTGTGCTTCCAGCAGTTCGACCAGGAACTCGCCGGCCTGCCCGGCGACTACGCCCCGCCCCGCGGTGCCCTGCTGATGGCGCTGGTGGACGGCGCCCTGGCCGGGTGCTGCGCCCTGCGGCCGCTGGACTCCAGCGACTACCCGAACGCGGCGGAGATGAAGCGCCTGTACGTGCGCAAGGCGTTCCGCGGCTTCGGCCTGGGCCGTCAGCTGGCCGAGGCGGTCCTGGATGCCGCGCGCCAGGCCGGCTACGCCAGCGTGCTGCTGGACACTCTGGACGACATGGAGGCGGCGCGGGCGCTCTACGAAGACCTGGGCTTCGAGGCGATCCCGCCCTACTACCACAACCCCATTCCCGGGGCGCACTACCTCAAGGTCGACCTGGAATGAAAACAGCCCGCAGCCCGCATGGCGCGGGCGCGTGCCGCTATCAATCGAGGAGCGTCAGCCCTTGGCCTGGGCCAGCAGCGTGTCGGCGTCGCTGACTTCGAACTTGCCCGGGGCTTCCACGTTCAGGCTGGCCACCTTGCCGTCCTTGACCAGCATGGAGGAGCGCGCGCTGCGGATGCCCATGCCGCGGGCCGTGAGGTCCAGCGTCAGGCCGGTGGCCTTGGCGAAGTCCGCGCTGCCGTCGCCCAGCATGCGCACCTTGCCGTCGGTCTTCTGGTCGCGCGCCCAGGCGCCCATCACGAAGGCATCGTTCACGCTCACGCACCAGATCTCGTCCACGCCGGCGGCCTTGAACTCCTGCGCCTTCTGCACGAAGCCCGGCACGTGCTTGGCCGAGCAGGTCGGGGTGAACGCGCCGGGCAGGCCGAACACGGCCACCGTCTTGCCTGCGGCGGCCTCGGCCACCTTCACGGGGTTGGGGCCGATGCTGCAACCGTTGCCCTCGACCTCGGAATACTCCTGCAGGGTGACGGCGGGAAGGGTGTCTCCGACCTTGATCATGGTTCGCCTTTCGTTCGTTGGGAGGAAAAAGAAACGGCCCACATTGTGGGCCGTTTTCGGATGGGGCGCAGGGCGGGGATTAAACCGTCGCGGCCTTCTCGACCAGGCGGGTGGCGACCCAGTTCTTGGTCTTGGAGATCGGGCGGCTCTCCGTGATCTCGATCACGTCGCCCAGGTGGTACTCGCCCTTCTCGTCATGGGCGTGGTACTTGCTGGACTTGGCAACGATCTTGCCGTAGAGCTCGTGCTTGACGCGGCGCTCGACCAGGACGGTGACCGTCTTGGCGCGCTTGTCGCTCACCACCTTGCCGATCAGGGTGCGCTTCAGGGAAGTTTTGGCTTCGGTCATATGCACTCCTTACTTGGCGGCCTTGGACGCAGCCTCGGCCGCCTTCTTCTGGGCGAGGATGGTCTTGGCGCGGGCGATGTCGCGGCGCGTGACGCGCAGCGAGCCGGTGTTGTTCAACTGTTGCGTGGCCTTCTGCATGCGCAGGCCGAAATGGGCCTTCTGCAGGTCCTTCACTTCGGCTTCGAGGCCGGCAACGTCTTTCTGGCGCAGATCAGCAGCTTTGGTCATGTTCATCACTCCTGATCAAGAGCCGATCATGCGGCTCACGAACGTGGTCCGCAGCGGCAGCTTGGCGGCAGCCAGCTTGAACGCCTCGCGGGCCAGTTCCTCGGGCACGCCGACGATCTCGTACAGCACCTTGCCGGGCTGGATCTCGGCCACGTAGTACTCCGGGTTGCCCTTGCCGTTGCCCATGCGGACCTCGGCGGGCTTGGTGGAGATGGGCTTGTCCGGGAACACGCGGATCCAGATGCGGCCGCCGCGCTTGACGTGGCGGGAAATCGCGCGGCGCGCGGCCTCGATCTGGCGGGCCGTCAGGCGGCCGCGGTCGGTGGATTTCAGGCCGAAGTCACCGAACGCCACCGAGTTGCCCCGGGTGGCGACGCCGGTGTTGCGGCCCTTCTGCTCTTTGCGGAATTTGCGGCGAGCGGGTTGCAGCATGTTTACTCTCCTTTGCCGTCGGCCGCACCAGCGGCCGGCGCGGCGACTTTGCGGACGCGCTTAACGGCAGTTTTCGGTGCATCGGCACCTGGGGTTGCTTCGGCGGGCTTGTCGCTGCCGTCGGCCGGCGCCACGTTGCCGGCACCGGCTGCGGTACCAGGACCACGGCGCGGGCCGCCACGGCCAGCGCCAGGACCACGGCCTTCGCCCGGACGGCCGTCACGGCGGGGCCCGCGCGGACCGCGGCGCTCTTCGCCCTCGGGGCGCGGCGTGCTGTCCAGCGAGGGCGCGTCGTTGCGGCCCAGGGTGTCGCCCTTGTAGACCCAGACCTTGACGCCG
>CAZZAW010000011.1:0-22233 GCA_964652405.1 uncultured Ramlibacter sp.
CATCCTGCGCGACGAGTCGATGCACTGCAATTTCGGCATCGACCTCATCAACCAGCTCAAGCTGGAGAACCCGCACCTGTGGACCGCGGAGTTCAAGGCCGAGATCAAGGCCCTGTTCCTCAAGGCCGTCGAGCTCGAATACCGCTATGCCGAGGACACCATGCCGCGTGGCGTGCTGGGCCTCAACGCCTCCATGTTCAAGGGCTACCTGCGCTACATCGCCAACCGGCGCGCCACGCAGATCGGCCTGGAAGCGCTTTTCCCGAACGAGGAAAACCCCTTCCCGTGGATGAGCGAGATGATTGACCTGAAGAAAGAGCGCAATTTCTTCGAAACCCGCGTGATCGAATACCAGTCGGGTGGCGCGCTTTCCTGGGATTAGTAACGGCAACTGCGAATGAGCTTGGATTCGCCCGCAGGAGTGACCGGCACGAAGAGGCCGGCCGCTTGCGGGCCACGGTGTTCATGAAGCTGGGCTGCGGCCCAACCTCATGGATCGCTTCATGCGACCAACAATGCATGAAGTGCTTCTTTGGTTGATGTTGATCAACTTGAACAGGAGATAGTAAATGGCAACTGCAAAGAAAACGGCCGCGAAGAAGGCCCCCGCGAAGAAGTCGGCCGCCAAGAAGGCGCCGGCGAAGAAGGCCGCAGCCAAGCGCCCGGCCGCCAAGAAGGCCCCGGCGAAGAAGGCCGCGGCCAAGCGCCCCGCTGCCAAGAAGACGGCGGCGAAGAAGCCGGCGGCCAAGAAGACCGCGGCGAAGAAGGCGCCGGCCAAGAAGGCCGCAGCGAAGAAGAGCACGGCCAAGAAGGCTGCCAAGAAGGCGCCTGCGAAAAAGGCCGCTGCGAAGAAAAAGCCTGCTGCGAAAAAGGCTGCGAAAAAGCCTGCTGCGAAAAAGGCCGCCAAAAAGCCTGCGGCCAAAGCAAAAGCGGCTGCGAAGCCGGTAGCCAAGGCCGCCCCGGCGGCTTCGGCGGCACCGGCTGCGCAGACCACGCTGAACCCGCAGGCCGCCTGGCCTTTCCCCACGGCCAGCAAGCCCTAAACCGGCAGGCCAAGGCCTCCAAGCCCGGCCCCGGCCGGGCTTTTTCTTTTCTTCATGCAGCACGACCTCTTCGGCAAGCCGCCGCCGCCCATGCCCGAGGGCATGCGCTACGAGGAGGAGTTCCTGACGCCGGGAGAGGAGCAGTCGCTGATCGCCGTGGTGGCGGCGATTGCGCTCCAGGAGATGACCTACAAGGGCTATACCGCACGCCGGCGCGGCGCCAGCTTCGGCGGCAGCTACGACTTCGACGCAAACCGGCTGGAGCCCGCCGCCCCGCTGCCGGAACTCCTGCATCCGCTGCGGGCGCGGGTGGCGCAATGGGCAGGGCTTGCGCCGGAGGACCTGGTCCACGCCCTGGTGGCCGAGTACCGGCCGGGAACGCCGCTGGGCTGGCACCGAGACGTGCCGGACTTCGAAGACATCATCGGCGTCTCGCTCCTGTCCGAAGCGCTGATGCGGTTCCGGCCCTGGCCGGCCGAGGCACCCCGCCGGGCCGACATCCTCAAGCTCGCCGTGCAGCCGCGCTCCATCTACCTCTTGCGTGGCCCGGCGCGCTGGGCCTGGCAGCACAGCGTGGCCCCCACCGAGGCGCTGCGCTACTCGGTCACCTTCCGCAGCGCGCGGCAGCGGCGCTGAGGGTCAGCGCCGCACCGAGATCAGCTCGATCTCGAAGCTCAGCGTGGCGTTGGGCGGGATCACGCCGCCCGCGCCCCGCTCGCCGTAGGCAATCGCCGGCGGGCAGGTGAGCTTGGCCTTGCCGCCGGGCTTCATCAACTGCACGCCCTCGGTCCAGCAGGGGATCACGCGGTTGAGCGGGAACTCCGTGGGCTCGCCCCGCTTGTAGGAGCTGTCGAACTCGCGGCCATCCGGGAAGGTGCCGCGGTAATGCACCTTCACCGTGTCCGTGGCCGCGGGCGAGGCACCACTGCCTTCCTTGAGGGACTGGTAGACCAGCCCAGACTTGGTGGTGACGGGGGATTGGGCCAGCGCAGCGCCGGCCAAGGACAGCGCGAGCGCGCAGGCAAAGAAACGCAAGGCAAGACTCCTTCAGATGAGGGCGCGATTATCGTTCGCCGGCCACCAGCGCCATGCGCCGGCGCAAGCGCTGGGCTTCTTCTGCCGCGCCGGCCTGCTCGGCCCGCAGCGCCTGCGCGCCCAGCCAGGCCAGCAGCGGACGGCGCCAGCCCTGCGCCGACGCGGTGTCCACCGCCTGCTGCAGCACCTGCGGGCTGCCGCGGCCGCTGCGCAGCAGCACGCCCGCGGCCACCAGCCGCGACAGCGGATCCTCGATCCGCCCGATGTCGGCGCCACCGCCTGCGACGGCGCGGTGCTGCGGCGGCAGCAGGGGGGCCGCCGCCGCGGGCAGGGTGCCGGCCAGGTAGTCGGCGTAGGCCCGCTCCGCATCGGGCACGTCGGCCCGCAGCGCCTCGAAACCCGTGCAGGGCTCGAAGGCGAGGCTGGCCACCTGCAAGGCGCAGCGGGTGAGTTCCGCCCGCGCGACCAGCGCGGCCTGGCCGGTGGCGGCGAGCTGCTGGCGCGCCCGCGTGAACTCGGCGTTCGCGGCGGCCGCGGCGCCGGTAAGGAAGGCCTGCTGGTAGCGCTCCAGGGCATCGTGCGCATTCATCTGCCAGTCGGGCGCGCGCGGCTTGCCCCCGCAGGCAGCCAGCAGGGCCACGCCGGCCAGCAGCCAGGCCTTCATGGCAGCTTGATCTCCGTCTCGCGCGCGAACGGCCACTTGCGGTTCAGCTCGTTGAGCAGGCCTTCGACCTTGCGCAGGTTGGCCTCGACCTCGCCGCGCAAGGCGCCCAGGTCCTGCGTGGCGCCCCGCACGTTGGAAGCGGCACCCTGCGCCTCGGCCAGCACGGCGTCCACCTTCTTCAGGCTGGCCCGCGTGTCGGCCAGCAGGGCGTTGAGCTGGGTCACGGTGACCCGCGCCTCGCGCATCACGCCCTCCGGCCCGAAGACCTGGGCGTCGGCCTTGGCCGCCAGCTGGTCCATGCGGGCCAGCAGCGCATTCGTGCGCTCCAGCGCCGCCACCAGCTGGCGCGCGTCCTGCTCGTTGCCGAACAGCACGCCCAACGCGCCCTGCGGGCCCTTCAGTTTCTCGGTGACGGCCTGCAGGTTGGCCAGGCTGGTGCGCAGCGCGGCGTCCTGCGCCGTCATCGCCGTGACGTTCTCCAGCACCTCGCGGGCTGCCGCGATCACCCGCGGCAGCTCCGCGGTCGCGTCGCCGCGCAGCACCGGCCGCACCGCCCCATCGGGCAGGGGCGGGTCGGTGAGCACGCCGCTGAAGGCGCGGATGTTGGTACCGCCCACCAGCCCCCGCACCAGGGTGAACACGCTGCTGGTGCGCAGCCAGTGCGCGTCCTTGCGCGCCACCTCGATCACGATGCGCACGTTGCCGCTGTCGGCCAGCTCCACGCGATCGACCCGCCCGATGGGAAAGCCCGAGAAGGTCATGTCCATGCCCACCACCACCCCCTCCGAGTCGTCGGTGGTCAGCACCAGGGTCTGCGTGGGCTCGAACACCCCCCGGGCATACAGCAGGTAGAGCACGGCGCCGCCGACCAGCAGGGCGGTGAACAGCAGCAGCAACCGGGCCTTGAGCTCCAGGTGCGCCACCGGCCGGGCGGCGGGCTCGGAGTTCTGGACCGGGGTGTCGGGCGGCACCTGCATGGCCTAGTAGTAGTTGCCCATCAGCGACAGCGCTTCCAGCACCAGCAGCACGGCGAACATGCGCACCAGCCCCTGCAGCGCGGCGCTGGCGCGCGAGCCGTCGCCTTCCACGTCGTACAGCCCCGAGCCCATGGGGATCACCGACACCGCCAGGCTGAAGAACAGGGTCTTGAGCAGGAAGATCAGCGACACCGACGGGTTGAACACCTGCCCGAACATGCGCGTGTACCCCGGCACCCCCGCCAACGTGAATCCGTACACGGCCAGGTAGGCGACCACCAGCGCCACGGCACAGCTGAGCGCGGCCAGCGTGAGGGTGGCGAACACGCCGGCCAGCATGCGCGGCAGCACTTCGGCGATCACCGGGTCCTGCCCTTGCCGGCGCAATGCCTGGAAGTGGCCGATGCGGCGCATCTCCGCCAGCGCCGCGCCGTTGGGGATGGTGCAGCGCAGGGCCACGAACAGCGCGGCGGTGACCGGAATCAGCTCCAGCACCAGCACGCGCACCACCATTTCCAGGGCGTACTGCGACAGCCCGTAGCTCTGCGCGGTGACCACCACGATGCGCGTGATCAGGAGCGTGAACAAGGCAGCCAGCAGCGAGAAGCCCGGCAGGATGGGCGCGGTGTCCAGGTAGATGTGGCGGTACATCGCCAGGCGCACGGCGGGAGGGCGGTAGCTCGACGGTGAAGCCGCCAGCACCAGCAGCGTGGCGCCGAACAGCAGGATGCGCCACCAGCCGGCCATCCAGCGCAAGGGTGCACTGCCGGTGTGGCCCAGCCGGCGGTACCAAAGAGGCGCGGACGTCATGCGCCCCATGATAGCGGCGCCGTCCGGCACGCTGTGGTGCTATTGATTCAGGAGCATGATGCGTCCGTCCGACGCGGGCTGGCGGCCGGTTTCACCAGGATCCGGTGGCCTGGACCTCGGGGGCGGCCGGCCCGGGCGACCATCGCAGCGGCAGCCCCGCTCGGCGCCGTCGCAGCTGCTCCACATGGAAGCGCACCAGCCGCTGCGCACCGGCGAACGCGCGCAGCTCGGGACCGTCCATCACCACCTCGGCGCGGGCCGCGAGCCAGGTCAGGCCGCCGCCCTCGTCGTCCAGGAACAGCAGGCCACAGCGCGGCTGCAGCAGCAGGTTGCCCAGGGTGTTGAAGAAGAAGTTGCCCACGAAGTCCGGCACGGTGAGCCGGTCGCCCTCGACCTTGACGAAGCCTGGCTTGCCGCCACGATGCGAGACGTCCACGCCCTGCGCGGGCGACGCGCCAGCCGCCGCTTGCGGGTGGGCCGTGGCGATGAAGAAGGTGTCGGCGGACGCGATGGCGTTGGCGGCGTCCGCGTCCAGGCGCACGCCGTGCTCGACGGCAGCCGCCGGCGAGCCGCCCTCGCGGTACTCGGCGGTGCGGGCCTGGATGTACTTGGGGCAGTTCCCGAAGCTCTGGCCTACGCGCACACCAAACCCCTCGGCGTCCAGGGCCTGCACCCAGCCGTTGAGCCGGTTGCGGCGCCGGGTGTGGGGCTCCAGGCCCAGCAGGCCGATGGGCGCCCCTTCCTGCAACGCCGGCGCCAGCGGGTCGCCCGCCGCGGGCAAAGCCTGCACGCGCAGCTCGCGCTCGTTCGGCGATTGCACGAAGCCCGGCGGCCCGGCCAGCACGCTGGCCCAGGGCTGGCCGTGCCCGTCGACCAGCCCCGCCAGCAGCCAGGGCAGGTGCGCAAAGAAGTCGCGGTGCTGCTGCGGCATGTGGTCACGGATCACGCGCGGTCCCACGGCCGCGAGCCGGTCCAGCGCGCCCGTGCTGCGCTGGAGCGCGAGCTCGCCGGAATGAAAGGTTGCGTCGTCCATGGCTCAGGCCGCCAGCCCCACGGGCGTGCGCGGCATGGGCAGGAAACCGGGGAGCGCCTCCAGCCGTTCCAGCCAGTCCCGCAAGCGGGCATAGGGCTGCAGCGACACCCCACCCTCCGGCGCCGTGGCCGTGTAGCCATACAGGGCGAAGTCGGCCAGCGTCTCCTGCGGTCCGGCCAGCCAGGGCTGGCCTTGCAGCTGGTGCTCCATGAGCGCGAACAGCTGCCGCGCCCGCTCCTGCGCCGGCGCGGGGCTGTCGGGCCGCCGGAACAAATGGATCACGCGGGCTGCCGCCGGGCCGAAGGCGAGCGGGCCGGCCGCGGCCGACAGCCAGCGCTGCACCTGCGCGGCCCCCAGGGGATCGCGCGGCAGCCAGCGGCCGGGCGCATACCGTCCTTCCAGGTACACCAGGATGGCGTTGGAGTCGGCCAGCACGAGGTTTCCGTCTTCGAGGACAGGCACCTGGCCCGAAGGGTTCAGCGCCAGGAACGCGGGCGACTTGTGCTCGCCCGCGGCCAGGTCGATATCCACCGCCTCGTAGGGCAGGTCCAGCAGGCGCAGCAGCAGTTCGACGCGGTGGCAATGGCCGGACAGGCGCATGCGGTGCAGGCGGATGGAAGGGGCGGGGCGCGGCATGGTTTTCTCCTGGAATTGCCGCGGATTCTGGGCGCGGGCAGCGGGTGGATCAATGCACGCCACCGCAGCAGACTGCTGCGATTTCCGGCTTAATCGGGCCATGGACAAGTTCCGCGCCATGGAAGTGTTCGTCGCGATCGCCGAGCGCGGCAGCCTGACCGCGGCGGGCGAGGCCCTGGGTTCCTCGCTGCCGGCCGTGGTGCGCTCGCTGGCCGCGTACGAAGCCGCGCTGGGCGTGCGCCTGTTCAACCGCACGACGCGCCGCATCTCGCTGACCGAGGAGGGCCGTGAGCACCTGGCCCACTGCCGCGACCTGCTGGAGCGGGTCGCGGCCAGCGAGCTGGCGCTTACGCGCGGCGTGGCCGAGCCCGCAGGGCAGCTCACGGTCACCGCGCCCGTGCTGTTCGGACAGATGCACGTGGCGCCCTCGGTCACGCGCTTCGTGCAGGCGCATCCGCGCATGCGCTGCAGCCTGGTGCTGCTCGACCGCGTGGTCAACCTGCTGGAAGAGGGCATGGACCTGGGCATCCGCATCGGGCGGCTGGAAGACTCGTCCCTGGTGGCCCTGCCGCTGGGACGAATCCGGCGCGTGGTGGTCGCCACGCCGGCCTGGCTGCGCCGGCACGGCACCCCGCGCCATCCGCGCGACCTGCTCAAGGCCAACTGCATCCGCATGATGGCCGGCCCCCCCACCTGGGGGGATTTCCAGGAGAACGGCCGCAGCTTCCGCCTGCCGGTCACGGGCAACCTGGAGTTCAACCACGTGTGGCCGGCGGTGCAGGCCTGCGCCGCGGGGGCCGGCATCGGCATGTTCTTCTCGTACCAGGTGGCGCCCTACCTGGAAAGCCGCCAGCTCAAGGTGGTGCTGGAAAGATTCGAGCCGCCGCCACGACCCATCAGCATCGTCTACCCGCACGCCAGGCTGCTGCCGGCCCGTACCCGGGCCTTCATCGACTGGGTGCGCGGGGACATCACCGCGTTCCGTGAGTGAACGCGAACCAGGAGCCCTCATGCACGACTTCGACCTTTTCGTCATCGGCGGCGGCAGCGGCGGCGTGCGCGCCGCCCGCATGGCCGCGCAGCGCGGGGCGCGCGTTGCCCTGGCCGAGGCCGCCGCGCTGGGCGGCACCTGCGTCAACGTGGGCTGCATTCCCAAGAAGCTGTACAGCTACGCCGCCCACTACGCGCACGAATTCCAGGACGCGCATGGCTACGGCTGGGACGTGGACGCGCCCCGCTTCGACTGGGCCCGGCTCAAGGCCAACCGGGCGCGCGAGATCACGCGTCTGAACGGCGTGTACGAGCAGCTGCTGCAGGACGCGGGGGTGCGCCTCCTGCGCGGGTGGGCGCAGTTGCTGGACCGCCACCACGTGCACGTCCAGACCGCGGAAGGCCCGCAGCGGTTCAGCGCCCGCCACATCCTGCTGGCCACGGGCGCCACACCCCACGTGCCCCCGTTGCCCGGGCGCGAGCTGGCCCTGACCTCGGACCACATGTTCGACCTGGAGCCCTTTCCGCGCCGGCTGGCGGTGGTGGGCGGCGGCTACATCGCCTGCGAGTTCGCCTCCATCTTCCGCGGCCTGGGCGCGCACGTCAGCCTGCTGTACCGCGGCGAGCAGGTGCTGCGCGGCTTCGACCACGAGGTGAGGGACTTCATCGCCCGCGAACTGGCCCGCACCGGCATAGCCCTGCGGCTGGGCGCCACGGTGAAGGCCCTGGCGCGCGGCGCGGACGGCATCGCCGTGAGCCTGGCCGACGGCAGCCAGCTCAACGCCGACGCGGTGCTCTACGCCACCGGCCGGGTGCCCAACGTGAGCGGCCTGGGCCTGGAAGCCGCGGGCGTGCAGCAAGGCGCGGGCGGCGCCATCCTGGTCGACGCGCACTACCAGACCAGCGTTCCCTCGGTGCACGCCATCGGGGACGTGACCGCGCGGCTGCAGCTGACGCCCGTGGCCCTGGGCGAAGCCATGGCGCTGGTGGACCGGCTGTTCGGCGACGGCCGCCGCCAGATGGGCTACGAGTTCGTGCCGACGGCTGTCTTCACCCACCCCAACATCGCCACGGTGGGCTACACCGAAACGCAGGCACGCCAGAAATTCGGCCGCATCACGGTGTTCCGCACCGAGTTCAAGCCGCTGCGGCACACGCTCACCGGCAGCGGCGAGCGCACGCTGATGAAGCTGGTGGTGGACGCGGCCAGCGACCGCGTGGTGGGCCTGCACATGGTGGGCCCGGAGGCCGGCGAGGTGGTCCAGGGCTTCGCCGTCGCCATGAAGGCCGGCGCGACCAAGGCGGTGTTCGACAGCACCGTGGGCATCCACCCCACGGTGGCCGAGGAATTCGTAACCCTGCGCGAGCCGGTTTTTACCTCGCGGTAGCACCTGCCGGCGGCGGCTGCGTTCTGAATCCGGGCATGCGGACCTTCCCCACTCGGCACTCCTGGCTGCTCGCAGCAGCCGCGGCACTGGCGGCCGCCCAGGTGCTGGCGCAGCCTGCCCGCCTGACCCACGTCGAAGGCACGCTGGCCTTCGCGCCGGCCGGCGAACGCGAGTGGAACGACCGCGTGCCGAAGCGCCCCCTCGCCCCGGGCGATCGCCTCTGGCTGGACAGTGGCTCACGCAGCGAACTGCAGTTCGGCACGATGGCTTTGCGCCTGGCGGGGCCCGCACAGCTCACGGTAGGCACGCTGGACCGCTCGCTGCATCTGGCGCTGGCGCGCGGCACGCTGCAGGCCCGCGTGCGCGAGTTGCGGGCGGACGAATCCCTGGGCCTGGACTCGCCACACCTGTCGTTCCGGCCGGGCGCGCCCGGCACGTACCGGCTGGACGTGGACCCGGCCCGCCAGACCACGCGCGTCACGGTACAGGCGGGGGGCGGGGTGGCCTACGGCGCGGACGGGCACGTGATGACGCTGACCACAGGCCAGCAGGTCACTTTCAGTGGGCGGGCGCTACGGCAGGTCGCGGCGCACAGGGCCCGGCCTGACGAATTCGAGGAGTGGTCGGCGCAGCGGGACCGGGCACTGGCCCTGGCGCTGCGGGCCCGCGATACGCAGGCGCAGCGCGTCGCGCAGGCGCAGAAAGACCAGTTGCTGCGCCTGGCGCAGCAGCGGCGCTCCCCGCAGAGCCCCCAAGCCGCGGCGCGGGTGCTCGACCCCGCGACCGTGATGGGAGGCCCCGCCTCGGCGGAGCACATGGCGCCGGCGGACTGGCAGGGCCAGCTCGCCCAGCGGCGCTGAGAGGTCAGTTGACCGGGCGCGCGTAGGTGCGGGCCAGAGGCTTGACCTCTTCTTCCGGCGGCAGGTAGATGGTGGTGCGGTCGATCTTGGAGTCGTAGGCGGCGAGTTCGGCACTGGCGCTGCGAATGACGGCCTTGTCCAAGGGGTGGCACTGCCGCTGACTGAGCTTGGCGAGCTGTTCCGACTGGTCGATCATCTGGCGGACGCTGGCCGGGTCCATCATCAGTGCAAAGGGGTTCACCGCCGTGGCTGCTGTTCTCATTCGCTCAACTCCTGTGATTCAAGTTGTCGTTGGGACGCGATCCGTCCGTGCAAGCACTGTCGCAGGGGGGCCCAGTTTGTAACGTCAGGTGAGTTCGTTACACCTTGTAGGACTCGGTCTTACGGCTTTGCAGGCCGCGCGGGCGCCGCGTTGGCGCGTTGCACAATAGGCCGATGCCCTTCATGCCGCCCTTCATCGCCCCGAGCCGGCACACCGATCCCGAGGCTGCGCTGGCCCAGGTCCGGGCCATCTATGCGCAGCAGGTCAACCACCTGCGCGAGGCCATGCAGCGCTTCGTCGCCGGCGAGGCCCTGCCCGGCCATGTGAGGGCTTGCTATCCGTTCGTGCGCATCCACACCGAGACGTCCATCCCCGAAAACGTGCTGGAGAACCTGGGCCTGAGCTACGGGTTCGTGGCCGGCGCCGGGCGCTTCGAAACCACGCTGACCCGTCCCGACCTGTACGGCAACTACTACCTGGAGCAGTTCCGCCTGCTGCGCCAGAACCACGGCGTGGAACTGGAAGTGGGCACCAGCAGCGAACCCATCCCCGTGCACTTCTCCTTTGCCGAGAACGACCACATCGAGGGCACGCTCAGCCCCGAGCGGCGCCTGCGCATGCGCGACCTGTTCGACCTGCCCGACCTGGGCGCCATGGACGACGGCATCGCCAACGGCACCTGGGTCGCTCGCCCCGGCGAAGCCCGGCCGCTGGCGCTGTTCACCGCGGCCCGGGTGGACTACTCGCTGCACCGGCTGCGCCACTACACCGGCACGGCACCGGACTGGTTCCAGAACTTCGTGCTGTTCACCAACTACCAGTTCTACATCGACGAATTCGTGCGCCTGGGGCACGAGGAGATGGCCAAGCCGGACAGCGACTACATCGCCTTCGTGGAGCCGGGCAACGTGGTGACGCGCCGTACCGGCCTGCCCCAAGGCGGCCCCTCGGGCACGGCGCCGCCGCGGCTGCCCCAGATGCCGGCCTACCACCTGATGCGCCCGAACCACGGCGGGATCACCATGGTGAACATCGGCGTGGGGCCGGCCAACGCCAAGACCATCACCGACCACATCGCGGTGCTGCGGCCGCACGCCTGGATGATGCTGGGGCACTGCGCCGGCCTGCGCAGCAGCCAGCAGCTGGGCGACTACGTGCTGGCCCATGCCTACGTGCGCGAGGACCACGTGCTGGACGAGGAACTGCCGCTGTGGGTGCCCATCCCCGCGCTGGCCGAAATCCAGCTGGCCCTGGAGAAAGCGGTGGCCGACGTGACCCAGTGCCAGGGGGCCGATCTCAAGCGCATCATGCGCACCGGCACCGTGGCGTCCACGGACAACCGCAACTGGGAGCTGCTGCCGGGCAACCAGCCGCAGCGCCGCTTCAGCCAGAGCCGGGCCGTGGCGCTGGACATGGAAAGCGCCACCATCGCCGCCAACGGCTTCCGCTTCCGCGTGCCCTACGGCACCCTGCTGTGCGTGAGCGACAAGCCCTTGCACGGCGAGATCAAGCTGCCGGGCATGGCCAACCACTTCTACCGCGAGCGGGTGGACCAGCACCTGCGCATCGGCATGCGGGCGATCGAGATCCTGCGCCAGGGCGGCAGCCAGCGGCTGCACAGCCGCAAGCTGCGCAGCTTCGACGAAGTGGCGTTTCAGTAGGCGGGCGGCGCGGCGGACAGCGACATCGCCATGGCCTCTCCCAGCCGCACCGGCCGGCTGGGCGCCCAGTCCGGCGTGAAGGTCAGCACGTTCTTGGGGAACAGCATGACCACGGTGGAGCCAAGGAGGAACCGGCCCATCTCCTGCCCCTTGCGCAGGCGAATGTCCTGCCCTTCGTAGCGCCACTCGCGGATCTCGCGCGAGCGCGGCGGGTTCACCACGCCGTGCCACACGGTCGCCACGCTGCCGACGATGGTGGCGCCCACCAGCACGTTGACGAAGGGGCCGTGCGGCGTGTCGAACACGCAGACAACGCGCTCGTTGCGCGCGAACAGCCCGGGTACATGGCGGGCCGTGAGCGGGTTGACCGAGAACAGGTCGCCGGGGATGTAGATCATCCGCGTCAGGCGCCCGTCGCAGGGCATGTGGATGCGGTGGTAGTCCCGGGGGGCCAGGTACAGCGTGGCGAAATGCCCGTGGTCGAACAGGTGGGCCAGCTGCTGGTCGCCGCCCACCAGCGCGCGGGTCGAGTAGCTGTGGCCCTTGGCCTGGAAGATCTGGTCGTGCTCGATCGGCCCGAACTGGCTGATGGCCGCATCGACCGGGCACACGAAAGCCGCATCCGCGATCGGCCGCGCGCCCTCGCGCAGGGGACGGGTGAAGAAGTCGTTGAAGGTGGGATAGCTCTCGATCCGGGGATCGGCCGCCTCCGACATGTCGACGCCGTAATGGGCGACGAACCGGCGGATCACCGCGTGGGTGAAGGCGCCGCCCCGCACGCCGGCGAGCTTGCCCATGGCGACCGTCAGGAGCTTCTTGGGCAGCAGGTACTGCTGCTGGATGGCCAGTGGGGGAAACACCGCGGGGATTCTAGGCCCTGCTGACAGGCCACGGGCCGGGCTGCGACACAATAGTCCGCCACCCATGACCCAACCGCTGTTCGACGCCCGCGACCTGAGCAAACGCTACGGTGACCAGACCGTGGTGAACGAGCTCTCGTTCTCGATCGCCCCCGGAGAATGCCTGGGCGTGATCGGCCCCAATGGCGCGGGCAAGACCACCACCATCCGCATGTGCCTGGGCCTCACGGCCCCCGACCAGGGCGCGATCCAGGCGCTGGGCCTGTCCATGCCGCGCGATGCGCTGGCGATCAAGGCCCAGCTGGGCGTGGTCAGCCAGTTCGACACGCTGGACCCGGACTTCACCTGCGCCGAGAACCTGCTGGTCTATGGCCGCTACTTCGGCATGAAGGACGCGCGCATCCGCGAGCGCATCCCGCAGCTGCTGGAGTTCGCCGCGCTGTCGCACAAGGCCGACGCCAGGCCGGCGCAGCTCTCGGGCGGCATGCGGCGCCGCCTGTCGCTGGCGCGGGCCCTGGTGAACGACCCGCGCCTGCTGCTGCTGGACGAACCGACGACCGGGCTGGACCCGCAGGCGCGCCACCTCATGTGGGAACGCCTGCAACTGCTGCTGCAGCAAGGCAAGTCCATCCTGCTGACCACGCACTTCATGGACGAAGCCGAGCGCCTGTGCTCCCGCCTGCTCGTGCTGGACCATGGCCGCAAGATCGCCGAGGGCACGCCACGCGACCTGATCGCGCAGCACCTGGAACCCGACGTGGTGGAGGCCTACGGCAACGGCGCCCTGTCGCTGGTGGATTCGCCCCTCAAGTCGCTGGCGGCCCGCGTGGAAGTGAGCGGCGAAACCGTGTTCTTCTACACGCAGGATGCGCGCCCCTTGCTGGACGCCCTTTCCGCCCATTCCCGGCTGCGCACCCTGCACCGGCCTGCCAACCTGGAGGACCTGTTCCTCAAGCTCACCGGCCGGCAGATCCGGGAGGAAGGCTGACGTGAACCCCTCGATCTGGCGTTTCCCCGACCTGTCGCTGCGCTGGTGGCCGGTGTTCCTGCGCAACCTGCTGGTGTGGCGCAAGCTGGCCGTGCCCAGCCTGGTGGGCAACATCGCCGAGCCGCTGATGTGGCTGGTGGCCTTCGGCTACGGCATGGGCGCGCTGGTCGGGCAGGTGCCGCTGGGCGACCGGCAGGTGCCTTACCTGCTGTTCCTGGCCAGCGGCTCGATCTGCATGAGCGCCATGAACGCGGCCTCGTTCGAGGCGCTGTACTCCGCGTTCTCGCGAATGCACGTGCAGAAGACCTGGGACGGCATCATGAACGCCCCGGTGAGCCTGGACAACGTGGTCATGGCCGAGATGCTGTGGGCCGGCTTCAAGTCGCTGTTTTCCGTTACCGCCATCCTGCTGGTGATGCTGGCCCTGGGCATCAGCCACAGCCCCAAGCTGCTGGCCGCCTGGCCGGTGCTGCTGGGCGTGGGCATCACCTTCAGCTGCATCGCCCTGATCTTCAACGCGCTGGCCAAGGGCTACGACTTCTTCACCTACTACTTCACCCTGTTCCTCACGCCCATGATGTTCCTGTCGGGTGTGTTCTTCCCGCGCGAGCAGTTGCCGGGCGCGGTGCGGGCCGTGTCCGAGTGGCTGCCGCTGACCAACGCGATCGAGCTGGTGCGGCCCATGTTCCTGGACCAGTGGCCCGCGCACCCGGCGCGGCACGCGGCCGTGCTGCTGGTCTACACGGTGGCCGCGTTCTGGATCGCCCTGGCGCTGACGCGCAAGCGCTTCCGGGCCTGAAGGCGATGGCGGGCGTGCAGCTTCCTGCGGACCTGCTGGCGCTGATGCAGCGCGGCGTGTCGGTGATCGTGGGATCGCGGGACGCCGCCATGCGCCCCAGCATCATGCGAGCCGTCGGCAGCGACCTCGCCGGCGATGCCCGCCGGGTCACGGTGTACCTGGTGCGCGCGCAGTCCCGCCAGCTGCTGCAGGACATCGCGGCCACGGGGCACGTGGCGGTGGTGTTCAGCGAGCCGGCCACGCACCGCACCGTGCAGCTCAAGGGCAGCCGGGCGGCCACGCGTCAGGCCGGCCCGGCAGACCAGCCGGTGCTGGCGCGCTACCTGGCCTCCATGGAGCAGGAGATCGCCCGGGTCGGCTACCCGCCCGAGATGACGCGCGCCATGCTGGCGCATCGCCTGGACGACGTGGTCGCGGTCACGTTCGAGCCCGACCAGGCCTTTGACCAGACACCCGGGCCACGCGCGGGCAGCTCGCTGGGGGACCGGCCATGAGCGCGACCGGGCTGGGCGACATCCGCGCCTGCCTGGAAGGCGCCATCCCCGCCGTGCTGGCCACCTGCGGCGAGGACGGCGTTCCCAACGTGGCCTACATCTCCCAAGTGTTCTACGTGGACGAGCGGCACGTGGCCCTGTCCTTCCAGTTCTTCAACAAGACGCGGCAGAACATCCTGGCCAACCCGCGCGCCACCGCTCTGCTGCTCCATCCGGTGACAGCCGCGTTTTACCGCCTCCACGTGCGCTACCTGCGCACCGAGTCCGAGGGTCCCCTGTTCGAGGGCATGAAAGCCCAGCTCGCCGGCATTGCCTCGCACAGCGGCATGGAGGGCGTGTTCCGCCTGCTGGGCTCGGACATCTACGAGGTGGAACAGGTCGAGGCCGTGCCGGGCGAGCCGCTGCCGGCACCACCGCCCCGCGCCCGGCGGCTGGGCGCGGTCCGGCGGTGCAGCGAACGGCTGGCGCGCTGCACCTCGCTGGACGAGGCCCTGAACGCCGTCCTCGCCGCCCTGGCCGACGACCTGGGCGTGCGGCACGCGATGGTGCTGATGCTGGACGAGGCCGCGCAGCGGCTGTACACGGTGGCCAGCTGCGGCTACGCCACCTCGGGCGTGGGGTCCGAGGTGCGGCTGGGCGATGGCGTGATCGGCGTGGCCGCGCGCGAGCGCACGCCGGTGCGGATCATGCACATGACCAATGCCGCGCTCTACAACCAGGCCATGCGCAGCAGCTTCGAGCAGGACGTGCCCGACCGGGAACCCGCGACGGAGATCCCGTACCCGGGCCTGGCCGAGCCCCACAGCCAGCTGGCGGTGCCGGTGCTGGCCGCCGGGCGCCTGCTGGGCGTGCTGTTCGTCGAAAGCCCGCGCGACCTGGAGTTCGGCTACGAGGACGAGGATGCGCTGGTGGCCATCGCCGGGCAGCTGGGCGCGACCATGGAGCTGGTGCAGGCCGCGCCCGAAGCCCCGGCCGAAGCCGCGGCCCAGCCCGCTGCGCCCCGCGCCGATGGGGCCGCCCTGCAGCTGCGCCACTTCGCCGCGAATGGCAGCGTGTTCATCAACGACACCTACCTGATCAAGGGCGTGGCGGGCGCCATCCTGTGGAAGCTGGTGCGCGACCACGTGCAGCACGGGCGCACCGAGTTCTCCAACCGCGAACTGCGGCTGGACGCCAGCCTGGGCCTGCCCGAGGTGAGCGACAACCTGGAGGCCCGCCTGGTGCTGCTGCAGCGCCGCCTGCAGGAGCAGAGCCCCCACCTGCGGATCGAGAAGACCGGGCGCGGGCGCTTCCGCCTGGTGGTGGACCGCCCGCTCCTCCTCGCCGAGGCCTGAGGAGCCTGCGCCTAGGCGGCCACCAGCCCCTGCACCGGCGGCAGGCCGAGCGCGCGGGCGAGCTTGGCCCAGTCGCGCGGCTGCAGGTGCGGCTGCACCGTCGCCAGCACCGCCTGGAAGGCAGGCGCCGGCGCCTTGGCCCTCATGTCCGCCAGCACGGCGGCTCGCTCGGCGGGATTCATGAAGGGCACCATCCAGCGCGCCACGAACATCATTTCCTCGGGCGGGATCGAGGCCACCAGGGCGTCGTGCACGGCAATGAGTTCGGCGTCGGTGTAGCGCGCCCAGAGCACGGCGTTGTGCGCGGTCTCTTCCACATGCATGTGCTGGAAGTTCTCGGCGATGAAGAGCGACAGTTCGCGGTACAGCGCCTGCGCAGCCGCCGGCCGGTCGGCCACAGGCAGCCCGGGCAGTCGGCCGGCGGCCTGCGACAGCCGGGCGATGTGCTGCAGGTGCTCCTCGTGGTCGTGGGCGACGGCGGCGCTCGCGCCCGGCGAGCGTGCTTCCATGGCCACGTGGACGTGCTCGTTCTCGTGACGCAGGTGCGACGCGCAGAACTCCACCAGTTCGACGACCCGCTGCGCCGACTGGGCGAGCTCGCCCTCGTCCTCCACGTCCGCCCGGCCCAGGGCCAGCAGGGTGTCGGCCATCACCGCCCGCAGGGCCTTGTGGATGCCGGTGTACATGTCGAAGCGCGGCGCCTGGGCGGCCCGCAGTTCCTGGATTTCCTGGATGTCGATGTTCATCTGTGCTGTTTTTCTTCGAAAGGCCGGCAGCGCCCCTCGCGCCGCCTCCAAACCCTCACCGGCAGTCTAGGAACGGCGCGCCCGCCGCGTTCTGAAGAATTGCTTATGGATTTCCTAAGCAATCCTTAAACGGCAGACCGCAAGCGTGCGGGCGTGAACTGTTTCACGGGCCACGCCCGCCGCGCTTGCTGCTTTAATGAACGGATGGACACTTCCGCCCCCGCCGAAGGCTGCATCACCTGCGAGCGCCGCGGCGCCCTGCTGCTGATCGGCATCAACCGCCCGGCCAAGTACAACGGCTTCACGCCGCGCATGTTCCGCGAGCTGGGCGAGGCGTACACCCGCCTCGACGACGAAGAGGCGCTGCGGGTAGGCGTGCTGCACGCCTTCGGACCGCACTTCACCGCCGGCCTGGACCTCCCCACCATCGCGCCCCTGATGCGCCGCGGCGAGAAGGCGGTGCCCGAAGGTCTGGTGGAGCCCACCGACCTGGGCACGCCCGGCTACCGGCGCCGCACCAAGCCGATGGTCGCGGCGGTGAAGGGCATCACGTACACACTGGGCATCGAGCTCATGCTGGCCGCCGACATCGTCATCGCGGCGGATGACTGCCGGTTCTCGCAGCTGGAAGTCAAGCGCGGGATCATGGCCACCGGCGGGGCCACGCTGCGGATGGCCGAGCGCGCGGGCCTGGGCAACGCGCTGCTGCACCTGCTGACGGGCGACGAGTTCGGCGCCGCGGAAGCGCTGCGCCTGAACTTCGTGCAGAAGGTGGTGCCGGCCGGCCAGGAGCTGGCCGAGGCGCTGCGCGTCGCCGAGGCGATCGCGGCGCAGGCGCCGCTCGCGGTGGTGGCGACGCGCCAGAACGCGCTCAAGGCGGTGGAGCAGGGCCCCCTGGCCGCCATGGCCGAGTTCGTGGAGGTGCAGGCCCGGCTCGCCAACAGCGAGGACGCGGCCGAAGGCGTGCGCTCCTTCGTGGAGAAGCGGCCCCCACGGTTCAGCGGGCGCTGAGGAGTCTTCCCGATTAAATTGCACGCAATTTAATTTGACGCTATACTGCGGCCATGGCGAAGCACTCCCTCGATCCGCAGCAGGCCCTGAAGCTGGACAACCAGCTGTGCTTCGCCCTGTACTCGGCCTCGCTCGCCATGACCAAGCTCTACAAGCCGCTGCTGGACGAGCTCGGCCTGACCTACCCGCAGTACCTGGCCATGCTGGCCCTGTGGGAAGGCGACGGCCTGTCGGTGTCCGAGCTGGGCGAGCGGCTGCGGCTGGACTCCGGCACGCTCACCCCCCTGCTCAAGCGCCTGGAAGCGGCCGGCCTGATCGCCCGCATCCGCGCCGTCGAGGACGAGCGCCGCGTGCACATCAGCCTCACGGCTGCCGGCCGCCGCCTGCGCACGCGGGCCGAAAAGATTCCCGGCTGCGTGCTGGAAGCCGCCCAATGTTCCGTCTCCGACCTGGTGCAGCTCACGCGCCAGGTGCAGGGGCTGCGCGACCGCCTGGCGCGCTGATCCCGTTTCCTCCACCCTCCCCAACCCGAAAGGCATTCCATGAACAAGCTCGACAAAGTGCTTTACACCGCCCGCGCGCACACCACCGGCGGCCGCGAAGGCGAGTCCAGGACCGATGACGGCCGCCTCGACATCAAGCTGTCCTCGCCCGGCGGCGCCGGCACCGGCACCAACCCGGAGCAGCTGTTCGCCGCCGGCTACTCGGCCTGCTTCATCGGCGCCATGAAGGCCGTGGCCGCCAAGCAGAAGATCCAGCTGCCGGCCGACCTGTCCATCGACGCCGAGGTCGACCTCGGGCCGGTCGGCCAGGCCTACGGCATCGCCGCCCGCCTGAACGTCAAGCTGCCCGGCATGGACCCCGCCGCGGCCCGCCAGCTGGTGGACACGGCGCACATGGTCTGCCCCTACTCCAACGCCACCCGCGGCAACATCGACGTGCAGATCAACCTGGTCTGAGCGCGGCCCTGTCGCCTTGGCGGCCCGCCCGTGTTGAACGGGCGGGCCGTTTCGTTTACGGTGGCCGCATGAACCTCACGCTTCTCGTGCGCAAGGACCGGCTGGGCCAGACAAGGCTGCTCCCGCAGGACGACACGCCGCTGGCCGCCGGCCAGGTCCGCGTCGCCGTCGAGCAGTTCGCGCTGACCTCCAACAACATCACCTACGCCGCCTTCGGCGATGCCATGAACTACTGGCAGTTCTTCCCGACCGGGGAAGAGGGCTGGGGCATCGTGCCGGTGTGGGGCTTCGGCCGGGTGGTGCAGTCGCTGCACCCGGGCGTGGCGGTGGGCGAGCGGCTCTGGGGCTACTGGCCCATGGCCCGCTTCGCGGTGCTGCAGCCCGAGCGGCTGAACGACCACGGCTTTCGCGACGCGGCGCCGCACCGCGCGGCCCTGCACACGGTCTACAACCAGTACACGCGCTGCGGCACCGACCCGTTCTACACAGCGGACAGCGAAGCGCAGCAGGCAATCCTGCGGCCGCTGTTCATCACGTCCTGGCTGATCGACGACTTCATGGCCGACAACGCCTTCTTCGGCGCCCGCCGGCTGCTGCTCTCCAGCGCCTCCAGCAAGACGGCCTATGGCACGGCGTTCCAGCTCGCGCAGCGCGAAGGCATCGACGTGGTGGGCCTGACGTCGGCCGCCAACCGCGCCTTCTGCGAAGGGTTGGGCTGCTACAGCCGCGTCCTTGCCTACGAGCAGCTCGGCGAGTTGCCCGCCGGCGAACCCTGCGTCTACATCGACTTCGCCGGCAGCGCGCCTCTGCGCCGCGAGATCCACACCCGCTTCGGCCAGCTGCAGTACGACTGCGCGATAGGCGGCACCCACGTGGATGAACTGGGCGGCGCCAAGGACCTGCCGGGCCCACGCGCCACGCTGTTCTTCGCTCCCGCGCAGATCAAGAAGCGCCAGGCCGACTGGGGCCCGCAGATCCTCAACGAGCGGCTGGTGGACGCCTGGCACGCGTTCCGCACCCGGGCCGGCGACCCGGCCCAGCCCTGGCTCACCGTCCAGCATCACCGCGGGCCTGAGGCCGTTTCGGCCGCCTATGCCACCGTGCTGGCCGGCCGGGGCGACCCGCGCCTGGGGCACATGCTGAGCCTGCAGTGAAGCCCGCGGCGGCGACAATGACCGCATGTCGCCGCACCCCTACGAAACGCTGACGCCCGACCGGGTGCTGGACGCCCTGGCCAGCGTGGGCCTGCACGGCGACGGCCGCCTGATGGGCCTGAGCTCGTACGAGAACCGCGTCTACCAGGTCCACCTGGAAGAGCCGCATGCAGGGCACTCGGCGGTGGTGGCCAAGTTCTACCGGCCGCAACGCTGGAGCCAGGACCAGATCCTGGAAGAGCATGCCTTCGCCGCCGAGCTGATGGCGGCCGAGGTGCCCGCCGTGGGCCCGCTGGTCCTCGAGGGCGCCACGCTGCACAGCTTCGGCGGGTTCTGGTTCAGTGTCAGCCCGCGCCGGGGCGGGCGCCGGCCCGAACTGGACGACGAGGCGGTGCTGGAATGGATAGGCCGTTTCCTCGCCCGCATCCACACCGTAGGCCAGGCGCGCCCCTTCGCCCACCGGCTGCTGCTGGACCTGCAGACCTTTGCCGCGGCGCCCCGCGACTGGCTGCTCACCCACCAGGCCATTCCGCTGGACATCCAGGGGGAGTGGCAGGCCCGCTGCGATGAAGCTATCAAAATGATAGCTGCCAGCGCTTGGTGGCCGGGCGCTGCAGGCCCATCGGGCTCGAAAGTCCGGCTGCTGCGGCTGCACGGCGACTGCCATCCCGGCAACATCCTGTGGACGCCGGACCAGGGCCCGCATTTCGTGGACCTGGACGACGCCTGCACCGGCCCGGCGGTGCAGGACCTGTGGATGCTGCTGTCGGGGGAACGTGCGCAGCGCCGGCGCCAGCTCGGCGCGCTGCTGGACGGCTACGAGCAGTTCCGCGAGTTCGACCGGGCCGAGCTGGCCCTGATCGAACCCCTGCGCACGCTGCGCCTCATCCACTACAGCGCCTGGCTGGCCCGCCGCTGGGACGACCCGGCCTTTCCCGCGGCGTTCCCGTGGTTCGGCTCCAGCGACTACTGGAAGGGGCAGGTGCAGATGCTGGAAGAGCAGCTCGAGGCCATGGCCGAGCCGCCCCTGGTGGCCTAGGGCGCGACCTGCTGGGACGCTGTCGGCGCCACGGCGCCCGGCCCTGGCGGCACCACGACCGGCGCCTGCGGGTCGTACAGCACCGTGCCGGTACCCACGCCGACCCCCACGCTGGCCGGCCCGATCGGCACGCTGGCGCCCACGCCCGCCCCGCCGGTCACCTGGCCCCGCTGGTTGACGCCGACACCGACACCGAAGGGCCCGACCCCCGTGCCCACGCCGACGGACATGCCGCCGCTGCCGCCGCCCACGCCGATGGTGACGGGACCCACAGGAATGCCCATCCCCACGCCGACGGAACCGCAGCCCGCCAAGCCCAGCAGCAGCGCCGCGCCAAGAAGAACTCTCATCCCTCGCATTCTGGTGGCGGGGGCGGCCGCACAGGCGGCGCTGTCACCAGATGTTCCTCATGGGGAAAACGCGGGCCGCGGCCCGGCCCGGCTTGCGCCATGCTCGCTTGCCCAAGGAGACCTGCCATGCAACGCCGTCACGTTCTCGCCGCCACCGCCCTCGCCCTCGCCACCCCGGGCCTCGCGCTCGCGCAGGCCCCGGCCTGGCCCGCCAAGCCCCTGACCCTGATCGTCCCCTTCCCGCCCGGTGGCCTGGCGGACATCGTGGCGCGGCCGGTGGCCGAAGCGCTGTCGCGCGACCTGGGACAGCCGGTGGTGATCGAGAACAAGGGTGGGGCCGGCGGCGGCATCGGCATGGGCCTGGCCTCCAAGGCCGCGCCCGACGGCTACACGCTGCTGATGGCGCTGTCCTCGTACAGCGTGCTGCCCGAGGCCGACGCGATCCTGGGCCGGGCCCCCATGTACACCTTCGGCTCGCTGCGGCCCATCGCTCGGTTCACGGCCGACCCCACGGTACTGGCCGTGCGGGCCGAAGCGCCCTGGCGGACCGTGAAGGACTTCGTGGATGACGCAAAGCGACGCCCGGGCGCGATCAACTACGGCTCCTCCGGCAACTACGGGACCATGCACGTGCCCATGGAGATCCTGGCGCAGAACGCCGGGATCAGGCTCACGCACGTGCCCTTCACTGGCGCCGGCCCGGCCGTGGTGGCGCTGCTGGGCGGCCAGATCGACGCCGTGTCGTCCGGGCCCGCCACCGTGCTGCAGCACGTGAAGGCGGGCAAGCTGCGCGTGCTGGGGCACTGGGGGACGAGCCGGCTGGAAGCCATGCCCGACGTGCCTTCGCTGAAGGAGGCGGGCTATGACGCCGAGTACGCCCAGTGGTCGGGCCTGTTCATCCCGGCCGGCACGCCCGAGCCCATCGCGCAGCGGCTGCGTGCCGCCGCCCGCGTGGCCGCGGCCGACCCCAAGGTCAAGGAAGTGATCGCCAACGCCGGCAGCCCGGTGCTGTACCTGGACACGCCGGAGTTCGAGCGCTACGTGCAGGGCGACGTGCGGCGCATGGCCGACGTCGTCCGCAAGATGGGCAAGGTGGAGTGAGGCGCCAGGAGCCTGCGCGGCAGAGAGACGGGCCTGCGC
>CAZZAW010000012.1:0-566 GCA_964652405.1 uncultured Ramlibacter sp.
GGACTGTGGCGCTGCGGCTGGAGGCCGGCTCAGGCTGGGCGCGCCTGCGCGTGTCGGACAGCGGCGTGGGCATGGAGCCCCAGGTGCTCGAGCAGGTGTTCGAGCCCTTTTTCCAGGCCAGCCAGGGGCCGGACCGGGGCGCGGGAGGCCTGGGCCTCGGGCTGGCCATCACCAAGGCGGTGGTCGAGCTGCACGGGGGGCACGTCAGCGCGAGCAGCGCCGGCCTGGGCCGCGGCAGCGTGTTCGAGCTCAAGCTGCCCCTGGCGCCCGCGCCGCGGCCGGCGGCGCCCCCGCCCGTGCCCCAAGGGGCCGAGCACACCGGCAGGATCCTGCTGGTGGACGACAACGTCGACGCGCTGGACGCCCTGGCCGAGATGCTGCGCATTGCCGGCCACGAGGTGCGCGCGGTCCCGCATCCGGCCGACGGGCTCGCGCTGGTGCCCCAGTTCCTGCCGGACATCGCGATCTTCGACATCGGCCTGCCGCAAATGGATGGCTACGAGCTGGCGCTCGCGGCCCGCCGTGCCGCCCCGTCGTGGAAAGGGGTGCTGATCGCGCTCTCGGGC
>CAZZAW010000012.1:576-20497 GCA_964652405.1 uncultured Ramlibacter sp.
GGCAGGAAGCCGACAAGCGGCGCGCGGCCGAAGCAGGTTTCGCGCTTCACCTCACCAAGCCGGCCGACCCGGCCGTCCTGCTGGACGCGGTGGAGCGCACGCTGGAGGCTCAGACCCGGGCGTCCTCCACCCGCTCACCCGGCTGAAGCTCGTCCACCACGATGTTGAGCTGGGGCGCGCCGTCCAGGTGCACGCGGGCGTCTTCCCGCACGTCGGCCAGGGCCGTGAACTGCCCGTCGAGGTAGAGGAAGCTCATCTGCCGCACCACGTCGCGCAGTGCCGCCACCGGATCGGGCAAGCCCCTGCCGCTGAGCTGGTTGCCATCGAGCCGCCAGGCATAGCCGTCGGCCTCCTTCGCCAGCGAGCCCAGGTCGATCAGTTTCTGGTTCACGTTGCTCACGTAGATCCGGCCGTTGGCGGCGTACAGGCTGAACGCCTGGTGCGTGGCCGCGTTGCCGCCTGCCGGGCCCTGCGGCTCAGCCATGGGGCTGCTCCAGCCGGATCTTGCCCTCGCGCACATATCGGTCGAACTCGTCGCGGGTGATCGCGGCCGAGCCTGCGTTGTTGTCGCCGTCCGCCCAGCCCAGGGTCACGCTGTCGTCGGCGAACTCGATGTCCACCGGGCCGTCGGGAATCGGCATCAGCATGCCGTCGCCGGCGCGGAAGCTGACTTCGCCACGGATCATGGCTTGCTGGGACATGGGGCTGCTCCTTGCAGGAATGGAATGGCTCCATTGGAGCCCGCTCATCGGCGGACGGCTGTCAGCCGAGAGCGCCATGCGATGCCGGACGGCAAGCGTCAGAACTCGAACCGCGGGGCCTGCGCGGTCAGGAGTGCCTCGCGCGTGGCGCAGCCGCATCGCTCTCGCAACGCCTGTTCCAGGCTTTTCATGAGCTCGCGCACGTCGGCCGCTCCCGACGCGTGCATCGCCTCCGCGACCACCAGCACGCGCCGGGTCGCGGGCTGGATGCTGGACAGCCCGCTTTGCCGGTGCGACCAGCGGCGCGCATGGGCATGGCCGGCCGCGTCGGCGAACACCACCTCGCCGGGATCGGGGTGCTCGGCCTCGCCCGAAAACGTGAGGTAGGTCTCGGTGCCGTCCGCTTCGCGCACCTCCAGCCCTTGCGCCACCCGGTCCAGGTCGAATACGGCGATCGGGATCGCGAACGCCATCGAGGCTGCGTTGCACAGGTCGATGAGCGGGTGGATGGGCGGCGGCGGGCCTTCCTTGCGCAGCCGCCGCAGCAGCGACTCGGAGGCGCAACGGTACTGCGTGGGCTTGAGCCCCATGCGCGAGAACACCCGCCGCCAGGCCTGGATCTCGGGCAGCTCGGATTCGCTCCCGGCCGCGGCGAGCCGCTCCCTGGCCCTGGCCAGGAACAGGCCGGGCGCGGCGACGTCGGCCTGGTCGTGCACGCCTTCGGCATGCAGCACGCCGGCGGCGAGTTCGGGAAACCGGGACCAGATCGCGGGGTGGTGGCTGAAGGTCATGGCCCAGTGTGGCGCGCGGCGCGGCCGGCCGTCTTGAACGCTATTGCGCCAGCGCGCGCTGCCAGGCGCCCGGCGTGTAGCCGAACTGGCGTCCGAACACACGGGTCATGTGGCTCTGGTCGGCAAAGCCGGCCGCGGCTGCGGCGGCCGACAGCGGCACTCCACGTCCGACCAGCACGCGCGCGCGTTCGGCGCGGTGCTGCAGCAGCCAGGCGTGGGGCGTCAGGCCGTGCGCCTGGCGGAAACGCCGCAGCAACTGGAACTTCCCCAGCCCGGCCAGCCCCGCGAGTTCGTCCAGCGTGGGCGGCCGCGGATCGAGCAGCAGCCGTTCGCGCACGGCCTCCAGGTTCACGGCAGCCGCAGGCCGCTGGGGCCGGGCGGTGGCGTGCCGCTCCAGCAGCAGTCCGCAGGCCTGCACCAGTGCTTCCTCGCAGGCCAGCGGCTCGGCGCCGCCCTGCACCGCGTCCAGCAGCTGCAGCAGCGCGCACCTGAGCCGCTCGTCCTGCAGCACGGGGCGCGTGAGTTCCACCTCGGGCGATCCCTCGCCGGCCAGCGCCTGCAGGACCTGCGGCTCCAGGTACACGATGCGCCAGCGGCGGCTGTCGCCGCCCAGCGGCCGCCCGTCATGCACCTCGCCGGGGTTGGTGGTGAGCAGGTCCCCGGCGTACGCGTCCACCGCACCGCGGCCGCTGGCCGAGCGCTGGGCCCCGCCTTCCATCAGCCCGAGGCCGAAGGTGGCATGCCAGTGGCGGCCGTAGTGACGGCCGCTGTCGGTCTGCGTCACGTGCACGCCCGGCCAGGGCGCGGCCCACACTCGGCAGCGGTGGTGAGGGGCAGCGCTCATCGGGCCATTATGGTGGGCTAGCATGGCCGCATGTGCTCCAACTACGTGCCCGTCACGCGCCGCGCGCGCATGCTGGCCTTCTTCGGCGTGGACCGCGGCCGCGACGAGGAGCCGGTGGACACCTGGCCCCTGGGACTGGCCCCCTTCATCCGCCTGGCCGACAACGGTTCGGGGCCGGAGCACGTGGCGGCCGACGGCATCTTCGGCCTGCTGCCGCCGTTCGCGGCCGAGCTGGCCTTCGGCCGCCGCACCTACAACGCGCGCAGCGAAACCGTCAGCCGCCTGCCGAGCTTCCGGGAGGCCTGGGCGCAGGGCCGCCGCTGCGTCATTCCTGCCGAAGCCATTTACGAGCCGAACTGGGAGAGCGGGCGCTGCGTGCGCTGGGCCATCCACCAGGAGGGCTTCATTCCCATGGGCATCGCGGGCATCTACCAGCCCTGGCGCCACCCGGACGGGCGCGAGGTGTTCAGTTTTGCCATGCTCACCGTCAATGCCGACGGCCACCCGCTGATGCAGCGCTTCCACAAGCCCGAGGACGAGAAGCGCATGGTCGTCATCCTGGACCCGCAGGACTACGGCGAATGGCTCTCGTGCAGCGTGAAGGATGCGCCGCGGTTCTTCCGGCAGTGGCAGGGCGCGCTGATCGCCGAGCCGGCGCCGCTGCCGCCCCGCGCGCCGCCGGCCAGCAGCGTGCGCACCACGCGCCCGCCCCCGGCGACGGGCTCCCTGTTCTAGGCGTCCAGCCGCTCCGCCAGCGCGAGCAGGTCCCGCGCATGCAGGTCGTTGCCCGGTTGGGGCGACACGTCCTTGGGGCGCGCGGCGCCGAACTCCAGCGGCCGCTCGATGTAGGCGGTGCGCAGCCCGCAGGCCCGCGCGCCCGCCAGGTCGTCATGGTGCGCGGCCACCAGCATCGCCTGGTGGGGCTGCAGGTCGAACACCTTCACCGCTCCCAGGTAGGCCCGCGGGTCGGGCTTGTAGGCGCGGAACACCTCGGCCGACAGCACGCAGTCCCAGGGCAGGCCGGCGCGCTTGGCCATGTCGGTGAGCAGGCCGATGTTGCCATTGGACAGCGTGGCGATCGTGAACCGGCGTTTGAGCCGCGCCAGCCCCGGCACGCTGTCCGGCCAGGGATCCAGCCGGTGCCACACGCGGTTGAGGTGGCGGCGCTCGTCCTCCTGCAGGTGCGACAGCCCGAAGCGGGGCAGCAGGCCGTCCAGGATGATGCGGTGCAGGTCGTCGATCAGGGTCCAGCCCAGCTCGCCGGCCATGACCCGGGCCATGGCGGGCTTGTAGCCGGCGCGCCAGGCCGTGGCGAACGCATCGCCATCCACCCCGGGGTGCAGGCGGGCCATTTCGCGCACGATGCTGCCGTGCCAGTCCACCACCGTGCCGAAGATGTCGAACAGGAGCAGCTGCACGCCGGAGAGGTCGGGGGAGGCGGGGGCGGTCATGGCGGCAGTGTAGGCCGGCGCTCCCGCCCGCCGCGGTCTCTGCAAGAATCGCGGCCATGACCGAAGCCACCCAGCGCCCCGACCTTCCCGACCGCCTGTCCGTCGATCCCCGCAGCCCGCACTACCTGGAAAGCGTGTTCGAGCATGACGTGGGCATCCGCTTCAACGGCAAGGAGCGCTCCGACGTGGAGGAGTACTGCATCAGCGAGGGCTGGATCAAGGTGCCCGCCGGCAAGACCGTGGACCGCAAGGGCCGTCCCCTGCTGATCACGCTCAAGGGCAAGGTCGAAGCCTTCTACCGCTGACGGAAGCGCAGCACCCGCCACAGGTAGGCGGCCACCATGGCGGCCACCACGCCCCGGGTGATCCATTCGATGGTGTCCTTGGCCTGCTCGTACTGCGACTGCAGCACGTAGCCCACGGCCAGCAGCACGGCGCTCCACACGGCCGTCCCGGCCGTGGACCACAGCAGGAAGCCGGCCACCGGCATCTGGCCCACGCCCGCGGGCATAGAGATCACGCTCCGCACGGCCGGCACCAGGCGGCCGAACCCCACCGATGCGGCGCCATGCCGGTGGAACCAGTCCTGGGCTCGGTCCACGTCCTCGGGGGAGAGCGTGAGCAGCCGGCCGTGCCGCTGCGCGAAGCGCTGAAGCCCGCCGTGGCCCATCTTGCGTCCGGCCCAGTACCAGGGCAGGGCGCCCAGCAGCGATCCCGCCACGGCCGCCGCCAGTACGCCGGCCGGATGCAGGTCGCCCGTGGCCGCGACGTAACCGGCAAAAGGCAGCACCAGTTCCGAGGGAATGGGTGGGAACACGTTCTCCAGCAGCATCAGGACGGCGATGCCGGCGTAGCCGCCGGCCTGGATGAAGTTGATGATCCACTCGGTCATTCCGCGAGCTTCGCAGATTTGCCGCGCCCGCCCTGTAGGCAAGCGGCGAGCCCCGCTGACCCCAGCCACGTTTCCGTCCTACAGCACGGGAATGCGAGGTGATCTAAGGTGACCACATGGTGACTGCGGAGTCTCGACCATGACCACCAAGCCTGCACATCCTTGGGGGCGTCCCGTCCTATGGCTCGCGCTCCTCGCGGCGGCTGCCACCGCGGGCTGCGCCGCCTGGCGCCTGAACAGTACGGCGCAGCTGGTGCGCCAGAGCGAGCCGTTCCAGGCCCAGCCGCCGGGCGCCACCGCCACCCTGCTGGTGGTGGGCGACAGCACGGCCGTGGGCACGGGCGCGAGCACGCCGGCGAACAGCCTGCCCGGGCTGCTGGCCCAGGGCCAGCCGAACCTGCGCGTCGTCAACCGCGCGGCGGACGGCGCGCGCTGGCGCGACTTCGTGCGGCAGCTGGAGGCCAGCCCGGAGCGCTTCGATCGCGTGCTGGTGCTGGGCGGCGGCAATGACGTGATCCGGCTCACGGGCGAGGACGACTTGCGCCGCGACGTGCGGCGCGCCGCCGAGCTGGCCCGCGAACGCGGCGCCGAGGTGATCCTCATGCCGCCCGGCAACGTGGGCAATGCGCCGTTCTTCTTCCCGCCGATGTCGTGGTGGATGACGCAGCGCTCGCAGGCCCTGCACCAGGCGGTGCGTGAGGCGGCGGCCGCCACGGGTGCGCGCTACGTCAACCTCTACATGGACCGCGGCGCGGACCCGTTCGCCCAGCGGCCCCGTGAGCTGCATGCCCCGGACGGCCTGCATCCCAGCGACGAGGGCTACCGGCTCTGGCTCGCCGAACTGCAGAGGCAGGCCCGGTAGTGGCAACGCGTCGTGCGCAGCCCGGTGCTAAGCTGGCTGCCCGTCTGCCCCACCTCGAACACCATGCCCGGACTCGTTCCCCACGTCGACCCTGATGGCCTGCTCGAATTCTCGGTGGTCTACACCGACCGCGCGCTCAACCACATGTCGCGCAGCTTCCAGGGCGTGATGACCGACATCTCCAGCATCCTCAAGGACGTGTACCAGGCCCACGCCACGGCCCTGGTGCCCGGCAGCGGCACCTTCGGCATGGAGGCCGTGGCCCGCCAGTTCGCCGGGGGCAGGGACGTGCTGGTGCTGCGCAACGGCTGGTTCAGCTACCGCTGGACGCAGATTCTCGAGATGGGGAACATCCCCGCCAGCGCCACCGTGCTGAAGGCGCGCAAGACCGGCAGTGGCCCCACCAGTCCCTGGATCCCGGCGCCCATCGCCGAGGTGACCGCCGCCATCCGCGAGAAGCGGCCGGCGGTGGTGTTCGCGCCGCATGTGGAAACCGCGTCCGGGATGATCCTGCCCGACGGCTACCTGCAGGCCGTGTCCGATGCGGTGCACGGCGTGGGCGGCCTGTTCGTGCTGGATTGCATCGCGTCGGGGGCCATGTGGGTGGACATGAAGGCCACCGGCGTCGACGTGCTGATCAGCGCGCCGCAGAAGGGCTGGAGCAGTTCGCCCTGCTGCGCCATGGTTTGCCTGTCCAGGCGTGCCCGCGAAGCCATCGAGGGCACCACCAGCAGCAGCTTCGCCTGCGACCTGAAGAAGTGGCTGCAGGTGATGGAAGCCTACGAAGGCGGCGCGCACATGTACCACGCGACCATGCCCACCGACGCGCTCACCCGCCTGCGCGAGACCATGAAGGAAACCCAGGCCTACGGCTTCGCCAAAGTGCGGGCCGAGCAGGAGGAGCTCGGACGCAAGGTGCGCGCGCTGTTCGAGGGCCGGGGCCTGCCCAGCGTGGCCGCGGAGGGCTTCAAGGCGCCCGGCGTGGTGGTGAGCTACACCACCGACCCGGAGATCCAGAACGGAAAGAAATTCCTGGGCCAGGGCCTGCAGACCGCGGCCGGCGTGCCGCTGCAGTGCGACGAGGGCAGCGACTTCAAGACCTTCCGCATCGGCCTGTTCGGCCTGGAGAAGTGGCACCACGTGGACCGCACGGTGAGCCACCTGCGCGAGGCGCTGGACCGGCTGGGCATCCGCGCGGCGAGCGGGCAGCCGGCGGCCCAGGTGGCCTAGCGGGCCATCATTTTTTCCACCATCGCCAGCAGGTCGTCCGGCGGGGCCGGCTTGGTGAGGTGGGCGTCGAAGCCGGCCTGCCGCGAGGCCGCCATGTCCGCCGCCTGGCCGTACCCCGTCAGCGCCACCAGCTTGCCGCGGTAGCCCACTTCGGGCGCCTTCATGCGCGCGGCCAGTTCGTGCCCGCTCATGCCCGGCAGGCCGATGTCCAGGATGGCCACGTCGGGCTCGAAGGTCCGCAGCGCGTCCAGCGCTTCCTCGGGCCGGTAGGCGACTCGTACCGTGTAGCCCGCGATCCCCAGAAGGCTGGCGCAGGTGTTGGCGGCGTCCTCGTTGTCGTCCACCACCAGCACGCGGCCGGCGCCCGCCGCGGCCGGCGCGGCACCTGGCCGCGGCGCCGCTTCGGGCGGCGTGCACAGGGGCAGCCGCACTGTGAAGTGGGCGCCCCGGCCCGGGCCGGCGCTGGCGGCCGTGACCTCGCCGCCGTGCATGCCCACCAGGCTGCGCACGATGGACAGCCCCAGGCCCAGCCCCCCGCGCGCGCGGTCCACGCTCTGGGGCGTCTGGTAGAACAGGTCGAACACCCGCTCCAGCTCCGGCGCGGACAGCCCCACGCCGTTGTCCAGCACGTCCACCTGCGCATGCCGGTCGGCAACAGCCACCTCGACGCGGATGGCGCCGTCCGTGGGCGTGAACTTGATCGCGTTGACCAGCAGGTTGTTGAACACCTGCGCGATGCGCACCTCGTCGCCGGCGATCCAGGCCTGCGCCGCGCCGGGCGCGACCTCCAGCGCGATGGTGCGCTGCTGCAGCGAAGGGCGGATGGCGTCCACCAGCTGCTGCAGCACCTGCGCGATGCGCAGCGGCTCGCGGCGGATGACGAGCCGCCCGCTGGTGATGCGGGAGACGTCCAGCAGGTCGTCCACGAGCCGTATCACGTGCGCCAGCTGGCGTTCGACGATGCGGCGCTCCGCCGCCGTCTGCCCGTCGCCCTTGAGCGCCATCAGCTGCACCGCGGTGGCGATCGGCGCCAGCGGATTGCGCAGCTCGTGTCCCAGCACCGCGAGGAACTGGTCCTTGCTGCTGTTGGCCTCTTCGGCCTGCTGCAGCGCGGCCGCCACGCGGCCGGAGGCGCGGTCCCGGTCTTCCGCCGCCTGCTTGAGCGCCGCGGCGATGCCCTGCAATTCCTTCACGTCCAGCTCGGGCACCTGCACCGGCTCGCCCCGGCCCAGGGCGGCCGCGGCCTGCTCGAGCGATTCGATGGGCGCGATCACGCGCCGCGACTGCCGCCAGGCCAGCCACAACGACAGCGCGATCGAGGCCGCCAGGCCCAGCGCGACCGCGCCCAGCAGCTTGTACAGGCCCTGGCGCGCCTCGGCGATCTCGTGTCCGACCGCGACCGTCCAGCCGGAGCCCGGAAGGCGCGTGAAGCCCACGTCGTAGTCCAGCCCTTCGTGCGACGTGACTTGGCCCACGCCTTCACGCTCGCTTCCCTGCAGCAGCGCGGCCAGGCCGGCCGGTGGCGTGGGCAGCGGCATCTCGCGCGAGCGCGCCACGCGGTACTGCGCCTGGTCGTAGATCGACACCACCGAATTGGCGGGGATGTTCTGGCGGACCAGCACCGTGCGCACCAGCTCGATGGGCAGCACCGCCGAGAGCACGTAGACCAGCTCGCCGCTGCGCAGCACCGGCACCCGCACGGCGAAGGCTTCGGTGCCGGCGCCCGGCAGCCTGAACACGCGGCTGACCGCGGGCTGGCCGGTCTGGATGACCTGCGCGTTGCTGGCGGGGTCGGCCGATTCGGGCAGGGTGCGGCCGAAGGGATCGCTGGTGCGCATCAGCACCATGCCGCGCGCATCGGCCAGCACGATCTGCAGCCACCCGAGCTGCTCCGCCGTGCGCTGCATGTTCTCGTGCAGCAGCCGGAAATCGGCGCGCTCCAGGTCGTCGGAGGTGCCGACGTGTTCCAGCAGGGTGACCGTGGACCGCAGTTCGGCGTTCAGGGCCGCCGCCAGCGCGCGCGACTGGCCCAGGACCGCGCGCTCGGCCTCCTGGCGCCGGTCCTGCACCAGGTAGTTCAGCCCCCAGGCCAGCACCAGGAGCAGGGGCAGCAGGCCGCTGGCCGCGAGCAGCAGCAGGCGCGCCCGCAGCGACCGGCTCGCCGCGCTGGCGCCTGAGGAGAAAGCGCGCATGATGGGCCATCCTATCAACGGGAGGCAGGACGCGGGAACTGTGCGCGCCCTCCGGACTCAACAACAGCTCATCCACCAAACCGGGAGCCCGCTTCATGACCCCTGCCGAAACCCGCGCCATCCTGTCGCTCAGCCTGATGGCGGCCTTCGCCGACGGCGGCAAGCACGACCGTGAGCGCGAGGAAGTCAAGCGCATAGCGGAAGGGCTGTCGCAGGCGGAGGGGGTGCACCTGCCCACGCTGGTGCAGGACGTGCTCATGAAGCGCGTCAATCTGGCTGGCGTCGCCGCCGCGCTGGGCTCGGCGGAATCCCGGCAGCTGGCCTACGAGATGGCCGTGTGCGTGTGCGACGCGGATGGGGTGCAGTCCGTGCCCGAGCAGCGCTTCCTGGCCGAGGTCCGCACGGCGCTCGGGCTGGAGGCCGGCGCTGCACGGCAGTTCAGCGAGGAGGCCGAGTCGCTGGCCGCGGCTCCGCTCGCGCCGGCCGCCGCGCCCGCAGCGGCAGCACCGGGCCGCCCCGCGGTGAACGATGCCGAGCTGGACCAGGTCATCCTGAAGGCCGCCATCACCAATGGCGCGCTCGAGCTGCTGCCCGAAACGCTGTCCACCATGGCCATCATCCCGCTGCAGATGCGGCTGGTGTACCGCATCGGTCAGGCCCACGGTTACGAGCTGGACCAGGGCCACATCAAGGATTTCCTCGCGACGGCCGGCGTGGGCCTGACCTCGCAGTACCTGGAGCAGGCCGGCCGCAAGCTGCTGGGCGGCCTGCTGGGCAAGGTGGGCGGCGGGCTGTTGCGCGGCGTGGGCCAGCAGGCCGTGAGCTCCGGCATGAGCTTCGCCGCCACCTATGCGCTGGGGCACCTGGCCAAGCGCTACTACGCGGGCGGCCGCACCTTCTCCACCCAGATGCTCCGCGACACCTACGCCAGCCTCACCCAGGAAGCGCAGGGCCTGCACCAGCGCTACCTGCCGCAGATGCAGCAGCAGGCGCGCAGCCTGGACGTGGGACAGGTGATGGCGATGGTGCGGGGGCGCTAGAAGCTCAGGCTGGCGGCGCCGGCCTTCAGCTTCTCGTGCACGACGCTGGCGCCCGCGATGGTGACGCCCTCCAGCAGGTCGGCCTGCTCGTAGCCGCGCGACTTCACGCACGGCGGGCAGGCGACGATGGCGCCGCCGCGCGCCATGAAGTCCTGCATCAGCGCCTTGAGCGGGTCCAGCGGGGCGACCTGCGTCATCTCCACGGAGCGGCGGCGCACCAGGTCCACCGCGCCGCTGGTGAGGAAGGCCGTGACCTTCAGGCCGGAGGTGATGGCGCCGCAGGCGATGGTGAAGCCGACCGAGGACAGTTCATGGTCGGCGCCGCGCGTCATGAGGACGACGAGTTCGCGGGGGGTATCGGGGTTCATGGGCATGCTCCTTGGCTTGTTGATAATCGGAGCCCGCATCGTCTCCCGGCCCGGGCCGGCCGGGCATGTCCCGGCGTCCGGCATTCCTTGCCGGGGCTCCGGGCGGGCGCAAGGAGGCACGCATCGCATGGATTCACTCTCCCAGGTGCTGCAGCTGATCCGGCTGCAGGGGGCCTTCTTCCTCAATGGGCAGTTCCATGAGCCCTGGTGCGTGAACGCGCCGCCGGCCCTGCAGTTCGCGCAGCAACTCAGCCCGGGCGCGCCCCAGCTGGCCATCCTGCACATGGTGCTTCGCGGCCGCTGCTGGATCCAGCTGCCGGGCGGCCCGCAAGTCGAGCTGGGAGACGGCGACGTGGCGGCGCTGCCCCAGGGCGACGCCCACCTGATCGGCAGCGGCCTGCACCACGCGCCGGTCGACCTGCAGCACGTGGTCAACGTCAAGGTGCCCGAACTCGCGCAGCTGCGCTATGGCGGCGCCGGCGAGGACTGCGTGCTGGTCTGCGGCTGGTTCAGCTACGAGCGCGACGTGCCCAACCCGCTGGTGGGCGCCTTGCCGCGCCTGTTCACCGCGCCGGTGGGGCAGCGGCCCGCCGGCGGGTGGATCCGGCAGTCCATCGACCACGCCCTGCGCGAGGCCGCGGCCGGCCAGCCGGGCGCCGGGGCCGTCGCCGCCAAGGTCGCCGAGTCCCTGTTCGTCGAGACGCTGCGCGGCTACATCGAATCGCTCCCGCCGCAGGAGGGGGGCTGGCTGGCCGGCCTGCGCGACCCGCTGGTGGGGCGCTGCCTGGCGCTCATGCACGACCAGCCGGCACGCGACTGGTCGGTGGAATCGCTGGCGCAGCAGGTCCATTGCTCGCGCAGTGTGCTGGCCGAGCGCTTCACGCAGCTGGTGGGCGCGCCGCCCATGCAATACCTCAAGCGGTGGCGCCTGGCGCTGGCCGCCCGCATGCTGTCCGCCGAGCGGAGCAACGTGCTGCAGGTCGCGTCCGCCGTGGGCTACGAGTCGGAAGCCTCGTTCAGCCGCGCCTTCAAGGCCGAATACGGCCTCGCTCCGGGCCAGTGGCGCAGCGCGGCGGCGTTGCCGCAGCCGGAGGCGCAGTCATGAAGCGCAGGGCTATGCTCGTCGCGGCCGCCGCCGCCGCGACCGGCGCCGCCGGCGCGCAGCCCGCCGCGCCTCTCGTCGAAGCCGCCGGCCGCGGCGACCTGGCGCAGGTGCAGCGCCTGCTGGCGTCCGGCGCCGGCCTGGAGCAGCGCGATGCCAACGGCCGCACGGCGGTGCTCGCGGCCACCGCCGGCAACCACGTCGAGGTGGCGCGCGAGCTGATCCGCCGCGGGGCCGACGTGAACGCGCAGGACCAGCAACGCGACAGCGCCTTCCTGCTGGCCGGCGCGCGCGGCCACACCGAGATCCTCAAGGCCACGCTGGCCGCCGGCGCCGACCTCAAGAGCACCAACCGCTATGGCGGCACGGCCCTGATCCCGGCCTGCCACTACGGCCACGTGGACACGGTGCGGCTGCTCCTCACCACCGCCATCGACGTGGACCACGTCAACAACCTGGGCTGGACGGCGCTGCTGGAAGCCGTGATCCTGGGCGACGGCGGACCGCCCTACGTGGAGATCGTCCGCATGCTGGTCGCGCGCGGCGCCAAGGTGAACCTCCCGGATCGGCAGGGGGTGACCCCGCTGGCGCACGCCCGGCAGAAGGGCCAGGCGGAAGTGGCGCGAATGCTGGCGGCGGCGGGCGGGAAGTAAGCGCCACCAGCCTGGATCCCGGGTCAAGCCCGGGATGACGATCCCTTGGGACCTTTGCGCCCGCCGCGCGGCGCCTTGGCCGCCTTGCCCTGCTCGCGCGGGTACTTCTCGCGTGCCTTCTCCAGCCACTGCAGCGCCTGCGCGTGGACCAGGAAGCGGCGCAGGTAGTCGGTGGAGAGCTCGCCCATCAGGCCCAGCGAGCGCACCACCAGCGCGTGCGAGTTCAGCGGGCCGGCGTTGGCCGGCGAGCGGGCCAGCGCCTGTTCCAGCTGGTCCAGCGTGCGGCCACTCTCCCAGGCGCGGCGGAAGCGCCGCACGCTCGCCAGTTCCTGCTGCTGGGCGGCCTGTTCCTCGCTCACGCCCAGCCGCGCGGCGCGCGCCGAGCGGATGTAGGCGTTCAGCTCGGCCAGCGGGCCCGTCATGGCTTGCCGGCCGTGGGCTTGGCCGTGCCGGCGCGCGGCACCGACGCCATTTCCACCCGCCGGTTCTGGGCGCGGCCTTCTTCCGTGGCGTTCGAAGCCACCGGCTGCTCGGGTCCGAAGGCGGCGGCGAAGACCTGCGAGGCCGGCATGCCTTCCTCCACCAGCACCCGGGTGACGGTGAGCGCGCGCTGCGCCGACAGCTCCAGGTTGTCGGTGAACTGGCGATTGTTCTCGCGCAGCGGCTTGTCGTCGGTGAAGCCGCTCACCATCAGCAGCTCGTTGCGCTCGCCCAGGTACACCTTGAGCGGGTGCACCAGGCTCCTGAGCAGCTGGCGCCCGTCGGGACGCAGCTGGTCGGAGTTGACCGCGAACAGCACGCTGCCGCTGATGCCGATGCGGCCGTTGTCCACGGTGATGCGGCCGCTGGCCAGCGGCACCGCCAGCGCCTTCTCCAGCGCGATGCGGCGCTGCTCCTCGACGCGGCGCTTCTCGATCTCGGCTTCCAGCGTGGCGACCAGGTCCATCTGGCCCACCAGCACGCCTACCAGCACCAGCACGAAGGCGCCCACCAGGCCCGCCATCAGGTCGGCGAACACGGTCCAGACCGGCGCCACCTCCTGCGCGGCGGCGTCGCTGTCGTTCATCTCGATCACGCGCGCGCCTCGTCGGCCAGGGCCAGCGGCCTGGCCTTGCCCTGCAGCTGGCGCAGGCTCTCGATCAGCCCTTCCTGCGAAGCCAGGCTGAGGTCGATCACCTCGCGCGCCTGCGCCACGTAGTAGGCCAGCTGCTCGTCGCTTCGCGCGGTGGACTTTACCAGCGAGGCCTCGACGCGCTGCAGCGTCTCGCTGAGCCTGTCGTGGCTGGCGCTGGACAGGCGCACGCTCTCGGTGGAAGCCTGGCTCAGGGCCGACAGCCCGGAAGCGCCCGCTGCGGCCTGTGCGCCAGCCTGCTCCAGCAGCGACGAGGCCGAGCTCACCAGTCCCTCCACCGCCGCCTTCTGCTCGCCGGCCGCCTGTTCCAGCGCCTGCACCAGCGCGCCCACCCGCTCCAGCAGCGCGGCACGTTCCTGCAGCGAGCGCTGCTCCTGGCCCGCCAGGCGGCCCATCTCCTCGCGCAGGGTGTCGGCCTGCTGCTGCGCCACCTCGGCCAGCCGCTGGTGCAGCCGCTGCGATTCGTCCGTCATGCGTGCCATGGCCTGCTCGACCACCGGCTGCACGCTGCGGCCCGCGGCCTGCGTGTGCGCGGCCAGGTTCTCCTGCAGTGAAGCACCGACCTTGCGCGCCAGCTCCTCGTAGGCCTGGGTGACGTCGCGCTGCAGCTTCGCCTGGCGGTCCAGCAGCTGGGCATCCAGCTGCATGCTGCGTTGTTCGATGCGCTCCACCACGCCGTGGAGCGCCGTGACCACCTGCGGCAGCGCGTCGGCCTGCGCCTGCAATGCCCGCAGCGTCTCCTGCTGGTGGTGCGACTGCGAAAAGGGCTGCAGCACCGTGGCCACGCGCTGGTCCAGCAGGCGGCTGGCTTCCAGGCGCTCGCGCCGCGCCAGGGCCGACATCAGGCCCAGCATGGCCGAGGCCGCCACACCGGCCACCGAGGTGCCGAACGACAGCGCCAGGCCGCGGATCGGCTCGGCCAGCGCGGCGCGAATGGCCTGCAGGTCGGTGGAGCCCTGCAGCGCGAACACCGCGCCCTTGAAGGTGACCACCATGCCCAGGAAGGTGCCCAGCATGCCCAGCATCACCAGCAGCCCCACCAGGTAGGGCGCGAGCGAGGGGCCGGGCAGGGCGCCGCGCTCCCCCTCGACGCGGGTGCGGACGGCCGGACGCAAGGCCGCGGGCACGCGCTCCAGCCAGTCGGCCAGTTGCGCGGGCGTTTGCGAGAGGCCTTCGAGCGCCCCGCGCAGCGTGGCGGTGGCCGCGCGGAACTGGCGCAGCTCCCAGGCGCCGGCCAGGTAGACCGCGGCGATCACCACGGTCATCAGCAGCGCCAGCGGGCTGGTGGCGATGAAGCCGAAGCCGACCCAGCCCAGGGCCAGCAGGCCCAGGACGAAGGCGGCGGCGAACAGTCGGTGGCTCATGTCAGGGTTCCGGTTTCGTTGCGCACGGCCTCGGCCAGGCCCTGCGCGGGTTCCAGGCGCAGGTCCAGCTCGGCGAGCAAGGCGTTGCGCCAGTCGGTGGCGAAGGTGTGCAGCCAGCCGCCCGGGCGGCGCCACAGGGCCGGGTCGTCCGGCTCGCCCGTGGCCTCGTGCACCTGGCGATGGGCGGCCCGCAGCTGGTGGTGGCGCCGCTCCAGCAGGGCGGCGGTGGTGGGCAGCAGCGCCTGCTCGCGCGCGGCCAGCAGGTCCTCGAAGGTGGCGTCCAGCATCGCGAGCTGCCGCAGGCGCGGCGACAGGGCCGCAGCGGTCTGGCGCGCATGGTCGCGCGCCGCGCCCACCATCTGGGCCATCTGGCGCTGCAGCTCCAGGTGGCGCTGGTGCCAGGGGGCGTAGCCAGGGTCCTCGCCAGGCGCGAGGCCCAGCGCCGCCAGCGGGTTCTGGGCGATGGCCTGGGCCAGAACGGCGCGCGTCTGCTGCAGGTCCTGCGGCAGCTGGCGGGCACGCTGCAGCGCTGCGCGAGGCACGGGCCGGGCGGGTGCCCCGTCGCGCAGGCCTTGCAGGGCCGACTGCAGGCGGATCGCGGCCAGCGGGTCGAACCAGCGGCTCATGCGTTCGGCCACGTCGGGGCCGGACGCATCCGTCTCGACGGGCGTCCACGCATCCAGCTGGCGAACCAGCCGCGAATGGCCGAAGGTGCTCTGTTGCAAGGGGAGGGGGCTCCGCGCGGGGCCCCGTATTAGAAACGATCAGCCCGGCGTCAATTTTTTGGCACCGAGCCGATCAATTTCAGCCCTGGCCGGGTGAAACCGCCGCGAACGCGGCCCTCAGGTCGGCCACGAAGTCCGCGAAGGCCGGCTCCTGCGCCGCGGGCTCCATCCGCAGCAGCGCCGAAGGGTGCAGGGTGACGAACACCTGCTGCTCGTCGGGCCGCGCGTGCCAGCGCCCGCGCTCGGCCATCACGGCCACCGGGCGCCCCAGCAGCGAGCGCGCCGCCGTGGCGCCCAAGGCCACCAGCCTGCGGGGCTGCACCAGCGCGATCTCCTCGTCCAGCCAGCGCAGGCAGGCGGCGGCCTCGGCCTGGCTGGCCGTCTTGTGGATGCGGCGCTTGCCGCGCAGCTCGAACTTGAAGTGCCGCACGGCGTTGGTGAGGAACACGCTGTCGCGCGCGATGCCCGCCTGGGCCAGCGCCCGGCCCAGCAGCTGGCCGGCCGGGCCGACAAAGGGCTGGCCGCGCAGGTCTTCCTGGTCGCCGGGCTGCTCGCCCACTAGCATCAGCGCGGGCTGCAGCGGCCCCTGGCCGCCCACGGCCTGCGTGGCCATGGCGCCAATGGGGCAGGCCCGGCAGCGCGAGACTGCCTGGTTCAAATCCGCCAGCGTGGCCGCTCGGGCTTCCGGCGGCACCAGCGGCTCCACCCGCTCCAGCCGCACCACGCGCCGCCGGGGCTCCGTGGGCGCCTGCTCGATCATGGCGCCGCTGCGTTCGGCCGCCTGGGCCGCCAACGGCGCGATGAACTGCGCCTCGGGCAGGTTGTGCCAGTAGCGGCGCGGCATCTCCTTGCGCATCATCGCCAGCTTCAATCGCGCCGGGTTGAAGATGCTCTGGTAGTAGGTGAGCCACAGCTGCTCGCCGGCATCGGCGGGCGGCGCCTCGCTGCGCAGCGCGCCGGGGCGGAACTGCAGTTCCTCGCCATCCCAGGCCACGCAGCGCCGGGGCGTGAGCAGGGCCCATCGCATCTGCGCGAAGCGGCGCCTGAACCAGGGCGCGTTGACCTCCACGATGTGGTGGGCCGGCTCGAACCAGGCCACGTGCAGCACCTGGCCGGGCGCAGCGGGGTCCGGCACTTCGCGGAAGCGCACGAAGGCCCGCATCTTGTGGATGTCGTGGCGCACCTCGTGCGCCATCTGCCGGGCCCTCAGCATGTCGGCGTCCAGCGGGTCGTGGCGGAGCTGCGGCTCGTGCTGCAGCCGCCACAGCAGCCGGTACAGCAGCGCGAAGCGCTGGGGCTCGCTGTGCAGCACCACGGTCTCGCACAGGGCCAGGAAGGAGGCGGGCACGGCCACCCTGGCATCGGCCGCGGGCGGCGCGCCTTCGACCGCGGTCTCCTGCGTGAACAGGTCGCCGTCATTGGCGCTGGTGGCCCAGCGCACCTGGTCGGGCGGCACCTGCTGCGCCAGCAGGGCGCGGGCCTGCGCGCGGAAGCCCGCGAAGTCGGTGTCGCCTGCCAGCTGTGCCCGCATGGCTCAGAACAGGGCGGCCTGCACCGGGCGGGCCTGCGGCGCGTGCTTCCAGGGCGCCGCGGCGGCGGAGGGCTTGTGATCGGCGAGCACCACGTAAGGCAGCACGCTGCGTTGCGGCACGTGCAGGCGCTTGAGGTCGTCGGCGCGCAGCCGCCGCACGCGGCGCGCCAAGAGCAGCCGGTCCACCGCCTTGACACCCAGGCCCGGCACTCGCAGCAGCAACTCGCGCGGGGCGCGGTTCAGGTCCACGGGGAAGCGCTCCGGGTGCGCCATCGCCCAGGCCTCCTTGGGGTCCACGTCCAGCGACAGCATGCCGCCGGCCGGCGCGATCTCGTTCGCCTCGAAGCCGTAGAAGCGCATCAGCCAGTCGGCCTGGTACAGCCGGTGCTCGCGCATCAGGGGCGGCGCCTTCAGCGGCAGCGAGGACGAGGCATCGGGAATGGGGCTGAAGGCCGAGTAGTACACGCGCTTGAGGCGGTAGCCGCCATAGAGCTGCGCGCTGGTGGCCAGGATGCTGGCGTCGTCGGCGCCGTCCGCGCCCACGATCATCTGCGTGCTCTGGCCGGCCGCGGCAAAGCTGGCCGGCTGGGCGCGCGCGGGCGGCGCGCCCGGCACCGACACCACCGTCTGCCTGGCTGCTTCCTCGCGCTCGGCCTTCGCGTCTTCGATGTGCACGCGCAGCCGCGCCATGGAGCGGCGGATCGCGGCGCTGTCCTTCTCGGGCGCCAGCGTGCTCAGCCCCTGATCGGTGGGCAGCTCGATGTTGATGGACAGCCGGTCGGCGTAGCGGCCCGCCTTCTGCAGCAGCTCGGGCGCCGCGTCCGGGATGGTCTTGAGGTGGATGTAGCCGCGGAAGTCATGGTCCTCGCGCAGCGTGCGCGCCACCTCCACCACCTGCTCCATGGTGTAGTCCGGGCTGCGGATGATGCCGCTGGACAGGAACAGGCCCTCGATACAGTTGCGCCGGTAGAAGTCCAGCGTGAGGTGCACCACCTCCTCGATGGAAAAGCGCGCCCGCGGCACGTTGCTGCTGGCACGGTTGACGCAGTACAGGCAGTCGTACTGGCAGAAGTTGGTCAGCAGGATTTTCAGCAGCGAGATGCAGCGGCCGTCGGGCGCGTAGCTGTGGCAGATGCCCATGCCCTCGTTGGAGCCGATGCCACGCCCGCCCACCGAGTCGCGCCGGACCCCGCCGCTGGAGGCGCACGAAGCGTCGTACTTCGCGGCGTCCGCCAGGATCGCCAGCTTCGAATTCAGATCCACTGGATGATCGTACAGTACCGGCCTGAAAACCCCGCGGATACAGGGCGTTACCCGAGTGCGCTGCATGGATTGCGGGTCAAGCCCGCAATGACGGCTCCAGCGCCTGCCACTCGTCCCCGGGCGGCGCCTCGATCCGCGGCCCGCCCGGCAGTTCCAGGCTCACCGCGTGCAGCCACAGGCGCGAGCAGCCCAGCCATTGCGCCACCGCGCGGTTGTGCGCGCCCTTGCCGTGCGTGGTGTCGCCCACCAGCGGATGCGCGATGTGCTTGAAATGCCGGCGGATCTGGTGGCGGCGCCCGGTGAGCGGCTCCACCTCGACCAGCGCGTAGCGGCTGGTGGGATGGCGGCCGTCGCCGAACGGCCACTCGAAGCAGTTCAGCCGCGTGAACCGGGTCACGGCCTCGACGCGCGGCTGCCCGGCCGAGGGCCGCTCGGGGTCGCGCGCCAGCGGGTGGGCGATCTCGCCTTGCTCCGGCGGCCAGCCGCGCACCAGGGCCAGGTAGCGCTTGGCCACCTGGCCGGCCTCGAATGCCGGGCCCCAGCGCCGAGCCGCCTCGGCCGTGCGGGCGAACAGCAGCACGCCGCTGGTGGCCTTGTCCAGGCGGTGCAGGGGGAGCACGCGGCCGCCGAGCTGCTCGGCCAGCAACTGCACCGCTGTCCGGTCTTCGTGGGCGTCGAGCCGGCTGGGATGCACCAGCAGGCCGGCCGGCTTGGCGATGGCGGCAAGCTCGTCGTCCAGGTGGACCAAGACCAGCGCGCTCAAGCCTCCACCCGGCTTGCCGCCTGGCGCAGCAGCACCTCCATCTCCGGGCCCAGCTGGAAGGCCAGCAGGAAGTCCTCCAGCCGGTAGGGACCGTGCGAGCGGCGGATCGCCAGCGCGTAGTCGCGCGCTTCGCGGGTGCGCCCGGCCAGCGCCAGGCCGAACATCGCCACGGCCTGGATGTGCACGTGCGCGTTGGGCCGCGCCGCCGAGCGCACGCCCCAGTCGGCCGCCTCCTCGTAGCGGCCCAGCCGCATCAGCGCCAGCGCTCGGGAGGCGAGCATGGCGAACAGCAGCGGGTCCATGGGGCTGAGCGCGCGCGCATGGTCCGCGCCGCTGATGGCGGCCTCCGGGTCGCCCGCCTGGCAGTTGAAGAACGCCAGCGTGTAGTGCCCCATCGCGAAGTTGGGGCTGAGGTCGATGGCCGCGCGCAGCTGCTGCAGGGCCTCGTCCTGCCGGGTCTGCAGCCACATCGCGCGGCCCAGGGCCATGTGGGCGGCCGGGTCACGTTCGTCGGCCATCAGCGCCTCGGAGGCGGCGGCATAGGCCCGCTCGATCGCGGCCGGCCGGTCCTGCCAGCCCAGGAAGGCGTCCTGGAAGTGCGTGAACGACAGCCCCGCGCGGGGCCGCGCGAAGGTGGGGTCCAGCCGCATCGCCGTCTGGAAGAAGTGGCGCGCCTGCTCGTTGTCTTCCCGGTTGAAGCGCACCATGTGCCACAGGCCCCGGTGGTGCGCTTCCCAGGCGTTCAGCGAATTCGGGTTCTTGAGGATGGCGCGGTTGCGCTCGGCCACCTCGATCTCGTTGGCGATGGCGGTGACGATGCGGTCGCCGATGCCCTGCAGCACGGCGAAGGTGTCGTCCAGCTCGCCCGTGAACTCGTCGGCCCACACCACCTGCGCGCTGCGCGCCTCCGCCAGCTGCACGCTGACCACCAGGCGCGTGCCCGGGCCCCGGCGCAGCGAGCCGCTGGCCACGTAGTCCACGTCCAGGCGGCGGCCGGCTTCCTCGGATTCCACGCGC
>CAZZAW010000012.1:20597-22181 GCA_964652405.1 uncultured Ramlibacter sp.
GCCAGGTGCTCCTCGGCCTCGCGCAGCCGGCCCTGCGAGGCCAGCGCCTGCAGCAGCTTCTCGTGGGCGCGGCGGTCGAACGGCGAGAGCGCCAGCCAGCGCTCCAGCACCGCAAGCGCCGGCCCGCTGCCCACCGGCAGGCGCTCGACCCAGTGCTCCAGCACGGCGGCCTGCGCGGCGCGCTGGCGCCGGCGCTCGGCCAGCAGCCAGGCGCTGAACGCCGGGCTGCGCGGCAGGTCCAGCCCTTCCAGGAATTCGCCGCCCGAGAACAGGGCGGCGAGCGCCTCCAGCCGCTCGGCCGGCAGGCCCGCCAGTCCCTGCTGCAGCGCCTGCGTGACCTGCAGCGCGTCGGCGCTGCAGCCGGACAGGTCCAGCGCCACGGTTTCGCCATCGGTCAGCACGCGGGCGCGGCCGGGGTCGTCCAGCACGCCGCGCAGCTTGCTCAGGCACCAGCGCAGCTCGCCGCGCGGGTCGCTGGGCAGGTCCCACAGCAGCTCGCACAGGTGGCTGCGGCTGGCCGGCCGGCGCGCCATCACCAGGTAGGCGAGCAGGGCGCGGACCTTGCGGGAAGGAGGCAGCGCCAGCGGCTCGCCCGCGCGGCTCACGGCCAGCGGACCGAGCAGGCGCAGCGCCAGGCCGGCGGCACCGCCTGCGCCCTGGTTGCCGGTTTCCACGCCAATTTCCACGCTGCTCACCACGCCCGTTTCCACGTCCGCCCCGGACAGTGCTGCCCTTCGCAACCCCCATCCCCAGGAGACCTGCTCATGAGCACATTGTCCGCCACCGCCCCGGCTCCGGCTCCCGCCGCCACACCGGACTTCGCCGCCATCAAGACCCGCCAGAAGGCCGCCTGGGCCTCCGGCGACTATGCCGTCGTCGGCACCACGCTGCAAATCGTGGGCGAGTCGCTGTGCGAGGCCGCCGACCTGCGCGCCGGCCAGCGCGTGCTGGACGTGGCCGCCGGCAACGGCAACGCCACCCTGGCCGCTGCCCGCCGCTGGTGCGAGGTGACCTCCACCGACTACGTGCCCGCGCTGCTGGAGCGTGGCCGCGAGCGCGCCGCCGCCGAGCGCCTGCACGGCATCGACTTCCGCGAGGCCGACGTGGAGGCGCTGCCGTACGACGACGCCAGCTTCGACGCCGTGCTGTCCACCTTCGGCTGCATGTTCGCGCCCAACCCGGCGCGCACCGCGGCCGAGATGCTGCGCGTGTGCCGCCCCGGCGGCAAGGTCGCCATGGCCAACTGGACGCCCGACGGCTTCATCGGCCAGGTGTTCAAGACCATCGGCAAGCACGTGGCGCCGCCTCCCGGCGTGCAGTCCCCGGCCCTGTGGGGCAGCCGCAGCCGCATCAACGAGCTGTTCGAGGGCTCGGCCTCGCAGCTCTCCACCGAGAACCGCCAGTTCATGTTCCGCTACCGCTCGGCCGAGCACATGCTGGAAGTGTTCCGCGGCTACTACGGCCCCATCCTCAAGGCGTTCGCCGCGCTGGACGAGCGCGGCCAGCAGGCCCTGGCGGCGGACTTCATCGCCCTGATGAACCAGTTCAACCGCGGCGGCAAGGGCCCCGGCATCGTGGTCGCGA
>CAZZAW010000013.1:0-21952 GCA_964652405.1 uncultured Ramlibacter sp.
TGCACCTGTCCATGCACCTGTCGATCAGCGAGCAATGCTCCATCGACCAGCCGCGGGGCATCCGCCAGGCGGTCGAGCTGCTGGCGGCGCGCCGCAACTCGCTGCACGACGCGCACCACGAGGCCATGGAGTGCCTGGGGCAGATGCTGTGGGAAAGCCAGCGCTCGGGCCGCCCGCCGGACGGCCAGGCCTACATCGACTGCGTGCAGCGCCGGGCTACGCGCGACTAGCGCGCCCCAAGGACAAAGCCCGCCAAGTGGCGGGCTTTGTTTCGTGTTGGAGCGTAGCGGTTTAGCGGAACTTGTTTTCCGGCTTGGTGACCAGGTCGCCCTGCAGGGACGACAGGTAGTTGGCCATGGCCTTGAGTTCGGCGTTGGAGAACTGCTTGGCGATCGCGCCCATCACGCCGTTGTTGCGGCCGATGGTGGGGTTGTTCTCGGTCTTGTAGGCCTTGAGCGCGACGAACAGGTAGTCGCCGTGCTGGCCGGCGATCTTGGGGTAGCTGGGGTCGATCGGCTTGGAGAAGTTGGCGCCGTGGCAGGAGACGCAAGCGCCCTTCTGCAGCAGCGCGCCGACCTGGGTGCTCGGCTCGCGGCTGGGCTTCTCGCCCAGGGTGCGGCCCGCCACCTGGCCATGCTTCTCGTAGTAAGCCGAGATGTCGTTGATGTCCTGGTCGCTCAGCGTGTCGGAGATGCCGCGCATGGTGGGGTGCTTGCGGTCGCCGGTCTTGTACGCGTTCAGCGCGGCGGCGATGTACTTGGCGCTCTGGCCCGAGATCATGGGGACCTTGTAGACCTCGGGGAAGCTGGCCTGGTAGCCCGGGATGCCGTGGCAGCCGATGCACATGGCCACCTTGGCTTCGATCGACTTCGCGCCCGCCGGGGCCGCTGCCTGGGCCGGTGCTGCCGCGGGCGCGCCGGCTGCGGGCGCCTGCGCGTGAGCCGTCACGGAAGCGACAGCCAGGGCGAACAGCGTGGAAAGCAACTTGGTCATTTTGCGAGCACAATCGTCAAATCAACCCGCGATTATATGGGCTGTCCCCTGGGCGCCCTCACCCCTGCGCACCCCATGAAATTCCAAGGTTCCCAGAACTACGTCGCCACCCAGGACCTGATGCTGGCGGTGAACGCCGCCATCACCCTCAAGCGTCCCCTGCTGGTCAAGGGCGAACCCGGCACCGGCAAGACCATGCTGGCCGAGGAAGTCGCGCAGGCCCTGAACATGCCGCTGCTGCAGTGGCACATCAAGTCCACCACCAAGGCCCAGCAGGGCCTCTATGAATACGACGCGGTGTCGCGCCTGCGGGATTCGCAACTGGGCGACGAGCGCGTCAAGGACATCCACAACTACATCGTCAAGGGCGTGCTGTGGCAGGCGTTCACGGCCGACCAGCCGGTGGCGCTGCTGATCGACGAGATCGACAAGGCCGACATCGAGTTCCCGAACGACCTGCTGCGCGAGATCGACCGCATGGAGTTCTACGTGTACGAGACGCGGGAGCTGATCCGCGCCAAGCACCGGCCGCTGGTCTTCATTACGTCCAACAACGAGAAGGAGCTGCCCGACGCGTTCCTGCGCCGGTGCTTCTTCCACTACATCAAGTTCCCCGACGCGGACACCATGCGCCAGATCGTGGACGTGCATTTCCCCGGCCTCAAGAAGGAGCTGCTCACCGCGGCGATGAAGACCTTCTACGACGTGCGCAACCTGCCCGGCCTGAAGAAGAAGCCCAGCACGTCGGAGCTGCTGGACTGGCTCAAGCTGCTGGTGGCCGAGGACATCCCGCTGGAGGCGCTGCAGAGCAAGGACGACAAGGTGGCCGTGCCGCCGCTGGTGGGCGCGCTGCTCAAGAACGAGCAGGACGTGACCCTGTTCGAGAAACTGGTCTTCATGCAGCGCCACAACCGCTGAGCCATGCGCAAGCCCGAGCCCTGCACGCTGGAATCGCCGCGGCTGCGGCTGGAGCCCCTGTCGCACTCGCACCTAGCCGGCCTGCAGGACGCCGCCCGCGACGGCGAGCTGTGGCACCTGCGGATCACTTCAGTGCCGGCGCCCGAGGAGGCCGAGGCCTACATCGCCGCCGCGCTGAAGGGCCGCGACGACGGGCACATGCTGCCGTTCGCCGTGGTGGACACGGCCAGCGGCCGGGTCATCGGCAGCACCCGCTACCACGACATCGTCCCCGCCGTGGAGCGGCTGGAGATCGGCTACACCTGGTACGGCAGGAGCTGGCAGCGCAGCCACGTGAACACCACGGCCAAGCTGCTGCTGATGTCCCATGCCTTCGAGACGCTGGGCGCCAGGCTGGTGGGCTGGCGCACCGACAACTACAACTTCGCCAGCCAGAAGGCCATCGAGCGCCTGGGCGCGAGGAAAGACGGCGTGCTCAGGCACCACGCCCTGCGCCGCGACGGCACGGTGCGTGATACCGTGATGTACAGCCTGGCGGCGGGTGAATGGCCGGAAGTCAAGGCGCACCTGCAGTACCAGCTCGCCCGGCCGCGCGACTGAAGGAGCAGCCCATGCTGATCGATTTCTTCTACACCTTGCGCAGCGCCAAGCTGCCGGTCTCGGTCAAGGAATACCTCACCCTGCTCGAGGCCGTGCAGGAAGGCGTGGTGGGCCCGCACAGCGAGGACGGCTGGCACATCGACGACTTCTACTACCTGTCGCGCACCGCGCTGGTGAAGGACGAGAAGCACTACGACAAGTTCGACCGCGCCTTCGCCGCTTACTTCAAGGGCGTGGAGATGGTGGCCGACTTCAGCAAGGACGTGCCGCTGGAGTGGCTGCGCAAGAACCTGGAGCTGGAGCTCTCGCCCGAGGAAAAGGCCAGGATCGAGAAGATGGGCTGGGACGAGCTCATGGAGACGCTGAAGAAGCGCTTCGAGGAGCAGAAGGAGCGTCACGAGGGCGGCAGCAAGATGATAGGCACCGGCGGCACCAGCCCGTTCGGGGCCTACGGCTTCAACCCGCAGGGCATCCGCATCGGCCAGGACAAGTCGCGCAACCGCAGCGCGGTGAAGGTCTGGGACCAGCGCGCCTACAAGGACTACGACGACAGCCAGGAGCTGGGCACGCGCAACATCAAGATCGCCCTGCGCCGGCTGCGCAAGTTCGCGCGCGAAGGCGCCGAGGAAGAACTGGACCTGGACGACACCATCCGCTCCACCGCGGCCAATGCGGGCTACCTGGACATCAAGATGGTCCCGGAGCGGCACAACAACGTGAAGGTGCTGCTGCTGATGGACGTGGGCGGCACGATGGACGAGCACATCCACCGCGTGGAAGAGATGTTCTCCGCCGCCAAGGCCGAGTTCAAGCACCTGGAGTTCTACTACTTCCACAACTGCGTCTACGACTTCATGTGGAAGAACAACCGGCGGCGCTTTTCCGAGAAGTTCGCCACCTGGGACATCATCCGCAAGTACAACAAGGACTACAAGCTGGTCTTCGTGGGTGACGCCACCATGAGCCCCTACGAGATCCTGCAGCCGGGCGGCAGCGTGGAATACAACAACGAGGAAGCCGGCGCCGAGTGGCTGCAGCGCCTGACCAACGCCTTCCCCAAGTTCGCGTGGATCAACCCCGAGCCCCAGGGCGTGTGGCAGTACCGCCAGAGCATCAGCGTGATCCAGCAGCTGATGAACGGCCGCATGTACCCGCTGACGATCAAGGGCCTGGAAGAGGCGATGCGGCTGCTGTCGAAATAGAATCCCTGTCGCCGCCGCCGTAGTTCAATGGATAGAACGAGCGCCTCCTAAGCGCTAGATACAGGTTCGATTCCTGTCGGGGGCGCCACCCCTCTACCTCCTGTTACCGATGAGTTCGCCCGATGGGGCGCCGTCCTACATACAGGCAGGCTGGCTCCGATAACCTTGCGCCACGCCTCCCGCGAGAGGCCGAGAACTCTGTCACTCCCGCGCATGCCGTCACGGCCTTGTCAAGCCTGCGGCCCAGAATGCACCGGAGCGAAATTCGACAAGACAGGACACGACAACGCAGCGAGGACCCCATGACCCCCCAGGAATTCCGCATCGAGAGCAACTACCCGATCGCCAGCCGGCTGCTGCCGATGTCGGGCTCCCAGCAGTACCTGGTGAGCGACCGCGCCCTGGCGGTGGCGGTCGCGGCGAAAAGCATCACGCGGGCCGGCGCGGAGATCCGCGTGGTGCACGTGCCCACCGGGGAAGTGGTGTTCCGCAAGAATCCGGCCGGGCGGCCGGAGGGGCTGGACGACTTCTAGCTAGGCCGCTCGCGTCCGCAAGGTGCGGCTGAGCAACACCACCGGCAGCAGGCCCACCAGGACCAGGGCCAGCGAAGGCAGGGCCGCTTCGCCCAGCCGCTCGTCACGGGCCAGCTGGTAGGCGACCACCGCCAGCGTGTCGGTGTTGAAGGGCCGCAGCAGCAGGGTCGCGGGCAGTTCCTTCATCACGTCCACGAACACCAGCAGCCCCGCTGCGGCGGCCGAGCGTTTCAGCAGCGGCCAGTGCACGCGGCCCAGCAGGGCGAAGCCGCCCGTGCCCAGCATGCGCGCCGAATCGTCCAGGCTGGCCGGGATGCGCGCATAGCCGCTTTGCATGGACTGCAGGGCGACGGAGATGAAGCGCACGAGGTAGGCCCAGGTGACGCCCAGCACGGTGCCCGTGACCCAGTAGACCGTGGGGCTGGAGGGCGCCGCCTGCTGCAGCCAGCCCACGGGCAGCAGCAGTCCCACCACGATCACCGCCCCCGGCACGGCATAGCCCAGGCCGGCCAGCCGCACCACGCCGCGGGTCAGGGCGTCGCCGCTACGCCGCAGGCTGAACGCCAGGCCCAGGGCCAGCGCCACGGCCATCGCCGCGCTGAGCGCCCCCAGCCGCACGCTGTTGAACGACCACTGCAGGAACCGGTCCCAGGGCAGCACCGACCAGTCGGCTGCCAGCGGCCGCAGCATGAACAGCACCGGCAGCACGAAGCCCATGAGCACGGGCAGGCCGCACACGGCCCACGCCGCCAGCAGCCGCGCGCCCTCGAGCCGCACCGGCTGCGACTCGGCCGAGGCGCTGCGGCTGGCGGCAAAGCGCAGGCGCCGCTGCGCCCGGTGCTCCAGCGCCAGCAGCACCGCCACCGTCACCAGCAAGGTGGTGGCCAGCTGCGCGGCGGCGATGCGGTTGTCCATGGCCAGCCAGGCCTTGTAGATGCCGGTGGTGAAGGTCTGGATGCCGAAGTAGCTGGACACGCCGTAGTCGGCCAGCGTTTCCATCAACGCCAGCGCCACGCCCGCTGCCACCGCGGGGCGCGCCAGCGGGATCGCGACGCTGCGGATACGGCGCGACAGGGGCGCGCCCAGCAGCCGGGCCGCTTCCATCAGGTGGGCGGCGCGTTCGCTGAAGGCGGCCCGGGCCAGCAGGTAGACATAGGGATAGAGCGAGAACACGAACACCCAGGCGGCGCCCGGCAGGCTGCGCACCTCGGGGAAGACGCGGCCTTCCAGGCCGAAGGTGGCGCGCAGCCAGGTCTGCAGCGGGCCGCTGAACTGGAGGAAGTCGGTGTAGGCGTACGCGACCACGTAGGCCGGGATGGCCAGGGGCAGGAGCAAGGCCCATTCGAAGCTGCGCCGGCCCGCGAAATCGAACAGCGTCACCGCCGCCGCGGTGGCGGTGCCCACCACCGCCACGCCCACGGCCACCGCCAGGCACAGGACCAGGCTGGTGAACGCGTACTCGGGCAGCACGGTGGCCGCCATCTCGCGCAGGATCTGCCCGCTGCCGGCGTTCCACTGCACCCAGGAGCCCAGCACGGCCAGAACCGGCAGGACCAGCACCAGCGCGACCAGCAGCAGAAGGAAGTCTTGGAGCCGGCGCATGGGCGTGGGGCGTTGACCTGTTCGATGCAAATGAGAATTGTAAGCATCTACAATCCGGACCATGCATGTGGAGCTGTCGAAGCTGACGGTGCGCTACCCCGGGCTGGACCGCCCGGCGGTGGACGAGGTGTCCTTCGGGCTGCCGGCCGGCGGCATCGGCGTGCTGATCGGGCCTTCGGGCTGCGGCAAGACCACGCTGCTGCGCGCGGTGGCCGGCCTGGAGCGCGCCAGTGCGGGCGAGATCCGCATCTCGGGCCAGCCGGTCGGCGGCCCGGGCGTCCATGTGCCGGCGGAAGAACGCCGCATCGGCATGGTGTTCCAGGACTACGCGCTGTTTCCGCACCTGGACGTGGGCCGCAACGTGGCCTTCGGCATCGAGCGGCTGCCCCGCGCGCAGCGCGCCGAACGCGTGGCCGAGGTCCTGGCGCTGGTCGGGCTGGCTGGGACCGAGCGCCGCATGCCCCATGAGCTCTCGGGCGGCCAGCAGCAGCGCGTGGCGCTGGCCCGGGCGCTGGCCCCTCGCCCGCAGCTGCTGCTGCTGGACGAGCCGTTTTCCAACCTGGACGTGGACCTGCGCGAGCGCCTGGCCCACGAGATCCGCGGCATCCTGAAGGCGGCGCAGGCCACGGCGCTGTTCGTCACGCACGACCAGCTGGAGGCCTTCGCCATCGGCGACGCGATCGGCGTCATGCACCAGGGCCGGCTGCACCAGTGGGACGACGCGTACACGCTCTACCACCGGCCGGCCACCCGCTTCGTCGCCGACTTCATCGGCCACGGGGTGTTCGCGCCGGCCACGCTGCGCGAAGTCGCGGGCCAGGTGGTGGTGGACACGCCGCTCGGAGCGCTGACCGACGTGGCCGAGTGCCCGCTGCCCAGCGCCTTCACCGCCGGCGAATGCGAGGTGCTGCTGCGCGCCGACGACATCGTGCATGACGACGACGCGCCGGTGAAGGCGCAGATCGTGCGCAAGTCGTTCCGCGGCTCGGAGTTCCTCTACACGCTGCGCCTGTCCACCGGCGAGACGGTGCTGGCCCATGTGCCCAGCCACCACGACCACAAGGTCGGCGAGTGGATCGGCATCCGCCCGCAGGTCGACCATGTGGTGACCTTCGAGCGCGGCGCGGGCGCGGCCGCCCCGCCGATGTCGCCTTAGGCCTGAGCGGTCATGGACAGCGGCAGGCGCACGGTGAAGGTGCTGCCCTGCCCCAGGCCCGCGCTGTGCGCGGTGATGCTGCCGCGGTGCAGTTCCACCAGCCGGCGCACCAGCCACAGGCCGATGCCCAGCCCCGTCTGCGCGGTGCTGCTGCTGCGCTCGCCCTGCACGAACAGATCGAACACGTGGGGCAGCATCTCGGCCGAGATCCCGTTGCCGTTGTCCGTGACCTCGACCACGGCCTGGCCCTGCTCCACCCGGCCCGCAACCCGGATCGAGCCGCCCGCGGGCGTGTACTTGGCGGCGTTGTTGACCAGGTTGCTGACCACCTGCGCCAGGCGCGTGAGGTCGCCTTCCAGCTGCACCGGCCCCGGCGGCAGCTCCACTGCCAGCGAATGCCCGGCCGACTCCACCGCCGGCTGGCTGGCTTCCAGCGCATGCTCCACCACCTTGGCCAGCGTGAGCGGCTCCGTGCGCAGCTCCAGCTTGCCCCGGCCGATGCGCGAGACGTCCAGCAGGTCGTCCACCAGCCGCACCATGTGCGTGAGCTGCCGCTCCATGATGTCGCGGGTGCGGGCGGCCGAGGCCGGCAGCTCCCCCACCCGCTTGAGGATCTCCAGCCCGGTGCGGATGGGCGCCAGCGGGTTGCGCAGCTCGTGCGCCAGGGTGGCGATGAATTCGTCCTTGCGCCGGTCGGCGTCCACCACGTCGGTGATGTCGGTGGACACGCCGCAGACCGCGTAGATCTCGCCGGCTTCGTCATACAGCGGGAACTTGCTGGAGCGGAACGTGACCCGCCGGCCCTGCACCACCCCGCTCTCCTGCACCAGCACCGGCTCGCCGGTCTCGGCCACCCGGCGGTCGGTCGCGCGCAGGCGCTGCGCCGTCTCGGCCCCGAACACCTGTTCGTCCGTGATGCCGCGGGCCTGCTCCGGGGTCAGCCCGTGCAGCGAACGCCAGGCCTGGTTGGACAGGATGAAGCGGCCCTGCAGGTCCTTGGCGTAGACCAGCGCGCCAGCCCCCTCGATCACCGACTCGGTCAGCCGCTGGGCCGCGCGCAGCCGGCGCTCGGCCAGCTTCTCCGCGGTGACGTCGCGCGCGGCGCAAAACCCCCGGTCCGGCTGCAGCCGGCCATCGAGTTCCGTGAAGGTGACCTGCAGCAGGATGTGCAGCCAGCGCACCGTGCCGCTGGGCAGCAGCGTGCGCACGTCGATCGCCAGGTGGCCGTTGCCCGACGGGTCGGTGGTGCGGGCGATGGCGTCCAGGTACCGCTGCCGGTCGTCGGGGTGGATGCGGTCGAAGATCGCCTGGCGCGGCACCGTCATTTCGCCTTCGCCCAGCTCCAGCAGCTGCGCCAGCTCCGCCGAGATGTGGTTGCGGTTGGTGCGGTAGTCGATCTCGGCCATGACCAGCCCGGCAGCCTGCACGCCCATCTGCAGCTTGAGGCGTGAGGCTTCCCGCTGGGCCTCCTCGTGCTTGCGCTGCGTGATGTCGCGGGCGATGCCCAGCAGGCCGGCAACGCGGCCTTGCTCGTCGTACAAGGGCATCTTGCGCGAGAGCCAATGCACCACGGTGCCGTCCGGCAACGGCACCGGCTCCTCCAGCTCCAGCACCTCGCCGCGTTCCATCACCCGCCGGTCGTTTTCCATGAGCAGGGTCGCCGCATGGGGGTCGCCCTGGATCTCGGCGTCGGTGCGCCCCAGGACTTCCTCGAGGGTGCGGCCCACCGCCTGCAGGGTGGCGGGGTTGGCGAAGCGGTAGCGGCCCTCCAGGTCCTTGGCGAAGATGACGTCGTCCGACGCCTGCGCGATGACGGTGGCCAGGACGCCGGGATCGTCGAACAGGCGCGAGCCGCTTTTCATTGCCGACATGCCCTGGATTGTGGCGCAGGCCGCTGTAGGACCGGGCCTACACCTGGCGCAGTTCCTGCACCGCGTGGCGCAGGTCAGCCGCCCAGGCGCGGCGGTCGCGGCCCTGGGCGCGTTGCGGCGCGCCGTAGCTGACCACGGCGGTCAGGGGATCACCCGTGAGGGTGCGCCACAGCGAGCCGATCAGGGTGTCGTCCCCGATGTAGCAGGGCGACAGGCTGGTCTGGCCGGTGTGGGTCTCGATGAACTGCAGCGCCACCGGTTGCGCCGGTGCGTCGGCCGCGACCGCCGCCTGGATCAGGTTGGCATGAAAGGGCAGCAGGTCGATCCCGTCGCTGGTCGTGCCTTCGGGGAAGACCGCGACCACGTCGCCCGACTGGAGGCTGGCGGCCATCTGGTGCACCACCCGCATGGCGTCGCGCCGCGACTCGCGCTCGATGTACAGCGTGCCGGCGCCCGTGGCCAGGGTGCCGATCAGAGGCCAGTGCTTCACGTCGGACTTGGAAACGAAGCGGCAATGCCGCGCGGCGTGCATCACCAGGATGTCCAGCCAGGAGATGTGGTTGGCCACCAGCAGCACCGGGCCGCGCAGGGGCGGCTCGCCCCGCAGCCGAAGGCTGATGCCCAGCAGCTCCAGCATGCGCCGCGCCCAGGCCTGCACGCGCGCATCGCGCTCGGCCTGCTGCAGCCGGGGAAAGACCCAGAGGATGGTGAACCACCCGGCCAGCGCATGCGCCAACGCACGCGCCAGCTTCCACGCGGCGGCCAGGCCCCGGATCACCGCGCTTCGTACGCAACCTGGCCGGCCACGATGGTGCAGCGCACCCGCCCCGGCAGCTCGTAGCCGGAGAACGGCGTGTGCTTGCCCTGGCTGCGCAGGGCGCCAGGTTCCACGGTCCAGGCGGCCTGCGGGTCGAAGATGCAGACGTCCGCCATGCCGCCCTCGACCAGCTGGCCGCAGCTGGCCTGCAGCGTACCCAGGGAACCGCCCAGCACCCGCGCCGGCTCGCTGGTGAGCACGGCCAGCGAACGGGTCAGCCCGGCGCCGGTCTCCTGCCCCCACTTGAGCGCGAGCGACAGCATTAGCTCCACGCCGGTGGCGCCCGGCTCGGCTTCGGCGAACGGCAGGGTCTTGGCGTCCTCGTCCACCGGCGTGTGGTCGGACACCAGGGCGTCGATGCTGCCGTCGGCCAGGCCTTCGCGCAGCGCGTCGCGGTCGCGCTGCTGGCGCAGCGGCGGGTTCAGGCGCATGCGGCTGTCGAAGTAGCCGATGTCGTGGTCGGTCAGGTGCAGGCTGTTGATGCTGACGTCGCAGCTCACCGGCAGCTGCTGGTCCTTGGCCTGGCGCACCAGCTCCAGGCCTGCCGCGCTGCTGAGGCGGCACAGGTGGACGCGGGCGCCGGTGATCTTCATCAGCTCGAAGATGGTGTGCAGCGCGATGGTCTCGGCCGCCACCGGCACGCCGGGCAAGCCCAGGCGCGTGGCCAGGGGGCCGCTGGCGGCCACGCCCTTGCCGAGGTACAGCTCCTGCGGCCGCAGCCAGACGGTGTAGCCGTAGGTCGCCGCGTACTGCATGGCGCGCTGCAGCACCTGGGTGTTGGCCAGCGGCACTTCGGCCTGGCTGAAGCCCACGCACCCGGCCTCGGTGAGCTCGGCCATCTCGGTCAGGATCTCGCCGCCCAGCCCTCGCGTGAGCGCACCCAGCGGGAACACCCGGGCCTGGTGGAGCTTTTCGGCGCGCATCTTGAGCATCTCCACCAGCCCGGGCTCGTCCAGCACCGGGTCGGTGTCGGGCGGGCAGACCAGGCTGGTCACGCCGCCGGCCACCGCGGCGGCCATCTCCGACTCGAGCATGCCCTCGTGCTCGTGGCCGGGCTCGCGCAGGCGCAGCGCCAGGTCGACCAGCCCAGGCGCGACCACGCAGCCGGAGGCGTCGATCACCCGGTTCGGAGAGAAGCCGTCCGCTATATTTTTGATAGCCAGCACCCGGCCTGCCGCCAGCGCCAGGTCGCAGATTTCATCCAGGTTGCGGGCCGGGTCGATGACGCGGCCGTTCTTGATCAGGATCTTCATGAGGCTTCGTTCCCGGCGACGATGCTCATCACGGCCATGCGCACCGCGATGCCGAAGGTGACCTGCGGCAGGATCACGCTCTGCTTGCCGTCCACCACGGCGGAGGCGATCTCCACACCGCGGTTGATCGGGCCCGGGTGCATCACGATGGCATCGGGCTTGGCCAGCTGCAGTTTCTCGGGCGTGAGCCCGAAGCTCTTGAAGAACTCCTGCGAGCTGGGCAGCAGCGCCCCGCTCATGCGCTCGTTCTGCAGGCGCAGCATGATCACCACGTCGCAGCCCCGGATGCCCTCCTCCAGCGTGTGGAAGACGCGCACGCCCATCTCCTTCATGTCGCCGGGCACCAGCGTGCGGGGGCCGACCACCCGCACCTCGGCGCAGCCCAGCGTGGTGAGCGCGTGGATGTCCGAGCGGGCCACGCGCGAGTGCAGCACGTCCCCGACGATGGCCACCGTGAGGTTGGAGAAGTCCTTCTTGTAGTGGCGGATGGTGTACATGTCCAGCAGCCCCTGGGTGGGGTGGGCATGGCGGCCGTCGCCGGCGTTGACCACGTGCACGTGCGGCGCCACGTGCTGCGCGATCAGGTAGGGCGCGCCCGACTCGCTGTGCCGCACCACGAACAGGTCGGCGGCCATGGCCGACAGGTTGGCGATGGTGTCCAGCAGCGACTCGCCCTTGCTGGCCGAGGAGCGCGCGATGTCCAGGTTGATCACGTCGGCCGACAGGCGGGTGGCCGCGATCTCGAAGGTGGTGCGGGTGCGGGTGCTGTTCTCGAAGAACAGGTTGAACACGCTCTTGCCGCGCAGCAGCGGCACCTTCTTGACCTCGCGGTCGGTCACGCCGACGAAGCTGGTCGCGGTGTCGAGGATGTGCGTGACGATGTCGCGGGGCAGGCCCTCGATGGACAGCAGGTGCACCAGCTCGCCGTGCTTGTTCAGTTGCGGGTTTCGTTTGTAGAGCATGGCTGTCGGGAGGTTCAGGCGCCTTCCACCTTGAAGCTGAAGCGGCCGCCGGCGTCCTGCGCCAGTGCCAGCGACTGCGTGGCCGGAAGTGCCACGCGCGCGGCCGCGTAGTCGGCCTGCACCGGCAGCTCGCGCCCGCCGCGGTCCACGAGCACGGCGAGCTTCACGCTGGCGGGACGGCCGTAGTCGAACAGTTCGTTGAGCACGGCGCGCAAGGTGCGGCCGGTGTACAGCACGTCGTCGAGCAGCAGGATGTGGGCGTTGTTCACGTCGAACGCGAGCTGCGTCTGGTGGCCGGCGCCGGCGAGCCCGCGGCGCGCAAAGTCGTCGCGGTGCATGGCCGACGAGATCACGCCGGCCTCGCCCGTCAGTTGCAGGTCCTTCTGCAGCCGCGCCGCCAGCCAGGCCCCGCCGGAGGTGATGCCCACCAGGCGGGTGTCCGGGCTGCGCAGCTGGCGCACGCCGCCCAGCAGTTCGCGGTAAAGCGCCTCGGCATCCAGGGCGAGTGTCGTCACGGCAGGCTCCTCAAGAACTGTTCCAGGATGATGCAGGCGGCGGCGCCGTCGGCGTCCGCCGCACCGGCGGACAGCGCCTCCGTGGTGCTGTACCGCTCATCCACTTCATACACCGGCAGCCTCACCCGGGCCGCCAGCTGGCGCCCGAACTTGCGGGCGCGGGCCGTATTGTCGTGGCTGGCGCCGTCGGGATGGAACGGCACGCCCACCACCAGCGCGTCGGGCCGCCATTCCTTGACGCGCACGGCGGCCGCTTCCAGCCGGGCCGCGCCTTCGGCACGGATGGTCGGCTGGGCCGTGGCCGTGCGCAGCAGGCGGTTGCCCACGGCCACCCCGGTGCGCCGCGTGCCGAAGTCGAAAGCAAGAAAGGTCTGGAAGTGGGAAGGGACGTCGAGCGGCGCGGGGCCCGTCATGCGTGCCCCGCGTCCGGTGACAGCATCCACGCCTGCAGCCCCAGCAGCGACAGCGCCTTGTCGTAGCGCTGCTCCACCGGCGTGTCGAAGATGATGGCCGTGTCCGCGCCCACGGTCAGCCAGCTGTTCTCGGCGATCTCCGACTCCAGCTGGCCTTCGCCCCAGGCCGAGTAGCCCAGCGAGACCAGCACCTTGCGCGGGCCGGCGCCGGTGGCCAGGGCCTCCAGCACGTCCTTGGAGGTGGTCATCTCCAGCCCGCCGGGGATGGTCATGGTGGAGGCGTAGACCGGCTCCTCGGGCGTTGCCTCGCCGGTGAACACCGCCTCGTGGAGCACGAAGCCGCGCTCGGTCTGCACCGGGCCGCCGTGGAACACCGGCGCGGCGGCCAGGTCGTCGCGCGCCAGCGGCAGGTCCACCTTGTCGAACAGGTGCTTCAGGTTGATGTCGCTGGGCTTGTTGATCACCAGGCCCAGCGCGCCGCGGCTGCTGTGCTCGCACAGGTAGACGACGCTCTTGGCGAACGCCGCATCCTCCAGCCCCGGCATCGCGATCAGGAAATGATGCGTCAGGTTGATGGTGGACTGGTCGGCGGGCATGATCGGCCATTTTACGCAACGCCCATGCCAAAGCCCTATCCCGCCGGCCTCATGTGGTTTCGCCGGGACCTGCGCGCGCAGGACAACGCGGCGCTGTACCACGGGCTGAAATCGTGCGAGCAGCTGTTCTGCGTGTTCGTGCTCGACACGGAGATCCTGGATCCGCTGCCGCGCCGCGACCGCCGGGTGGCCTTCATCCGCGACTCGCTGGCCGGGCTGGACGAGCGGCTGCGCGAGCTGTCTGGCCGGCCGGCGGCCGGGCTGATCGTGCTGCACGGCCGGGCCCGGGACGAGGTGCCGCGGCTGGCGCGCTCGCTGGGCGTGCAGGCGGTGTTCGCCAATACCGACTACGAGCAGGCCGCCATCGCCCGCGACGCCGAGGTGAGCCGCGCGTTGGCGGCCCAGGGCGTGGCCATGCACGCGTCCAAGGACCAGGTCATCTTCGAGCGCCAGGAACTGCTGACCCAGGGCGGCAAGCCCTACTCGGTGTTCACGCCCTACAAGCGGGCGTGGCTGGCCAAGCTGGACGCGTTCTACCTCAAGCCCTACCCGGTGGAACGCTACGCCCCTGCACTGGCGCCGCGGCCCGAAGCCTGGCGGCGGCCGGTGCCGTCGCTGGAGGAGATCGGCTTCGAGCCGGCCACGCTGCCGGTGCCGGCCGGCGAGCGGGCCGGCCAGGCGCTCTTCGCGGAATTCAAGGGGCGCATGGCGCGCTACCACCAGAGCCGAGACTTCCCGGCGGTGAAGGGGCCCAGCTACCTGTCGGTGCACCTGCGCTTCGGCACAGTCTCGATCCGCACGCTGGCCGCTGCCGCCCACGCCCAGGCCGAGCGCGGCGACGAGGGCGCCGCCACCTGGCTGAGCGAGCTGGTCTGGCGCGACTTCTACTTCCAGGTGCTGGCCAACTTTCCCCACGTGGCGGACGCGTCCGGCTGGGGCCACAGCTTCCGGCGCGAATACGACGCCATTGAATGGGAGGAGGGCCCGCGGGCCGAGGCGCTGTTCGCCGCCTGGTGCGAGGGCCGCACCGGCTACCCGCTGGTGGACGCCGCCATGCTGCAGCTGAACCAGACCGGCTACATGCACAACCGGCTGCGGATGGTGACAGCCAGCTTCCTGTGCAAGGACCTGGGCGTGGACTGGCGCCGGGGTGAGCGCTACTTCGCGCTGCAGTTGAACGACTACGACCTGTCGGCCAACAACGGCGGCTGGCAGTGGGCCAGTTCTTCCGGCTGCGACGCCCAGCCCTACTTCCGCATCTTCAACCCGGTGAGCCAGAGCCGCAAGTTCGACCCCGAAGGCAAGTTCATCCTTCGCTACCTGCCGCAGCTGGCCGGCCTGCCGCCGCAGGTGCTGCACGAGCCCTGGACGGCTTCGCCGGTGGAACTCGCCGCCGCAGGCCTGGCGCTGGGCCGCGACTACCCGCGGCCCGTGGTGGACCACGACGTGGCGCGCGAGCGGACGCTGCGGCGCTACGCGGTGGTCAGGAAGGCGGGCGACCCGCTACAGAAAGAATAGCAGCCTGCGCCCGCGGGATGCGGGCCGCAGGCTGTTTTTGGCCTCAGGCCGGGATGGCGGCGCTGCTGTAGTGGCGCACCAGGCTCAGCAGCTCTTCTTCCGAGTACGGCTTGCCCAGGTAGTGGTTCACGCCGAGCTCCTTGGCATGCTCGCGATGCTTCTCGGCGATGCGCGAGGTGATCATCACGATGGGCAGTTCCTTCAGGCGGGCGTCGCCTCGGATGTTGCGGGCCAGGTCGAAGCCGTCCATGCGCGGCATCTCGATGTCCGACAGGACCACGGTGGGCCGCTCCTCGGCCAGCCGCTCGAGCGCCTGCAGGCCGTCGGCCGCCAGCGCCACGCGGTAACCTTCGCGCTGCAGCAGGCGCTGCGTGACGCGGCGCACGGTGATGGAATCGTCCACCACCAGCACCAGCGGGATCTGGGGCGCCACGGCGGCCTGCACCACGGCCGGCAGGCTGGTGCCGGCGGCGGCCGCCGTCTGCTCCAGCACCTCGGGCTGGGCATGGTCGGCGCTCAGCTGGCGGGCCTGCTCGCCGTACACGGCCGTGAGCGCCACCGGGTTGTAGATCAGGACCACGGCGCCGGAAGCCAGCACCGTCATGCCGGCGAGGCCGGGCAGGCGCGACAGCTGCGGGCCCAGGTTCTTCACCACCACTTCCTGGTTGCCCAGCACTTCGTCCACGTGCACCGCGATGCGCTGGGCGGCGCTTCGGAACACGACCACGGGCAGGGTCTTGGCCTGCGGCTCGGTGCTGCGTTGCGACGCCTGCAGCAGCGCGCCCGACCAGTAGAACGGCAGCTGCTCGCCCAGGAACTCGTAGTTGCCGCTGTTGTAGGCCTGCTGGACTTCCTTGGCGGTGGCGCGCCGCACGATCTCCACCAGGTTGGCGGGCACGCCGATGGAGAGCTGGCCGGAGCGGATCATCACCACCTGCGTCACGGCGGTGGTCAGCGGCAGCACCAGCTTGAAGCTGGTGCCCTGGCCGGGCTGGGTGGCGGTCTCGATCCGGCCGCCCAGCGCGTTCACTTCGGAGCGCACCACGTCCATGCCGATGCCGCGGCCGGCCAGCTCGGTGACCTGGGCGGCGGTCGAGAAGCCCGGCATGAAGATCAGGTTGGCGGCTTCGGCGTCGCTGATCTCCTGGCCCGCGGTGATCAGGCCCTGCTGCAGCGCCTTCTCGCGGATGCGGGGCAGGTTCAGGCCGGCGCCGTCGTCGCGGAACTCGACCGAGACGTCGTTGCCTTCCTGGTGCAGGTTGATCAGGATGGTGCCCACCGGGTCCTTGCCGCTGCCGGCGCGCGCCGCGGGGTCCTCGATGCCGTGCGCCACGCAGTTGCGCAGCAGGTGCTCGAACGCGGGCGTCATGCGGTCCAGCACGCCGCGGTCCATCTCGATGGAGCCGCCGGTGATGTCCAGCTTCACCTGCTTGCCGGTTTCCTTGGAGGCCAGGCGCACCACGCGGTACAGGCGGTCGGAGATGCCCTCGAACTCCACCATGCGGGTGCGCAGCAGGTCGCGCTGGAGCTCGCGGGTCTGGCGGGCCTGGGCGATCAGGTCGTCCTCGGTGGCTTCCACCGTGCGCTGCAGGTTGCGCTGCACCGTGGCCACGTCGTTCACCGACTCGGCCATCATGCGGGTGAGTTCCTGCACGCGGGTGAAGCGGTCGAACTCCAGCGGGTCGAAGCCGGCCGCCGAGTCCTTGGCCTGCGCCAGTCGCGACTGCATCTGCGATTCGGCCTGCAGCTCGATGTCGCGCAGCTGCGAGCGCAGGCGGTCCAGGTTGCCTGTCAGGTCGTTCAGCGAGCTGCGCAGCTGGCTGAGCTCGTTCTCCAGTCTCGAGCGGGTGATCATCACCTCGCCGGCCTGGTTCACCAGGCGGTCCAGCAGCTGCGAACGCACGCGCACCGCCTGGTTGGACGCGGCGCGCTGCGGCGCGAGCAGCGTGGTCGCGGGCTTGGCCAGGGCCGTGCGCACGGGCGCGGCGGGCGCAGCGGCAGCGGACGGCATCGCGGCCACCTCCGGCTGGGCCTGCGGTGAGGGTGCAGCCTCCACCGGCAAGACGGGCGCCGCCACGGGGGCTTGCTGCGCCTGCTCCGCGCCGGTACGCAGGGCGTCGAAGCGGGCCTGCATGTTGTCGAAGCGGTGCAGCAGCGGCTCGATGTCGGCGGCGGCGACGTTCTCCGAGCCGAGGTACTCGATCTCGGACTCCAGCCGGTGCGTCATTTCGCCCAGACGCAGCGCGCCGGCCAGCCGGGCGCTGCCCTTGAGCGTGTGCAGGGCGCGCAGCACTTCGTCTCGCGCGCCCCGGTTGTCAGGCCGGGCCGCCCACTGGCGCAGGGCACCGCCCAGCTGGGGCATCAGTTCGACCGCTTCTTCCTCGAAGATGGGGAACAGGTCGGCGTCGATCGCGTCGGCGATGTCGATGTCGTCTTCGTCCTCGCCCAGGCTGGCGGCCTGGATCGGGCCGGTGGGCGCGACAGGCGCGGGCTCGGGGGCCGGCGCTGGCTGGACCTGCAGCACCGGGGCCGGCGCCACGGCCGCAGCCGGCGGCTCGGCCACTGCCGGCTCGGGCTGTTCGGCCACGGGTTGCGCAGGCGCGACCGGTTCGAGGTGGAAACTGGGCAGGCCGAACGGGTTGGTGCCGTCGGAGAGGTCGGCGCGGCGCGGCACGTCCAGCGATTCCAGGTCGGCCAGTGCCTGCGTGATGCGGGGATCCGGCTCCTTGAGGAACCCGGCCGCGAACTGGTGCAGCAGCCGGCGGATTTCCTCGGCCGCGGCCGTGAACGCCTGGCCGTGCTGGGGCGTGCCGTGGGCCAGGGTCTGGGTGTGCAGCAGGGAGGTCTCGAGCGCCCGGGCGATGTCCGACAGGGCCTGGAATCCAACGGTGGCCGAACTGCCCGCCAGGGCGTGGGCCAAGCCCACGGTCGAATCGGGCACGCGCTGGTTCAGCTCCAGGGCCCATTCACCGACTTCGGTCACCAGGCGGCGCGACCATTCGTCCGCTTCGTTCAGGTACACGTTGTACAGCGGGATGCCGATGCGCAACGGCCCGATCACCTTGACCTGCTCGTCCGCGCTGGCCAGGACCGGCTCGGCCTCGAAACTCAGGTCGGTCACCTCGGCCGTCGGCGCCGGCAGCTCCGCCTCCGGGGCCATGGCGGGCTCCTGCGCAGCCGAGACCGCCGCCAGGCTGCCGAAGTCGATGCCTTCGATCTGCACCGGCTCGGCCGGCGCCAGGTCCGCGGGCGGACCCAGGTCGAACACGAAATCAGCGGGGAGTTCGTCCGCCGGGAGTTCCTGGGCCTCCACGGGCTCGGCTCGAAGGACCTGGGTAACGTCGGGCGCCAGCGGGTCGGCGGATTCGGGGGCAGGCTCCGCGGACAGCTCGGGCAGCTCGAAGGAAACCGGTGCCTCGGCAACGGTCGTGGCCACCTCGGGTTCGGCTGCGGGCGCCGGCTCGGCAGGTGCGCCGAAGGACAGGTCCAGCGAAATTTCGGGCTCCGCCGGTCCGGCCGATGCGGGCGCTTCGACCACAGCGGGCGCCTCGGCGGGCGGGCTGAAGTCCGGCAAGTCCAGCGACAGCGGCTCGACCACGGATTCGACCAGCGCCGCCAGTTCGGGGGCGGCAGGCGCCGCGGCGGGCTGGGCAGCGGCCACCTCGGGCAGAGCCAGTGGCACCAGCCGGTTCTCGGTCCTCAGCGCGTCGGCCGGGCCCCTGAACATGCTGGACTTCCAGGCGCCGTCCTGGTGGGCGGCGATGTCCTCGATCCAGCGGCCAAAGCCTTGCAGCGCTTCGCCCGCCAGGGCGCGCAAGTCGTCGGTAGCCGGTTTCTGGTCCGCGAGCCAGGTGTTGAGCACCTGCTCCAGGGACCAGCCGGCTTCGCCGAATTCGTTCAGGCCCACCATGCGCGAGCTGCCCTTGAGCGTGTGGAACGCCCGGCGCAGGGTGGTGAGCTCGCCCACGTTGGAAGGTTCGGCGGCCAGCGCCTGCAGGGCGGCCAGACCGGTCTGCACCACTTCGCGCGCCTCCTCCAGGAAGATGTCCAGCAGCTCGTCTTCGCCGCCGTCGTCCTGGTCCTGTGCGGCGGCCGGCGCCGCCGCGATGACGGGGGGCACCACGGGCGCCGCCACAGGCGCGGCCGGGGGCACCACCGCCGGCGCCGGCGCGGCTTGCGGCTCGGCCTCGAAGGACGGCGGGAGGGCTTCCTCTTCCTGCTCCTGCGGCTCGGCGCCGGTGCGGCCCATCAGCGGCTTGAGCTCGCCCAGGGAGTCGTCGTAGACGAACAGCTTCTTGGCCAGCGTGGGCTGGTAGTTGAGCATGTCGATCAGAAAGCCGAGCGCGCCCAGGTTGTTGCCCAGCTTGTCGAAGGTGCCGGCCGCGCGGGCCTTGGCCTCGTCGATCTCGGTCACCATGATCTCTTCGACGCTCTCACGCATGCGCATCACCGCCTGCGAGGCCTGGTCCAGGCCCAGCACGGAGAGCACGCCCCGCATCTGCGACAGGTGCGCGGGAGCGTTCTGCAGGGGCGTCTTGTCCTGCGGGTTGCGGAAGAAGTTGTCCAGCACCTTCTCCAGCTCGCTCAGGGTGGCGCGCAGCTCGCCGACCACGCTGCCCATGGTCTGGCGGTCGCTGACGCGGCGGTACAGCTCCTCCATCCAGGTTTCCAGGGGCTGGGGCTGTGCGCCCTGCCGCACCGCGTCCAGCCGTTCGGCCAGGCGGGCCGTGCGGACCGCCAGCTGGGCGTCGCCGGTGTCCAGGTCCTCGAAAGTGGCCTCCAGGTACAGCACCGCTGTGGCCACTTCCATGGCCAGCTCGGCGCGCGGCGGCTGGCCGGAGCGGACCACGCTGTCGACCGCATTGCTGAGGCTCTGGGCCAGTGGCGCGCTGGGCGGGTACAGCTTGGTCAGCGAATCGCTGACCAGGTGGAACTGCTCGCCCACGCCCTTGAGCTTGTTGGCGTCGCCGCCGGACAGGGTGGACCAGGTTTCCTTGGCCGCCGAGATGCGCTTGCGCGCCTGCGTCAGCAGCGCGGGGTCGAAGCGGCCGAACTGCGGTGTCTGGTAGTCGACCGGCTTGTGGCGTGCGAGTCCGTAGGCCTGGCGCACGCTGGCCAGGACGGGCGCATCGGTCGGCCGTACCGGCACGGCCTGGGCGCAGAAGAAGACCAGGTCCTGCGCCAGGCGGTCGGACACGCCCAACTCGCCCTTGGCCAGCGTGGCGTACTGCAGGAGCACGCGCGAAGCCGCCCGCTTCACATACACGTCGGGCGGGAGCAGCCCCTGGGCGATCGCCTCGAAATAGCCGGCCGCCACCTTCCAGAACACCTTGGGCTGGCGCGCGGACTGGCTGGCGGCCAGGGAGAGGCACGCATCGGCCAGCTCTCGGCCGGCCAGCCCATCGGCGGACTTGACAATGCGCAGCACTGCCTGGTCCAGGCGCGAACGCACGGCCGGGTCGTACACAAGGGCACGGCTGACCGCCGGCGTCTCCGGCTCGGTCCAGCGCCAGTCGATGGACCAGAGGTCAGCCGGGTGCACACGGTCGGCACCGGCGAGCTCCTGCACGTCGCGGTACTGGGGGAACAGGGCCACGGCCGAAACCGGCTTGCCCATCAACACGCATTCCAGGTATTCGGTCAGCGCGAACCCCGCGCGCTCGATCTTGGCGGAGGCCGCCTCGCTGCACAGCTCGGGCCGCTCCACGAATTTCTGGGCGGCGGCCTCCATGGCGCGCAGCACCTGGGCGGGCGCCTGCAGCCCGACCATTTCGAGCGCGCCGACGGCCTGGTGCAGCTGCTGGCGGGCGATGCGCAACTGGCCGGTGTCCACCGAAGCCATGTCGGTGCCGCGGGCCTGCCCGGCGTCGCGCACGAAGCGGCGCAGCGCGGCCGAGGCGGTATCGAGCGACTTGCGCAGTTCGTCCAGCACCCAGGCCAGCGGGCCCAGGTCGTTGGCGGCCAGATCAAGATCGGTTTCGTTGGCTTGCATGAAAGACTCTGGCTGCGGCGGGGAACGGGACTGCGCGAAGGGGCGGCGTTACGCGATCTTGAATCGCGACACCGACTGGCGCAGTTCCTCGGCCATGCGCGACAGCTCGCGCACCTGCTGGGCCGTGGAGCGCGTGCCTTCACCGGTCTGTTCCGTCACCGCGAAAATGTGCTGGATGTTGCCGGCCACCACGTTGGCGGACTCGGCCTCCTTCGCCGCAGTGGCCGAGATCTGCTCGATCAGCTCGGCGAGGCGGCGCGACACCTGGTCGATCTCGGTCAGGGCGGTGCCGGCGTTGTCGGACAGCTTCGCCCCTTCCACCACACCCTGCGTGGAGCGCTCCATGGCGGCCACCGCGTCCTGCGTGTCGGTCTGAATGGTCTTCACCAGCGCGGCAATCTGGCGCGTGGCGTCGGCGGAGCGTTCGGCCAGTCGCTGCACTTCTTCAGCAACCACCGAGAAGCCGCGGCCGGCTTCACCGGCCGACGCGGCCTGGATGGCGGCGTTCAAGGCCAGCACGTTGGTCTGTTCGGTAATGTCCGAGATCAGTTCGGTGATTTCACCAATCTCCTGCGAGGATTCGCCCAGGCGCTTGATCCGCTTGGAGGTTTCCTGGATCTGGTCGCGGATGGAGTTCATGCCGCCGATCGCGTTCTGCACGGCCGCGAGGCCGGACTCGGCGGCTTGCAGCGATTGCCGCGCCACCTGGGCCGATTCCTGCGCCTGGCCGGACACCGCGTTGATTCGGCCTGCCATGTCGAGCACCGACTGGCCGGTCTCGCGGATCTCGCGCAGCTGTTCCGTGGAAGCCGCCAGCAGCTCGGTGGACGTGCTTTCCACCTGGGCCGTCGTCTGCGCCACCTTGGTCGCCGTGCTCTGCACGCTGCCCACCAGCTGCCGGAGTTCTTCCACCGTGTAGTTCACCGAGTCGGCGATGGCGCCCGTGATGTCCTCGGTCACCGTGGCTTCCTGCGTCAGGTCGCCTTCGGCCACCGTCTGCAGTTCGTTCAT
>CAZZAW010000014.1:0-21422 GCA_964652405.1 uncultured Ramlibacter sp.
GTCAGGCCGCGGATGGTGATGTGCGTGCCGGCGGGGCCGGGCTTGAACTCGGGCCGGGGGACGTCGGGGTAGGACTCGACCGGCGCGTTCAGGACAGCGTTCATGGTTACCTTCCGCTCCAGTGGACGATGCGGCGCTCGGCCACGAGGAACAGCACGTTCAGCGCGTAGCCCAGCGCGCCGGCCGCCAGGATGGAGGCGTACATGCTCTTGACGTTGAGGACCTGCTGCGCATTGATGATCCGGTTGCCCAGGCCGCTGTCGGCGCCGATGAACATCTCGGCCACGATCACGATCACCAGCGCCATGGAGACCGCCGAGCGCAACCCCACGAAGCTGGGCTGCAGGCTTTCCCACACCAGCACGTCGCGGAAGGTCTGCCAGCGCGAGGCGCCCATCACCTTGGCCGCCATCACCCGCTGCTTGCGCGCGTTGATGACGCCGTAGGCGCTGTTGAAGACCACGATCAGGAACGCGCCGAAGGCGGCGATCGCGACCTTGTTGACGTCCGAGGTGCCGAAGATCATGAGGAACAGCGGGATCAGGGCCGAGGACGGCGTGGACCGGAAGAAGTCGATCAGGAACTCCACGCTGCGGTAGGCCTTCTCGTTGCTGCCCAGCAGCACGCCCAGCGGCATGCCGACGGCCGCCGCGATCGCGAACGCCTGCAGCGTGCGCTTGACGGTCACCAGGAAGTCGGCCAGCAGCGGCCCGCCCAGCAGGCCCGTGACCAGCGTCTCGATCGTGGCGGCGGGCGGCGGCAGCAGGATGGCCTTGATGAAGCCGAAGCGCACCACGAAGTCCCACACGATGAACAGCAGCAGGGGGCCCACGAACGGCAGCAGGCGGCCCCACTGCGGCTGCCGCCGCACCGGGGGCGCGGTGGCAGCAGGCGGTGTCCAGGGGACGGCGTCGGAAGGCGTGGCCATATCAAGCCTCCGCACGGCCGCCCGAAGGAGGCTTGAGCCCCCTCGGGGGGCAGAGCAGCGGCGCAGCCGCAAACGTGGGGGTCGTCATTGTTTCAACCCTTGTAGAGGAGGCCGTCCACCGCGACCTTCTTCTCGAAGATGCCCTTCTCGGTGAACAGGTCGAAGAACTTCTGGAAGTAGGCGATGTCGGCCGGCTTGAATTCGTTGTAGAGCATGTACGAGGCCAGCGGCACCTCGTTCGTGAGCGGCCCCTCGATCGCCGTGTAGCCCTTCATGAACTGGCGCGCCTCGTTCGGCTGCGTGCGCACCAGCTGCACGCCGCGCGTGTACGCGGCGATGTAGCGCCTGGCGATCTCGGGGTGCTTCTTGATGAAGTCGCTGGTCAGGCTGGCCGAGCCGCCGTGCCAAGGCGCCATCGGGTCGCCCAGGATGTAGTGCGCCACCACGCCGGCTTCCAGCATGCGGGTGGTGCCGTTCAGGCGGCCGACCGTGCCCGTGGGCTCCAGCGTGTAGACCGCGTCGACCTGTCCGGCGGCGAGCGCCGCGACGTGCTGGCCGATGGGCAGCTCGGTCACGTTCATGGCGCCGGCGCCGGCGCGCTCCAGCATGGTCTTGGCCAGGGTCACGTTCTGGATGCCGGGGCCGCTGGCCACGCGCTTGCCCTTGAGTTCGGCCACGGTCTTGACCGGGCTGTCCTTGGGCACCAGGAACTGCTCCAGCACGTGCCTGGCGTTGCTTGGGTTGGTGCAGAAGATCTTGAACAGGCCCGGCTGCGCGATCTCGCCGATCGCCAGGTTGGCCGAGCCGGTGCCGTTGGAGCTGCCGTCGGAGCGGCCGGACAGCATGGCTTCCATCACCTGCTGCGCGCCGGCGAACTTCAAGGGCTCGACGTCCAGGCCGGCCTCCTTGAAGTAGCCTTTCTCGATCGCGGCGAAGAAGGGCAGCCCCGCGGCCACGGGCCAGAACCCGATGCGGATCTTCGGACCGGCCTGCGCCCGCACGCTGGGGGCAGCGAGCACGCCCGCGGCCGCCGCAGCGGCCCCGGACTTGATCAAGGTGCGCCGTGACACGGCGGAGGTGGAACGGGGTCCGTCTTGGCTCATGGGGTTCTCCTGGTGGGTCAAAAGGGGTCAGGCAAGGGCGCGCGCGGCGATGTAGGCGCGCCAGCCGCCGTGGTGGGTGATGTCCTGGGCGCCTTGCAAGGCCTGTGCCTCGCAGACGAACCCCTGCAAGCTGCGGCCGTCGGCCAGCTGCAGGGTGCCTATGCCCAGGGGCGGGGGGATCAGCGACACGAAGGAGCCGTAGTGCTCCAGCGGCATCTCCCACACCTCCAGCGCGATGCGGCCGCCGGTGCCCGGCGCCACGCGCAGCAGCCCGGGCTTGGGCGGGGTGGTGCCGGGCAGGGCATAGAAGCGGTAGTCCGGCGCGGTCTCGGCGGCCCCCACCAGCGTGGCGCCGCGTTCGGTGAGCTGCCCGTTGAGCGGCATGCCGGACAAGTGCGCGCCCACAACGGCGACCTGCACCGTGGGCGCGGGATGGAGGCCCGGAATGGGTTCGGCTGCCGGCAAGGGCTCGCCGGTGGCGCCCTGAGGCAGGCCCGTGGCGAGGTGGTAGCGCTGGCCCAGCTCGGCCAGCTGCCAGTCGCTGCCGCAGGGCCCCACGAAGGTGACGCCGAACGGCAGGCCGTCGGGGCGGATCGCGCTGGGCACCGAGAGCGCGGCGTAGTCCAGCAGGTTGACGAAGTTCGTGTAGGCGCCCAGGTGGCGGTTGAGCGCCACCGGGTCGGCCTGCATCTGCTCGATGGTGTAGTGCGTGGGCGCGGTGGGCAGCAGCAGCACGTCGATGCGGTCCCACATCGCGGACGCCTGCTGCCCCAGGGCGCGCAAGCGGGTCTGCGCCTCGCACAGGTCGGCCGCGCTGTAGCCGCGGCCGGCCGCGACGATGCCGCGCACGGGCTCGACCACCTCGTGCTCGTGGCCGTCGAAGAAGCTGCGGATCGCCGCATAGCGCTCGGCGACCAGTGCGCTTTCGTACAGCAGGGCCGCGGCTTCCGCCAAGGGCGCGTAGTCGATGGTGACCGGCTCGCCGCCCAGTTCCCGCAGGCGCGTGATGGCCTGCTGGAACGCGGCCTGGGCCAGCCCGTCGCCGAAGAAGCTGAGCGTGTCCGGCACGCCGAATCGCACGCGCGCGCCGAAGGGCCTGTCCGCCATCGTGAGGGCGCGCGAATAGGGATCGGCGGCGTCGAAGCCGGCGGCCTGCTGCAGCACCCTGGCCGCCAGGCCCACGCTGCGCGCGAAGATGGACACGCAGTCCACGCTTTGCGCGGCCGGCACCACGCCACGGGCGCTGACCAGGCCCTTGGATGGCTTGAGGCCCACGATGTTGTTCAGGCCGGCCGGCACGCGGCCCGAGCCGGCGGTGTCGGTGCCCAGCGAAAAGTCCACCTGCCCCGTGGCGACCACGTAGGCGGAGCCGGAGCTGGATCCGCCCGACACATACCGGGGGTCGAAGGCATTGGGCACCGCGCCATAAGGCGAGCGGGTGCCGTTCAGCCCGCAGGCGAACTGGTCGAGGTTGGTCTTGCCTGCCAGCGATGCACCAGCATCCAGCAGACGGCGCACCACGCTGGCGTGCGCCGGGGGCTGGTAAGCGAACGCCGGGCAGGCCGCCGTGGTCGGCAGGCCCTGCACGTCGATGTTGTCCTTGGCTGCGAAGCGCAGCCCGGCCAGCGGGCCGTGGGCGGCGCCCGCCAGCGGCGCGTCAAATCGCGAGATCCAGGCCTGCGGCGCCAGGCCGGCGGCACGGGCCGCAGGACCGGAAGACACCACCGCAGAAGCCGCTTGCACCATCTTTGAGCATCCAGACTTGTATCCAAGTCGAGATGCAAGCGGTGTGCCAGCTCATCTGCCCGTTCTCAGTCCAGCTGCCGGCTCCTCAAGGCCATCGCGCCGGCGGCAAAGCCCAGCGCCAGCGCGCCGTACACGGCCAGCATGCCCCGCCCGTCCAGCCGGTGTTCGTAGCCGGGGGTGAAGCGCCGGGGCGTGACCGTGTAGTCGATCACGTAGGCGGCGGCGCTGGTGGCGATGCCGCCGGCCAGCGCCTGGACCGGCTCCTTGGCTTCCGCGCGGTGGCCGTACAGCCGGGCGTACAGCGTGGCCCAGAAGATGGACGCCGCATGCTGGGTCAAGGCGCCCACCAGCGTGTGGCGGCCATCCCAGGCATCGGCGCGCAGCGACTCGTCGCCCCACAGCCAATGGCTGGCGGCATTCACGGGCGCGGCGGCGCTTCCGGCCTGGCGGCGGCCCACCAGGGCCAGCACCAGCGTGGACAGCACGCTGGCCGCCGTGCCGGCGACCGCGCCCTCCCGCAGGGACTGGGCCCAGAGCGCCCGCCTCATGCCGGATGCCCCACCGCCAGCTCGGCCTTGCGCGCTTCCAGCTGCCGGGCCAGCTGCATCAGGTCCAGGCCCGGCGTCTTGCGGGCCTGGGGGAACATCTTCTCGCGCTCGTCGTTCACGTGGTGGAGGATGGCGTCTTCGAGCTCGAGCATCAGCCGGTCGTCGACCTGCTTCTGGCGCACCAGGGCGACCAGCTCGCGGGCCTCCTGGTGCTCGTGCTCGCCTTCGTCCACCAGCTCCCCGGCACCGCCGGCTTCGCGGAACGCGGGGTAGAAGATTTCTTCCTCGATCTGCATGTGCACCTGCAGTTCGTGGCAGATCTGCTCGGTGAGCAGCCGTTTGCGGTTGGCTTCATGCGCGGACTTGTACTGCTCGAACAGGCGGATGACCTGATTGTGGTCGTCGTCGAGCAGGGTGCAGGCATCGTGTGCGGCCACGGCGTTCTCCTGGAGTTGTGCAAGGCCCAAGATACGGCGGCCTGCCGCAACGGCTGAGCGTCGCGAGGCGGCGCTTGCTGTAGTCGCCAGCCTACGCGGCCTCGGCCTGCAGCCAGCGCACGAAGTCCTGCGCGTCCGCGTTGCCGGCGGCGTGGGCGGCCACCTCGACGAAATAGCCGCGCAGCGACGCGGCGCGGCCCTTGAAGGGCGCCACCAGCTTGCGCTGCCGCACCAGCTCGGCAAGAAGAGGCAGGCGGCCGATCACCACGCCCTGCCCTGCGGCGGCCGCGGCCACGGCCTCGGCGTACTGGGTGAAGCGCAAGGTGTTGGCCGGGCGCACGGTGTCCAGCCCCATCAGCTGCAGCCAGGGCTCCCAGTCCAGGGTGGGGGCGGACTGCGGCAGGTCCACCGTCAGCAGCGTGTGCTGCTGCAGGTCGGCCGGCGACCTGAGCGGCCGCCTGCGGTCCGCCAGCAGGGACGGCGCGCACAGCGGCTGCACCTCCTCCTCGAACAGCATCGGCCCCTTGCCCTGGGCGCGCGGCACGAAGCGGATGGCCACGTCGACGCCGCTGCGGCCCAGGTCCAGGATGTCCAGCGTGGCGGACAGCCGCACGTCCACGCCCGGATGGTCGGCCGTGAAGCGGGCCAGGCGGGGGATCAGCCAGAACGAGGCAAAACCCGGCGTGCAGGTGATGGCCACCTGGCGCGCGGGCGCGGACGGGCGCGCCCGCGCCGCGGCATCGAGCAGCCGCTCCAGGCTGTCGTTCACGGCGCGTTGCATGATGCGGCCCGCCTCCGTGAGCGCGAGCGAGCGGTGCCGGCGCTCGAACAGGGGCGTGCCCAGGTTCTCTTCCAGCTGCTGGATCTGCCGGCTCACGGCCGACTGCGAGATGAACAGCTCCTGCCCCGCGGCCGTAAAGCTCAGGTGCCGCGCCGCCGCCTCGAACGCGTGCAGCAGGTCCAGGCGCAGGCGCCGCGACCGGAGGACCGGGGCTGGGGGCGCTTTCGCATTCTCAGAGTGCATGCGAGCCATGCAAACTCGGCGTTTGTCGTGGAGGGAGGCGCTCAGTATATTCATTCGCACAACGCATGCGAAAGGCCCGCCATGACCCGCTTTCCCTCGCTCTCCACCCTGTCCCTGCCCGCCCGCGCCATCCACGCCCTGCGCGATGCCCAAGGGCACCAGCTCACCTGCCACCAGGGCTGCCTCTGGGTCACCCTGGACCACGACCCGCGCGACATCATCCTGGAGCCGGGGCAGAGCTTCACCCTGCCGGACAGCCGGCGCGCCGTGATCTACGCGCTGGAGGACTCGCGGCTGGCCGTGCGCAGGCTGCCCGAGGTGTTGGCGCCCGCGCCCTCGCGGCCCACGGCGCTGCCCCAGGCCGCCTGAACCGAGCCGCTCACGCGCGGCGCAGGTGCCAGGCCTTGGGCCGGGTGAAGGCCTGGATGCCGTAGCGCGACAGCGTGAGCCCCACGCCGGAGTCCCCCACCCCGCTCCAGGGAAGCCGGGGGCTGACGCGGTCGCAGCAGTTCCAGTAGACGCTGCCGGCGTTCACGCGGGCGAGCAGGCCTTGCGCCCGCTGCTCGTCGGGGGTGTAGACGCCCGCCGTCAGGCCATAGCGGGTGTCGTTCATGAGGGCGAGGGCCTGCTCGTCGCTGCCCACCTTCTGGATGCCGATGACCGGCCCGAAGCTTTCCTCGCGCATCAGCTCCATCTCGTGGTTCACACGGCTGAACACCGTGGGCGCGAACCAGTGGCCCGGCCCCGGCAGGCGCTCACCACCCACGTGCAGCAGGGCTCCCCGGGCGCGGGCATCGGCCACCTGCCGCTCCAGCACTGCCAGCTGCGGCCCGCGGGTGAGCGGCCCGATGTAGGTGTCCGGGTCCAGGGGGTCGCCGACCCTGAAGCCGCGCACCGTGGCCACGAAGGCCTCGACGAACGCGTCATGGATCTTCTCGTGCACGTAGATGCGCTCGACCGAGCAGCAGCTCTGGCCGGTGTTGTACATGGCGCCGTCGGCCAGGGATTGCGCGGCCAGCACCGGGTCCGCGTCGTCGCAGACGTAGGTCGGGTCCTTGCCGCCCAGCTCCAGCTGCAGCCGCAGGAAGCGGGAGCCGACCTCCTGCGCGATGCGCGACCCGGTGGCGTGCGAGCCGGTGAAGAACACGCCGTCCAGCCGCTGCTGCAGCAGCGCCGCGCCCACCTCGCCAGCGCCGACCAGCGGGGCGAAGACCTCCTGGGGGATGCCGCAGGCGTGCAGCAGCCGCGCGATCTCCAGCCCCGTGAGCGTGGCGTACTCCGAAGGCTTGTACAGCACGGCATTGCCGGCCAGCAGCGCCGGCAGGATGACGTTGCAGCCCACGAACCAGGGGTAGTTCCAGGCGGAGATGTTGGCCACCACGCCCAGGGGCACGTGCTGGATGCGCTCCCGCAGGCCGCCTTCGTCGTAAACGGTCTCGGTCGCGAGCGCAGCCTCCGTCTCGGCCAGGAAGAAGTCGATGCGGCCCAGCAGGCCCGCCAGTTCGTTGCGCGACATGCGCAGGGGCTTGCCGGTCTCGCGGGTCATGGTCACGGCCAGGGCCTCCTGCTCGGCGACCACGCCCTCGCGGAAGCGGCGGATGCAGGCCAGCCGTTCGGCCAGCGGACGCGCAGCCCACGCGGGCTGGGCGGCGCGCGCTGCGGCGGCGTCGGCCGCGACGCTGCCGGCATCGTCGGCCTCCAGCTCGGCCAGCGGCTCGCCGTTGGCCGGATTGAGGATGGCCAGCCGGCTCACCGGGGCGCCCCCAGGCCGGCCTTGGCCGCCAGCGCGGCCTTGAGGAAATCTTCAAGCATGGGCGCGTCGTCGATGGTGTCGGATTGGGGGGTGTGGAATTCCGGGTGCCACTGCACCGCCGCGATGTAGCTCTTGTCCGGGTCGCGGCGACGGATGGCTTCCACGACGCCGTCCTCATGGCTCACGGCCTCCACCACGAACTCGGGCGCCAGGTCCTTGATGCCCTGGTGGTGGATGCTGTTGACCCGCGCCCGCTCCACGCCCGGGTACAGCTGCGACAGCCGCGTGCCCTTGACGATCTCGACGCTGTGGTAGTTCAGGTCGTAGGCGTCGGCGTCGCGATGCCGCAGCGATTCGGGCTTCTGCGTCTGGATGTCCTGGTAGAGGGTGCCGCCGAAGGCCACGTTGAGGAGCTGCAGCCCGCGACAGACGCCGAACACGGGCTTGCCGTTGGCCTCGAAGGCCGCCACCAGCGCCTTGTCATACTCGTCGCGGACGCGGTCGCCCGACCAGCGCTCCTCCAGCGGGGTCTCGCCGTAGCTGCCGGGCCAGACGTCGGCGCCGCCGTGCAGGACCAGGCCGTCCAGCCACTGCGCGTAGTGCTCGTAGGTCACGTCGCCGCGCGCCGTGCTGCCGGTGGGACAGGGCACCATGACCACCATCGCCCCCGAGGACATGATCCAGTGCGCGATCGACTGCTCCACGTACTGCAGCGTCTTGCCGGTGAACAGCGAGCGCGTGGGGTCCGCGTGCGAGAAGCAGGCCGACAGGCCGATCTTCAAGCGGCTCGCGGCCGGCAGCACTACAGCGCCTCCTCGAAAAGGCGGCGCAGGTCGGCCTGCGTGCAGGGCCGGGGATTTGTGTGGTGGCAGATGTCGGCGAAGGCGATTTCCGCCAGGCGCGGCAGCTGCTCGCGCCGCACGCCATGGTCGGCCAGGCGGCCGGCCAGCCCGATGCGCGCCTTCAGCTGCCGCAGCCAGGGCACCAAGGCCGCACCGCCGCCGGGCACCCGGCAGGCGTGCGCGAGTTCGTTGAACTTTTCCGGCACGGCCTCGCGGTTCCAGTCCAGCACCGTGTCGATCATCAGCGCATTGGCCAGGCCGTGGTGCAGGTGGCAGACGGCCCCGAGCGCATGCGCGCAGGCATGCACGGCGCCCAGGTCCTTCTGGAAGGCGATGGCGCCCATCATGGAGGCCATCATCATGTCGCTGCGCGCCTGCAGGTTGCCGGGCTCGGCGACCGCGCGCTCCAGCGCGCCGGCCGCGATGCGCGTGCCCTCCAGCGCGATGCCGTCGCACAAGGGGTGCCAGGCGGGCGAGAGGTAGCTCTCGATGTTGTGGGTGAGCGCGTCCATGCCGGTGGCCGCGGTCACGGCGGGCGGCAGCCCCAGCGTGAGCTCGGGATCGGCGAAGACCTGGCGGGCCAGCAGGGCCGGGCTGAAGACCACGCGCTTGAGGTGCGTCTCGTCCTCGCTGATCACCGCCGAGCGGCCGACCTCGGAGCCGGTGCCCGCGGTGGTGGGCAGCGCGACGAAGTACGGCAGCGGCCCCGCGATGCTGCGCACCTGCGGATGGTCCCAGGCGTATTCCAGGATGCCGCCTTCGTGCGTGGCGGCCAGGCCCACCACCTTGGCCACGTCCAGCGTGGCGCCGCCCCCGAACCCGATCACGCAGTCCGCGCCATGCGCCCGGAACGCCGCGGCGCCCGCCGCGACCTGCGCCGCCGTGGGGTTGCCGGACACGCCGGCGAAGACCTCGACGTCCAACCCCTGCAGGTGGGAGCGGAACTCCGCCAGCACGGGCAGCGCGGCCAGCGCCTTGTCGGTCACGACCAGCGGGCGCTTCACGCCCTGGCCGCGCAAGTGGCCGGCGACTTCGCGGCGGGCGCCCGGCCCGAAGGTGATGGCGGTGGGAAAGGAGAAGTTGGACAGGCCCATCAGATGATCTCGAAGTAGCGCTTGAGCTCCCAGTCGGTCACGCCGTCCAGCCACTGGCGCCATTCCCAGTCGCGCGTGGCGGCGAAGTGGTCGACGAAGGTGTCGCCCAGGAAGTCCCGCGCGATCTCCGACTTCTGGAAGATGCGCGTGGTCTCGATCAGCGTGCGTGGGGCGCGCGGGACGTTCTCGGCGCCCTGGTTGGTGCCGGTGACCGGCGGGGCCGTGAGCTTGAGGCCTTTCTCCACGCCGTGCAGGCCGGCGGCGATCACGGCGGCCATGGCCAGGTAGGGATTCACGTCGGCGCCGGGGCAGCGGGTCTCCAGCCGGGTGCTCTTGGCGCTGCCGCGGATCACGCGGAAGCTGGCGGTGCGGTTGTCCATGCCCCAGGTCGGCTTGACCGGCGCCCAGAAGCCGTCCACCAGCCGCTTGTAGCTGTTGATGGTGGGCCAGAACATGGGAGCGAACTCCATCAGGCAGGCGACCTGGCCGGCCAGGTAGCTCTCGAACAGGGGGCTCATGCCGCGCGGGCTGTCCTCGCCGTGGAACACGTTCTTCTGGCCGTCCGACAGGCTCTGGTGGATGTGCCCGGAGCAGCCGGGGTACTGCGCGCTCCACTTGGCCATGAAGCTGGGCATGATGCCGAAGCGCGCGCCGATTTCCTTGGCTCCGGTCTTGAACAGGATGGCGCGGTCGGCCTGCTCCAGCGCTTCCGAGAAGCCGATCGCCGCCTCGTACACCCCTGGGCCGGTCTCGGTGTGCAGGCCTTCGATCGGCACCTTGAAGGCCAGCATCTCGTCCATGAGCGCGTTGAAGAACTCGCGGTTCTGGTTCACGCGCAGCAGCGAGTAGCCGAACATGCCGGGCGTGAGGTTCTCGGGGGCCACGCCCTGCTTGGCGGCCCAGCTCTGCGGTGTCTCGCGGAAGTTGAACCACTCGTACTCCATGCCGGTCATCACCTGGAAGCCGAGCTTGTGGGCGCGGGCCAGCACCCGCCTGAGCGTCTGGCGCGGGCACACCGGGTGGGGCGAGCCGTCCGGGTTGATGAACTCGCCCAGGAAGAAATCCACCTGGCCGTCCCAGGGCACGCGCCGGTGGGTGCCCAGGTCCAGCCGGGCCAGCGCGTCGGGAAACCCGTGCTGCCAGCCGGTGACGGCCGTGTTGTCGTAGGTGGTGTCGGTGCAGTCCCAGCCGAACACCACGTCGCAGAAACCGAACCCGCCCTCGGCCGCGCCCTCGAACTTGTCCTTGTGCAGGTACTTGCCGCGCAGGATGCCGTCGATGTCGCTCACCGCCACCTTGACCTTGGCAGCGCCGGATGTGCGGACGGCGGCGAGGGCGGGGTGGTCGGTGGGGGCCATGGGGGACTCCGCGGGTTGAATGGTCCGGCAAAAAGCCTACGACAAAGCCGTGACGCCGTGGTGTCCGGCCGTGCAGGACAAGGCCGCAACTTGTGGCCCGGCTACAGTCCGGGCCCGGAGATCCCCATGACACTGACCTGGACCGTCGTCGCCGCCGTCCTGCTGGGCGGGTTCCTGCACGCGAGCTGGAACGCCGTCATCAAGTCCGGCCCCGACAAGGACCTGGACACCGCCGTGATGCAGGGAATGGGAGCGCTCCTGAGCATTCCGCTGCTCCTGGTGATCGGGCCGCCCCCGCCGCAGGCCTGGCCCTTCATCGCGGGCTCGGTGGCGATCCACCTGGCCTACTTCGCCACGCTGGCCGGCGCCCTGCACCACGGCGACCTGGGCTTGGCCTACCCGCTGATGCGGGGCACCGCGCCCCTGCTGGTGGCCCTGTCGGCCGGCTTCGCCCTGGGCGAGGCGCTGACGCCCTGGGCCTGGGCCGGCGTGCTGGGCGTGTCCGCGGGGGTGCTGGCGCTGGGGTTGTCCCGGCAGGCGCTGGAACGCCCCCAGGCCGTGGGCTTCGCCCTGGCGAACGCGGCCCTGATCGCGCTGTACACGGTGGTCGATGCCCTGGGCGTGCGGGCCAGCGGCAACGCCCTGCAGTACGTGGTGGCCCTGTTCGCCCTGACCGGCTGGCCGTTCCTGCTGATGGTGGTGGCCCGCCGCGGCACCGCGGCCACCTGGGCCTATGCGCGCGCCCGTTGGCCGTACTCGCTGGGAGGCGCGGCGGCCTCCAAGGGTTCGTACGGGCTGGCTTTGTGGGCCATGACCCAGGCGCCGGTGGCCATGGTGGCCGCCTTGCGCGAGACCTCGGTGCTGTTCGCGGCCCTGCTGGGCTGGTGGTTCCTGAAGGAGCGCTTCACCGCTCGCCGGGCCGCGGGGACGGCCGCCATCGTCGCGGGCGTGATGGCGCTGCGGCTGGGCTAGGAGCTTGCTGCTAACCGGCGCGGTCGCCGGGGAAGGGGCCGCGGTGGGGCTCCCACAGGTCCGCGGCCGGATCGTCGGTCGCCGCCGACCCCACCGGCGGCGACGGCGGGCGGCCGGGCAGCCTGGCCGACACCCGGGCGCGCTTCTGCGCCTCGAACTCCGGACGCACCGGGCGGCGCTGGCGCTTGGGCTTGCTGGCGGCGGCGGACATGGACGCACCCTACCGAAAGCGAGGGGCCGATGCGTGTCGGACGGCAGCGCAGCTTGCTGTCATGCCGCTGATACAGTGCCGGCGTGCGTCCCGCTCCCCTGCCCGCGGCCCCGGACTTCCAGGCCTTGCTCGCCGAGGTCCGCGGCCGCATGCAGGCTGCGGAGACCGCCATGCTCGCCGGCGAGCTGCAGGCGATGCACGATGCGCTCGCTGCCAGCGTCGACATCCTGGCCGAGCTGGCGGCGCGAGGGCAGCTGGTGCGCCGCCAGGCCTCGCCCTTGCCGCCTTGGGACGGGGACGCTGCGCTGGCCTTGCTGTGGCGCCTGCTGGCCCAGCTGAAGTCCGCGGGTTGCCGCGTGTTCCCCTTCGCCGGCACGCTGCTGGGCCTGGAGCGGGACGGCCATCTCCTGCCGGGGGACAAGGATGCGGACCTGGCCGTGTGGCTGGAGGACTTCACGCTCACGGTCGCGGTGCTGCGGCAGTCGGGCTGGCAGGTGGCCGGCAACGTCCCGCCCTTCGACAACATGGCAAGCCTGGTGGATCCTTCGACGGGCCTGAGCGTCGACCTGTTCGGCGTCCGGCGCGACCCGCTGCAGCACCGCCTGGAAGGCGGGGTATGGATGTACGGGCGGCCGGCTTCGCACCAGCGTGTGACCCACTACCCCTGGCTGGAATTGGTGGAGCGCCAGAGCCCGGCCGGGCTGGTCTGGTGACCGCAGCCTGCGGCCGGAATGCTGGAGGCCCTGTACGGCGACTGGCAGAGGCCGCAGCCGGACTGGGATTCGCTGGTGTCCTGCCGGGCGGTGCAGGACGCCAACCTGCATTGGCATTGCTGGGCCTTGAAGAACCTGTGCGACCGCTGGCTGTCCGGCGATGTAGGGCGCACGCTGTCGCTGCTGGACCAGATCGAAAGGCGCGGCGGGCCGTCTGCGCGGTGGCAGCGGTGCCGCGCCGCGTTGCGGCACGCCGCAGCCGCCGCGTGATGGACCCGGCAGAGGTCAGCGTCCTCATCCCGGCCGCCGGGCAAGGCGCGCGCCTGGGGCAGGGACCGAAGGCGCTGCTGACGCTGGCGGGCCGCACGGTCCTGGACTGGGTGGTGGACAAGGCCCGTCACCTGGGCAACGAGATCCTGGTGGCCGTGCCGCCCGGCGCCGAGGTGGCAGGCTGCACCTGCATTCCGGGCGGGCCGACACGGCAGGAGAGCGTGCGGCGGCTGGCGCAAGCCGCCACGCACCCGTGGGTGCTGGTCTGGGATGCGGCGCGGCCCTTCGGCTCGGTGGGCCTCGCCCAGGCCGTGCTGGAAGCCGCCCAGGCCGCGGGCGCGGCGGCGGCCCTGGAGCCCTCGGGCCAGCCCCAGCCCTACCAGACGCCGCTGGCGTTCCGCCGCGAACTGCTGCGGGACGTCACCGAACAGGCCTCCCGCCAGGGCTGGGCCGAGCCGTCGACCATGGCCCTGGTGCTGCGGTCGGGACATGCGCCGGCGCTGGTGCCCGGTGAGCACGACAACCTGAAGCTCACGACGCCGCAGGACTGGGAACGAGCGCAGGCGCTCGTTCACCTGCTGCGGCCCTGAAGGGCTGCTGCCGGCCCTGGAGCCAGTGCCCGAGCGTGATGCCGCGGCCGCGGATCTCCACCGGGCCTCGCTCCAGGAACACGAAGCGGTCGGCCGCCTGGTGTCGCACCGCATCGGTCACGTGGATCGCGCCGGGCTCGCCGGAAGCCTCCATCCGGCTGGCGAGGTTCACCGTGTCGCCCCAGACGTCGAACAGCAGGCGCTTGAGCCCGATGACGCCCGCGACCGCCGGGCCCGCATGGATGCCGATCCTCAGCTGCAAGGCGGTGCCGTTGCCCCGGTTGTAGGCAGCGATGGCGCCCTGCAGCTGCAGCGCGAGCTCGCACAGCGCAGCGCCGCCCTCGTACGACACGACCATGTACGCGTCGCCCACGGTCTTGATCTTCTCCAGGCCCAGCCGTTCGACACGCTCGTCGAACAGCGAGAACAGCTGGTTCAGGACCAGCACCAGCGCATCGGGCGGCAGGGGACGCGAGAACGCGGTGAAGCCGGCGATGTCGGCGAACAGCACGCCCAGGTTCTCGTACTTGACCGCGTCCACGTGGCCGGTCCGCTTGAGCTCGTCCGCGGCCCTCGCCGGCAGCACGTCGTAGAGCACCTTGTCGGCCCGCGCGCGCTCGGCTTCCGCCCGGCGGATTTCGCTGTACAGCTCGAGGTTGCGCGAATACATGAAGCGGTCCAGCGCCAGGCACAGGATCACCACGCACAGCGGGTTGCTCAGGGCCGCCACGAGCGCCGCCGGATCCTGGGTGCGCGTGAGCGCGGCAAGCGCCAGGGCCACCAGGCTGGCGGCGTACAGGGGCCGCCGCACCCGGCGCGGCGTGCTGATGACGGCGGCGATGAAGGTGGCCCCGGCGGCATAGATGACCATGCCGTTGCCGCCGTGGAGCAGCGCCAGGACGCCCAGCCAGGTGAGCAAGGCCATGAACACGGCACAGAAGAAGTACAGCACCGCTTCCCGGTGGCGACGGCTCGCAGGCGCGAGGTCGGCGCCGAGGACGGCGGCGCTCGCCAGCCAGGCCGCGGCTTGCCAGGTGACCAGCGCCGCCAGCTTGCGCCGTTCCGCCTCGCCGGAAGCCAGCAGCAGCGGCAAGTCCATCAGGACGGCGGCCACCGGCAACAGCCACAGCAGCGCGCGGCAGTAGCGGACGCCGACCGCCCAGCTCTTCTCGCAGAGCCAGGCCTGGAAAGCTGGATCCTTGTGCATAGGCCCCTCCCCGTCTTTTTGTAGGCCGAAAGCAACCATAAGGCGGCCGGGGGCCCAGCGTCAACGGGGGCGCCGGACGAAAAAAAAAGCGCCCCCAGGGGCGCTTCCGTCGGCGGGGTCCCGGCTTACTTCGCCGCGATCACGCGGGCCATCTCCAGCACCTTGTTGGAGTAGCCCCACTCGTTGTCGTACCAGCTCACCAGCTTGACGAAGGTGCCGTCCAGCGCGATGCCGGCCTCCGCGTCGAAGATCGAGGTGCGGGGGTCGCCGCGGAAGTCGGTGGCCACCACCTTGTCCTCGGTGTAGCCCAGCACGCCCTTCAGGGCGCCCTCGGACTGGGCCTTGAACTCGGCGCAGATGTCCTTGTAGGTGGCTTCCTTGTTCAGCTCCACGGTCAGGTCCACCACCGAGACGTCGGAGGTGGGCACGCGGAACGACATGCCGGTCAGCTTCTTGTTCAGCTCGGGGATGACCACGCCCACGGCCTTGGCCGCGCCGGTGCTGCTGGGGATGATGTTCTCCAGGATGCCGCGGCCGCCGCGCCAGTCCTTGTTGCTGGGGCCGTCCACGGTCTTCTGCGTGGCCGTGGCCGCGTGCACCGTGGTCATCAGGCCGCGCTTGATGCCCCACTTGTCGTGCAGGACCTTGGCCAGGGGCGCCAGGCAGTTGGTGGTGCACGAGGCGTTAGAGATGATGGCCTCGCCCTTGTAGGTCTTGTCGTTGACGCCGAAGACGAACATGGGCGTGTCGTCCTTGGACGGGGCCGACATGATGACCTTCTTGGCGCCGGCATCGATGTGCTTCTGCGCGCCTTCCTTGGTCAGGAAGATGCCGGTGGACTCGACCACCACCTCGGCACCGACCTCGCCCCACTTCAGCTCGGCCGGGTCCTTCACCGCCGTCAGGCGGATCTTCCTGCCGTTGACGATCAGCGTGTTGCCTTCCACGGCCACATCGCCCTGGAAGCGGCCGTGCACGCTGTCGTACTGCAGCATGTAGGCCAGGTAGTCGGGCTCGAGCAGGTCGTTGATGCCGACGATCTCGATGTCCTTGAAGTTCTGCACGGCGGCGCGGAACACCATGCGGCCGATGCGGCCGAAACCGTTGATGCCGATCTTGAGGGTCATGAGTGAGCTCCCGTTAAGTTGATGAATCAGTGGCCGAGCGCGGCGCGCACGGTGTCGGCGACGTTCTCTGGCGTGAAGCCGAAATGCTTGAACAGCACGTTGGCCGGCGCCGATTCGCCATAGGTGTCGATGCCCACCACCGCGGCGCAGCCGTACTTCCACCAGAAGTCGGTCACGCCCATCTCCACCGCGATGCGCGGCACGCCGGGCGGCAGCACCTCCTGCTTGTAGGCCGCGCTCTGCCGATCGAAGGCGGTGGTGCTGGGCATGGAGACCACGCGCACCGAGATGCCCTGGGCGGCCAGCTGCTCCTGCGCCTTCAGCGCGAGCTGCACCTCGGAGCCGGTGGCGATGATCACGGCGGCCAGCGGCCTGTCCAGGCCCACCTCGGCCGGGTCGGCCAGCACGTAGGCACCCTTGCTGATGTCTTCCAGGCCGGCCTTGGGTGCGTAAGGCAGGTTCTGGCGCGACAGCAGCAGCGCCGTGGGCCGGTTCATGTTCTGCAGCGCGACGGCCCAGGCGACGGCGGTTTCCGCGGTGTCGCAAGGGCGCCAGACGTCCAGGTTGGGGATCAGGCGCAGGCTGGCGGCGTGCTCGATGGACTGGTGCGTGGGACCGTCCTCGCCCAGGCCGATGGAGTCGTGCGTGAAGACGTGGACCACGCGCTGCTTCATCAGCGCGGCCATGCGGATCGCGTTGCGGCTGTAGTCGCTGAAGGTCAGGAAGGTGCCGCCGTAGGGGATGTAGCCGCCGTGCAGGGCCACGCCGTTCATGATGGCGGCCATGCCGAACTCGCGCACGCCGTAGTTGATGTGGCGGCCGATCTTGCCTTCGGCCTTCACCACCTCACCGGCCAGGTCGAAGCGCAGCGGGGGCGTGCTCCTGGTGTTGGTGAGGTTGGAGCCGGTCAGGTCGGCGCTGCCGCCCAGCAGCTCGGGCAAGGCGGCGGTGAACGCCTCCAGGGCGATCTGGGAGGCCTTGCGCGAGGCCACCGTTTCGGCCTTGGCATGGGCGCCGACGGCGGCATCCACGGCCACCTGGGCGAAGTTGCGCGGCAGCTCGCCCTTCATGCGGCGGGTGAATTCGGCGGCCAGCTCGGGGTGGGCGTCCTTGTACGCAGCAAAGCGGCGCTCCCACTGGGACTGCTTGTCGCGGCCGGGGCTGCGCGCGTCCCAGTCGGCATAGACCGACTGCGGCACGGTGAAGGGCTCGTGCGGCCAGCCCAGCGCCTCGCGCGTGAGCTTGACCTCTTCCAGGCCCAGCGCCTCGCCATGCGCCTTCGCGGTGTTGGCGCGGTTGGGGCTGCCCTTGCCGATCTGGGTCTTGGCGACGATCAGCGTGGGCTTGTCAGGCGAACGGCGGGCGTCGGCGATGGCGCGGTCCACCGCGGCTATGTCATGGCCGTCGATGGGGCCGATCACCTGCCAGCCATAGGACTTGAAGCGGGCCGGCGTGTCGTCGATGAACCAGGGCGTGACCTGGCCGTCGATGGAGATGCCGTTGTCGTCGTAGACCGCGACCAGCTTGTTGAGCTTCCACGCGCCGGCCAGGGCGCAGGCCTCGTGGCTGATGCCCTCCATCAGGCAACCGTCACCCAGGAACACATAGGTGTGGTGGTCGACGATGGCGTGGCCTTCGCGGTTGAACTCGGCCGCAAGCAGCTTCTCGGCCAGCGCCATGCCCACGGCATTGGTGATGCCCTGGCCCAGCGGGCCGGTGGTGGTTTCCACGCCGGGCGTGATGCCCACTTCCGGGTGGCCGGCTGTCTTGCTGTGGAGCTGGCGGAAGTTCTTCAGCTCCTCGATCGGCAGGTCGTAGCCCGACAGGTGCAGCAGGGCGTAGATCAGCATGGAGCCGTGGCCGTTGGACAGCACGAAGCGGTCGCGGTCGAACCACTTCGGGTCCGCAGGGTTGTGCTTGAGGTGCCGGCTCCACAGCGCGACGGCGATGTCGGCCATGCCCATGGGCGCGCCCGGGTGTCCGGAGTTGGCTTGCTGGACGGCGTCCATGGCCAATGCGCGGATCGCATTGGCCATCTGGGTGGGGTTGGACATGGGGAGGGGGTCGGGAAGGGAGGGGAAACCCGGGATTTTAGCGGCTGGGCCAGCGCGCAAGGCCTGGCTCGATCGGGCGTGCGCCATCGTCTACAGTGTGCGAATGAGAGGCCTGCACCTGACCGCCGACCTGTACCGGTGCCGTTGCGACCCCGTGTGGCTCACCGACGCGCAGCAGCTGGGCCAGTGGTGCCGGCAAGCCGTCGAGGCCGTGGGCCTGGAGCCGGTCAGCGAGCTCTTCCAGCCGGCCGCGCACGATGGCGCCGGCGTGAGCGCGACCGTGCTGCTTTCGGACTCGCACGTGTGCCTGCACACCTACCCCTCGGGCAAGGGCGTCTCGGTGGACGTTTATGTCTGCCACAACGGCGAGGACCAGTCCGCCAAGGCGCGCGGGCTGATGTACGCCCTGGTGAACCGGTTCGCGCCGGAGTGGACCGAGCAGCGCTCGCTGGACCGCGGGGACGGGGAAGCCTGATGGGCGCGCAGGCGATGATCCTCGCCGCCGGCCGCGGCGAGCGGATGCGGCCCCTGACCGACACCTGCCCCAAGCCGCTCCTGGCTGTGCGCGGCAAGCCGCTCCTGGCCTGGCACGTGGAGGCGCTGGTGCGCGCGGGCTTTCGCGACCTGGTCGTCAACACCGCCTGGCTGGGCGACATGATCGAGGCTCATTTCGCCCGCCAGCCCGCTCCCGGCGGGCGCGGTCCGCTATCGAATCAGGAGCATCCCTCGGTCCGCTTCTCGCATGAGGGCCGTGACTTCGGCGGCGCGCTGGAGACCGCTGGCGGCATCGCGCGGGCCCTGCCGCTGCTGGACGACGCGTTCTGGCTGGTCGGCGGCGACGTGTACGTGCCCGGTTTCGAGTTCTCGCGCGAGGCCCTGGAGCGCTTCACCGCCGGTGGCAAGCTCGCGCACCTGTTCCTGGTCCCCAATCCGGAGCACAACCCGAAGGGCGATTTCGCACTGCGGCCCGACGGGGTGGCGCAGAACCAGGGCGAGGCCAAGTACACCTATTCCACCATCGGCCTGTACCGCCAGGCGCTGTTCCACAGCCTGCCGCCCGGCAACCCGCAAGGCATCAAGGCCCCGCTGGCCCCGCTGCTTCGCGCCGCCATGGACAATGGCCAGGTCAGCGCCGAGATCTACACAGGGCCCTGGGCCGACGTCGGCACGCCGCAGCGCCTGGCCCAACTGAACGCATCCTGAGATGAGCAACACCCTCTACGCCCAGCGCCGCGCCCGCGTCGCCGCCGCCATCGGCCGCAACGGCATCGCCCTCGTTCCCACGGCGGTGGAGCGGCCGCGCAACCGGGACACCGACTTCCTCTACCGCCACGACAGCTACTTCTACTACCTCACCGGTTTCGCGGAGCCCAACGCCTGGCTGGTGATCACGGGCGATGGCGCCAGCACCCTGTTCTGCGCGCCCAAGGACCTGGAGCGGGAAATCTGGGACGGCTACCGGCTCGGCCCCGAGGCGGCGCCGGCGCAGCTGGGGGTGAGCGACGCGCACTCCGCCGGCGAGCTCGACGCGCTCGTGCCCAAGCTGCTGGAGAACAAGGAAGCGGTCTGGTACCCGTTCGCGATCCACGAGGGCCTGGAGGCACGGGTGGGCGGCTGGCTGAACCAGGTGCGCGCCCGGGTGCGCTACGGCGCGCTGTGCCCGCAGCAGCAGCTGGACCTGTGCTCGGTGCTGGACGAGATGCGGCTGGTCAAGGACGCGCACGAGCAGGACATCATGCGTCGGGCGGCGCAGATCAGCGCCCGCGCCCATGTCCGCGCCATGCAGCTGTCGGCGCGCATGCTGCGCAAGGGGCAGGACGTGCGCGAGTACCACCTGGACGCCGAGCTGCTGCACGAATTCCGCCTGGGCGGCTCGCAGTGCCCGGCCTACGGCTCCATCGTGGCCGCGGGCGCCAACGCCTGCGTGCTGCACTACCGCGCCGACGCCGCCCCGGTGCGCAAGGGCGAGCTGGTGCTGATCGACGCCGGCTGCGAGCTGGACGGCTATGCCAGCGACATCACGCGCACCTTCCCGGCCGACGGCAAGTTCACCGGCCCGCAGCGCGAGCTGTACGAGCTCGTGCTGGCCTCGCAGGATGCCGCCGTGGCGGCGACCCGCGCCGGCGCCCGCTTCAACGATCCGCACGACGCCACCGTGAAGGTGCTGGCCCAGGGCATGCTGGACGTGGGCCTGCTGGACCGCAACAAGGTCGGCACGGCGCAGGACGTCATCGAGCAGCGCGCCTACTTCCAGTTCTACATGCACCGCACTGGCCACTGGCTGGGCATGGACGTGCATGACTGCGGCAGCTACGTCGAGCCGTCCGAGCTCGGCGAGGTGAGCGAGCGCAAGGACCCGCTGTCCGGCGAAGTCATCAAGAACCGGCCCAGCCGCGTGCTCAAGCCCGGCATGGTGCTGACCATCGAGCCCGGCCTCTACGTGCGGCCGGCCGAGGGCGTCCCCGAGCGCTTCCACAACATCGGCATCCGCATCGAGGACGACGCCATCGTCACCGAGGGCGGCTGCGAGCTGATCTCGCGCGGCGCTCCGGTCAAGCCGGATGAGATCGAGGCGTTGATGCGCGGGTAGCTATCGATAGCTTAGGCAAATCGAATTGGATGGCGCAATTGAGAATCACTACCATTGAGCCATCCAAGGAGTTTCCGACATGGCCAACATCGCGCTCGCCAACCTGCCCACGCTGAAGAAGACCGCCAGCTACTACGTGCTCCACATCCTGGTGGCGTCCCTGGTGGCTTATGCCATCACCGGCAACCTGATGATGTCGCTCACCCTGAGCCTGGTCGAGCCCACCGTGCAAGCCGTGGCCTTCTTCTTCCACGAGAAGGCATGGGAACGCTGGTCCTCGCCCGTGCCCGTACGCACATCCCCGTACTAGGGTTTGCCCGGAGCGCCGCCTACAATCGCTGACCCCGGAACGGCGGGGGCGCCGCATGCCTGGCGTAAGCTGCACTCAGGAGACGAACCCCAACATGCCCCCCACCTCTTTCGCGAACGCCGAAGAAAAACGCACGGAACTGCGCCAGGCTGCCCTCGAGTACCACGAGCACCCCACCCCCGGGAAGGTGGCGATCCACGCGACCAAGCAGCTGCTCAACCAGCATGACCTGGCGCTGGCCTATTCCCCCGGCGTGGCGGCGCCCTGCGAAGAGATCGTCAAGGACCCCAACAACGCCTTCCGCTACACCAGCCGCGGCAACCTGGTGGCCGTGATCACCAACGGCACGGCCGTGCTGGGCCTGGGCGACATCGGGCCGCTGGCGTCCAAGCCGGTGATGGAAGGCAAGGGCGTGCTGTTCAAGAAGTTCGCCGGCATCGACGTCTTCGACATCGAGATCAACGAGAAACAGGACCTGGACAAGCTGGTCGACATCATCGCCGCGCTGGAGCCCACCTTCGGCGGCATCAACCTGGAAGACATCA
>CAZZAW010000015.1:0-20966 GCA_964652405.1 uncultured Ramlibacter sp.
CCGCGATGCCCTTGGCGCGTGCCGCCTCGACCACCGGCGCGAACCGGTCGATGCTTTCGGCGATCGAGCAGTTGATGTTCTTCTGGCTGAAGGCCTCGCTGGCGGCGCCGAAGACGACCACCTCGTCCGGGCGGCTGGCCACCGCCGCCTCGAAGCCCTTCAGGTTGGGCGTGAGCACCGAGTAGCGCACGCCCGGCTTGCGCTGGATGCCGGCCATCACCTCGGCGGCGTCGGCCATCTGCGGCACCCACTTGGGGCTGACGAAGCTGGTGACCTCGATCTCGGTCAGGCCCGCGTCCTGCAGCCGGTGCACCAGGCCGATCTTGACTTCGGCCGGGACCGGCGACTTTTCGTTCTGCAGCCCGTCGCGCGGGCCCACGTCCACGAGCTTGACTTTGCTGGGAAGTTTCATGGCTTCAGTATCCCCTTTGCCGGTCAACCACGCCGGCGATGGGCTCTCCACGGCCCAGCGCCCGGATCTTGCCGGCGATCTGCGCGATGGTCTCATCGCGCAGCGTTCGCGCCGAGGTGTGCGGCGTGATGGTGATTCTCGGGTGGTTCCAGAACGGGTGGCCCGCGGGGAGGGGTTCCGTGCGGAACACGTCCAGCGTGGCGCCGGCCAGGCGGCCTTCGTCCACCAGGGCAAGCAGGTCTTCCTCGACCAGGTGGCCGCCCCGCGCCACGTTGATGAGGTAGCCACCCGGCATCAGCGCGCCCAGCGTCCGGCGGTTCAGGATGCCTTCGGTCTCGGGGGTCAGCGGCAGCAGGCACACCAGGATGCGGGTGGCCGCCAGGAAGTCACGCAGGCCCTGCTCGCCCGCGTAGCAGCGCACGCCCGGCAGGTCCTTGGGGCTGCGGCTCCAGCCGCGCACCGGGAACTCGAACGCCGCCACGGCCCGGGCCACGCGGGCGCCCAGCACGCCCAGGCCCATGATGCCCACCGGGTAGTCCTCGCGCGGCCGGGGCTTGCGGTAGCCCCAGCGGCCCTGCGCCATGTCGCGCTCGTAGGCATCGAGTTCGCGGAAATGACGGATCACCGCGTGGCAGACGAACTCGGCCATCTGCACCGACATGCCGGCATCGTCCAGGCGCACCAGTAGCGTGCCGGCCGGCACGTCGAGCCTGAGGATGGCATCCACGCCGGCGCCGATGTTGAACAGCGCCTTCAGGCCTCGCTGTTCGTCCAGCAACTGCTGGGGCGGCGCCCACACCACCGCGAATTCGGCCGCAGGCGCGCCGGGCTGCCAGAGTTCGACCTGGGCTTCCGGCAGAGCCTCACGCAGTCCCTGGACCCAAGGCTCCGACTTGCCGCTGTCCTGGTGGAAAACGATGCGCATCGCGCTATTGTGCGGCGGCCAGCTTGAGCAGTTCCGCCCCTTCCAGCACCTGGTCCCCGGGCGCATAGAGCAGTTCGGCCACCGTGCCGTCGGCCGGCGCGGCGATGGTGTGCTCCATCTTCATGGCCTCCATCACCGCCAGCGGCTGGCCCTTGCGCACCGTGTCGCCGGCCTTGACCGCGAACGACACCACCTTGCCCGGCATGGGCGCGGTCAGGCGGCCGGTATCGACCTCGCCCTCGCCGGCGTGGGCCAGCAGGTCCACCGCGACGATCTGGGTGGCGCCTTGCGGCGTGAACACGTGGTCGGTTTCGCCATCGGCATGGACCTGCACCCGCACCCGGCGGCCGGCGAACTGCAGGGCGATGCCGTCGCCGTCGGGCTGGAACGCCAGCGGGCCGGACGTGCCGTCCACAGCCAGCCGCAGGGCCCCATCGTGCAGGTAGCTCAGCTCGGCCTGCGCCGGCGCGCCCTGGAATTCGAACGCGAAGCGCCGCGTGGCGATGCCGTGCGAGCGCCACCCGTCGCGGCGGCTGAACGGGTCCCGGGCTTCCAGGGCCTTTTCGGCGAGCAGCGCGTTGGCGACGGCAGCGGCGGCCGCCAGCGGCAGGCCCACCGGCTCCTGCCTGAACAGCGCGGCCTGCTCGCGCTGGATCAGCGCGGTGTCCAGGTCGGCCTGCGAGAACGATCGGCTCTTCACGACATGGCGCAGGAACTGGACGTTGGTGGCCAGCCCCACGATGCGCGTCCGGGCCAGGGCCTCGTCCAGCCGGGCCAGCGCCTGCTCGCGGGTGTCGCCATGGACGATCAGCTTGGCAATCATGGAGTCGTAATACGGCGAGATCGCATCGCCTTCGCGCACCCCGTCGTCGATGCGGACCGGCGCCACCTCGAAGGCGCTGCAGGCCGGCTTGCGATAGACGCGCAACGTGCCGGTGGCCGGCAGGAAGTTGTTGTCCGGGTTCTCGGCGCAGATGCGCGCCTCGATCGCATGGCCGTGGATGCGCAGCTCGTCCTGCCTGAGCGGCAGCGGCTGGCCGGCGGCCACGCGCAGCTGCCATTCCACGAGGTCCAGGCCGGTGATGGCTTCCGTCACGGGATGCTCCACCTGCAGCCGCGTATTCATCTCCATGAAGAAGAAGTTCATCTCACCGTTGCTTCGCTGCTCGACGATGAATTCCACGGTTCCTGCGCCCACGTACTTCACGGCGCGTGCCGCCGCGACGGCCGCCTCGCCCATCTGGCGGCGCATGGCTTCGGTCATGCCCGGCGCGGGCGCCTCCTCCAGCACCTTCTGGTGGCGGCGCTGCACCGAGCAGTCGCGCTCGAACAGCCAGACGTAGTTCCCCTGCGTGTCGCCGAAGACCTGGATCTCGATGTGGCGGGGCCGCTGCACGTACTTCTCGATCAGCACCGCGTCGTCGCCGAAACTCGCCGCGGCCTCGCGCTTGCACGAGGCCAGCGCCGCATCGAAGTCCTCGGCCTTGTCCACCGCGCGCATGCCCTTGCCGCCGCCCCCGGCGCTGGCCTTGATCAGCACCGGGTAGCCGATGCGATCGGCCTCCTTCTTCAGCAGCGCCGGGTCCTGCGCGGCGCCGTGGTAGCCGGGCACCAGCGGCACGCCGGCCTCTTCCATCAGGCGCTTGGACTCGGCCTTCAGGCCCATGGCCTGGATGGCCGAGGCCGGGGGACCGATGAATACCAGGCCGGCGTCGGCGCAGGCCTGGGCGAACTCCTCGTTCTCGCTCAGGAAGCCGTAGCCGGGGTGGATCGCCTGGGCGCCGGTGGCTTTGGCGGCCTCGATGATGCGTTCCCAGCGCAGGTAGCTCTCGCGGGGCGCGCTGCCGCCGATGTGGACCGCCTCGTCGCAGGCGGCGACATGCTTGGCCCCCGCATCCGCGTCTGAATACACGGCCACCGTCTGCACCGCCAGCCGGCGCGCCGTGGCGGCGACGCGGCAGGCGATCTCACCGCGGTTGGCGATCAGGATCTTCTTGAACATGGCTTAGAGCTCCCGCGGCAAAGGCCGCCCCCTGAAGAATTCGGACAGTCCCCGCACTACGGTGCGCAGGAATTTCACCAGCACCACCAGCAGGACGATGGCCAGCACGATGCTGACGATCAGCACCAGCGTGAACACCTGCGGATGCGTGGCGGACAGCCACAGCATGAACACCACCAGCCCGTCCTCGAACAGCGACACCGCCATGTTGGAGAACGGCTCGGGCGAGGTGTTGACCGCGGCCCGGGTGGTCATCTTGGTGGCGTGCGAGGTGGCGGCGAGGCTGCCGCCGACCAGGGCCGCAATCCAGCCCATGGCGGTGCTGTCGGCCCCGATCGCCCCGGCAGCCAGCGCCGCGCCCGCCGGAATGCGGATCACGGTGTGCACCGCGTCCCAGATCGAGTCGACGAAGGGCACCTTGTCCGCGAAGAACTCGACGAACAGCATGAAGCCGCTGGCGCCCAGCACGCCGGGATGCTGCAGCACCTGCAGGCCGGGCGGCAGCTCCATCCAGCCCATCCACCCCGCCAGCCCCGTGAGGAACACCACGGCGTACAGCCGGAAACCGCTGGCCCAGCCCAGCGCCGCGGCCAGCGCCAGCAGCTGCGGCGTGTCGATCAGGGTGGGCAGCGGGTCCATGGCTCAGCCCTCGGGCAGCAGCCAGGCCGGCTTGCGTTTTTCCAGGAAAGAGCGGATGCCTTCCCGGCCCTCGTCGCTGGCGCGGATATCGGCGATGCCCTCCACCGTGCGGCGGATGAGCCCCGCCGTGATGTCGTGGCCGGCGACGTCGTGCACCAGCTGCTTGCAGGCCTTCACCGCCTCGGGTCCAGCCTGCACCAGCGCCTTCGCAATGCCGGCGACCTTGGCGTCGAGCTCGGCCGCGGGCACCACCTCGTGGACGAAGCCGATGCGGTGCGCCTCGGCCGCGGAGAACCGCTCGGCGGTGAGGAACCAGCGATGCGCGGCGCGTGCGCCCATGGCGCAGATCACATAGGGGCTGATGGTGGCGGGGATCAGGCCCAGCCGCGTCTCCGACAGGCAGAACTGCGCCGAGTCCACCGCCACCGCCACGTCACAGGCAGCGACCAGCCCGGTGCCGCCGGCATAGACGTCGCCCTGCACCCGGGCGATGGTGGGCTTGGGGCACTTGTAGAGCACCTCCAGCATGCGCGCGAGGCCGGCGGCGTCCTCGAGGTTCTGCTCGCGCGTGTAGCCGGCCATGCGCTTCATCCAGTTGAGGTCGGCCCCGGCGCAGAACGCCGGGCCGGCGGCGGCCAGCACCACGCACCGGATCTCGGGCCGCTTTCCCAGTTCCAGGAACACCGCGGTCATCTCGGCGATGACCTCGTCGTTGAAGGCATTGCGAACGTCGGGCCGGTTCAGCGTGACGGTGGTCACGCCGCCGGTGGTGTCCAGGAGCAGGTGTTGCATCGCGTTCCTTTCAGTACCGCTTGGCCACTTCTTCCAGCATCACCTCGGTCGCGCCCCCGCCGATGGCGAGCACCCGCGCGTCGCGCCAGAGGCGCTCGATCGCGGTCTCTCGGATGTAGCCCATGCCGCCGTGGAACTGCTGGCAGGTCTGCACCACCTCGTTGACGAGCTCGCCGGTGAGGGCCTTGAGCATGGACACATCCTGCACGATGTCGTGGCCCTGCGTGACCCGCCACGCACAGTGATACATGAATTGCCGGGCTGCCCGGGTCTTGGCATCGGCCATGGCCAGGCGCTGGCGGATGGTCTGCTGGTCCCACAGCGGCCCGCCGAAGGCCTGGCGCTGGCGCACGTAGTCCAGCGTGTGCTTCAGGGCCTGCTGGCAATGACCCACCGCCATGGCGGCCAGGGCGATGCGCTCGGTCTGGAAGTTCTTCATCACCGAGTAGAAGCCCTTGCCTTCCTCGCCCAGGAGGTTGGCCTGCGGGATGCGCACGTTGTCGAACACCAGCTCGGCCGTGTCGCTGCTCAGCCACCCGGTCTTCTTGAGCGCCCGGCCGACGGTAAAGCCAGGCGTGCCCTTCTCCACGATGAACATGGAGACCTCGCGCTTGCCGGGGCCCGACTTGGCCGCGACGAAGTACAGGTCGGCGTGGACCCCGTTGGTGATGAACATCTTGGTGCCGTTGAGCACCCAGTGGTCGCCGTCCTTCTTCGCCGTGGTGCGGATCCCCGCGACGTCGGAGCCGGCGCCGGGCTCGGTGATGCCCACGGCCGTGATCAGCTCCCCGGCGATCACCTTCCTGAGGTACTTGTCCTTCTGCTGCGCATTGCCCGCATGGTGCAGGTGCGGGCTGGCCATGTCGGTGTGGACCAGCACGGTGATGATGAAGCCCGCGAAGGTGGACTGCGACAGCGCCTCGGCGAACACCAGGTTGGTGAGCGCGTCGGCTTCCGCGCCGCCGTACGCGCCCTCGTACATCAGGCCGAACAGGCCCGCCTGGCCCATGCGGCGCAGCACCTCGCGCGGCACGAAGCCCTGCTCTTCCCAGGCGGCCGCGTGCGGCTCGACCTCGCGCGCGATGAAGCGCGCAATCTGGTCGCGCAGGGCCTCGTGCTCGGGCGTGTCGTAGATGGAGACGTTGGACATGGCGGCGCTCACATCCGGAACACACCGAACTTCGGCTCGGGGATGGGCGCGTTGAGCGAGGCCGACAGGCCCAGCGCCAGCACCCGGCGGGTGTCGGCCGGATCGATCACGCCGTCGTCCCACAGGCGGGCGCTGGAGTAGTAGGGATGCGACTGGTGGCCGAACTGGTCGAGGATGGGCTGCTTGAACTTCGCCTCTTCCTCGGCGCTCCAGCTGCCGCCCTTGGCCTCGATGGCATCGCGCTTGACGGTGGCCAGCACGCCGGCGGCCTGCTCGCCACCCATCACGCAGATGCGGGCGTTCGGCCACATCCACAGGAAGCGCGGCGAATAGGCCCGGCCGCACATGCCGTAGTTGCCCGCGCCGTAACTGCCGCCGATGATCACCGTGAACTTGGGCACCTGCGCCGTGGCCACGGCCGTGACCATCTTGGCGCCGTGGCGGGCGATGCCTTCGCTTTCGTACTTGCGTCCCACCATGAAGCCGGTGATGTTCTGCAGGAACACCAAGGGCACCTTGCGCTGGCAGCACAGCTCGATGAAGTGGGCGCCCTTCTGCGCCGACTCCGAGAACAGGATGCCGTTGTTGGCCACGATGCCCACCGGCATGCCCTCGATGTGGGCAAAGCCGCACACCAGCGTGCTGCCGAAGCGCTGCTTGAATTCGTGGAACTCCGAGCCGTCGACGATGCGGGCGATGATCTCGCGCACGTCGTAGGGCTTGCGCACGTCGGTGGGCACCACGCCGTACAGCTCGCGCGGGTCGTACTTGGGCGGGCGCGGCTCGCGCAGTTCCACCGGCGGCTGCTTGGGACGGTTGAGCGTCGCCACGGCCTGGCGCGCGAGTGCCAGCGCGTGCATGTCGTTCTGCGCCAGGTGGTCGGCCACGCCCGACAGGCGCGTGTGCACGTCGCCGCCGCCCAGGTCCTCGGCGCTCACCACCTCGCCGGTGGCGGCCTTCACCAGCGGCGGGCCGCCCAGGAAGATGGTGCCCTGGTTCTTGACGATGATGGTCTCGTCGCTCATGGCCGGCACATAGGCGCCGCCGGCGGTGCACGAACCCATCACCACCGCGATCTGCGCGATGCCCTGGGCGCTCAGGTTGGCCTGGTTGTAGAAGATGCGGCCGAAGTGGTCGCGGTCGGGAAACACCTCGTCCTGGTTGGGCAGGTTGGCGCCGCCCGAGTCCACCAGGTAGATGCAGGGCAGGCGGTTCTGCATCGCCACCTCCTGGGCCCGCAGGTGCTTCTTCACCGTCATGGGGTAGTAGGTGCCGCCTTTCACCGTGGCGTCGTTGCACACGATGATGCAGTCCACCCCGCTCACCCGCCCGATGCCGGCGATCACGCCGGCGCAGGGCGCGTCGCCGTTGTACATGCCGTGGGCGGCCAGCGGCGCCAGCTCCAGGAACGGCGTGCCGGGGTCCAGCAGCATCTGCACCCGGTCCCTCGGCAGCAGCTTGCCGCGCGAGACGTGGCGGGCCCGGGCGGCCTCGCCACCACCCGCCGCGGCCAGCGCCACCTGGGCGTTCAGGTCCTCGACCAGCCCGCGCATGGCGGCTGCGTTGGCCTGGAAGTCGGCCGAGCGGGCGTTGAGTTGCGTTTCCAGGATGGGCATGCGGTCTCCGGTCGTGCGTGCGCGTGAGGGCCCAAGCCTACCGATTCCGGCCGGTTCCGGGGCTGCCCCCAGGTTGCAAATCGTGCCAAGCAGGGCCACACTCCCGGCCATGCCCGCCAGCCCCGCCGCCGCCACGCCCATGGCGTTCGCCCGCGCCATCGCTGCGGCTTACCGGCGCCATGGCGGCTCACCGGACCAAGCCTTGAAACTGGCACAGATCACGCCAGCGCAGCTGCGCCAGCCGGACGGCCGCATGACGGCGCGCCAGATGGAGGTGCTGTCGGCCGCCGCCATGGAGGAACTGGACGACGAAGGCCTGGCCGCCTTCAGCCGCAAGCTGCCCTGGGGCAGCTACGGCCTGCTGGCCCGGGCCTCGCTGACCGCGCCCGACCTGGGGGTGGCGCTGAAGCGCTGGTGCCGCCACCACCGGCTGCTCACCACCGACATCCGGCTCGAGGTGGTGGTGGACGCCACCGCATCGGTTCAGCTCACCGAGCTGGAGCCGCTGCCGCAGGAAGTGCGCGAGCTGAGCATCGCCTTCATCCTGCGCAACATCCACGGCCTGGCCTGCTGGTACGTGGATTCGCGCATCCCGCTGCAGGGCGCCCGCTTTCCGTTCGAGGCCCCCCGGCATGCGGACGCCTATGCGCACATGTTCCCCGGCGGGCCGCTGCATTTCGGGCCGGGACACGAGGCGGCGATCCGGTTCGACGCGCAGTACCTGCGCCTGCCGCTGCGGCGCGACGAGCGCGCGCTGAGCCAGATGCTGCGCCAGCGGGCGCTGAACCTCACCGTGCTGCAGTACCGCCGCGACCGGCTGCTGGTGCCCCAGGTGCGCCAGGCCCTGGCCGCCGAGCCGGACCGCGCGCGCAGCGCCGCGGGCCTGGCGGCGCTCCTGAACGTGTCGCCGCGCACGCTGCATCGGCAGCTCAAGGAAGAAGGCGCCAGCCTGCAGCAGCTCAAGGACGAGGTGCGCTTCGAGCGGGCCCGCGACCTGCTGCACCGCACCGTCCGGCCGGTCAAGCAGGTGGCGGCTGCCGCCGGCTTCCGCAACGAGAAGAGCTTTGCCCGGGCGTTCCGGCAATGGTCGGGCCTGAGCCCGGCCGAGTTCCGGGCCGCCGGGGCGGCCCACCTGCTCGGCAGCGGACCACGCTGACGCTGATCGGCCGCCCCGGCTGATCGGCGCGGCGGCCCGGGGGGCTTAGGGTCAAGCCATGAACGACCTCACCACTGCCCAGCAGGAAGAACTAGGCCGCGCGCTCGATGCGCGGGAAGCCGAACTGCAGTCCGCCATCGCGCGGCTGCGCGAGAACATCGCCTCGCCCGACGCCGGCATGGGCCCCGAGGTGCGCGACGCCGTGGAGGACGGCGATGCCCGGATGATGTCCGCGCTCGACCTGGCGCAGCTCGGCCGCAACGAGCAGGAGCTGCGCGAGGTGCAGGCCGCCCGCGTGCGGCTGCGGCAGGGCCGCTACGGCCTGTGCGAGACCTGCGAGGAGCCGGTCGCCTTCGCCCGGCTGCGCGCCCGGCCCGAGGCGCGCTTTTGCCTCCAGCACGAGGCCCAGTGGGAGAAGGAGCACCCGCAGGCGGTCACGTCAGGCGGCTCGACCGTGCTGTCCTAGCGCCAGCCCTGCGCCAGCGTCCACGCGGCGGTGGCCATGAGCAGCAGCGCGACCGCCCGGGCCAGCCTGGCTTGCGCCACCTGGTTGCGCGCCAGGCCGGATCGCAGGCCGGCGGCCCCCAGGGCCACCGCCCCGTACACCATCACCTGCATCGCCGCGATGATGGCGCCCAGCGCCAGGGCGTGGGCTGCCACCGAGCCTTGCTGCGGCCGGATGAACTGCGGGAACACCGCGATCATGAACACGTAGGCCTTGGGATTGAGCAGGCAGGTGGCCACGGCCCGCGCGAAGGTCTGGCGCAGCGGCCGGGAGGGGGCGCCCGGCACCTCGCCCAGCGTGGCGGGATGCCGCCACAGCATCCACCCCATCCAGCCCACGTAGAGCGCGCCCGCCACCAGCACGAGGTTGAAGGCGGCCGGGAACAGCTGCAGCAGCAGGCCCACACCCAGGCTGCCCAGGGCCACATGCACCACGCCGCCTGTCACCAGGCCGGCGACGGCCGCAAGCCCGGCCCGGCGCCCGTCGGCCAAGGCACTGGAGAGCACGTAGGCCATGTCCATGCCGGGCACCACGATGATGCCGAAGGCGAACAGGGCGAAGAGCCAGAGGGTGTGTTGCGGGTCCACGGTTTCCTTCAGGGGGACGGGACCCGCATTGGGCGCCCCGTCACTGACAGGGCGTGGCAGGAGCGAAAAGCGCGCTTACTGCGGCTCGATCTTCGCGTCGCGGATGGCCTTGCCCCACTTCACGGTTTCGAGCTTGTTCCGCTCGGCCAGCGCGGCGGGCGTGCCCGGTTCGACCGCGAAACCGATGCCGGCGAACTTCTCCTGCACTTCCTTGCTGTTGGCCGCCGCGTTCACGGCCTGGTTCAGCTTGGCAACCACGTCCGCGGGCGTGCCGGCCGGCGCGAAGACGGCGAAGTAGGCGATCAGCTCGTAGTCCTTGAGACCCAGGGCCTCGTTCACGGTGGGCAGCTCGGGGATCGCCGCCGACCGCTTGGACGAGGTCACGGCCAGGCCGCGCACCTTGCCGCCCTTGACCTGCGGCAGCATCACGGCGAAATCGGCGGTGAACATGTTCACCTGGCCGCCGATCAGGTCGGTCATGGCCGCCGGGCCGCTCTTGTACGGCACGTTGGTCATTTTCACGCCCGCCATGCTGGCCAGCATCTCGCTGGAGAGCAGTTGCGAGGTGCTGGCGCTGGCGAAGGTCACCTGCCCCGGCTTGGCCTTGGCCAGGTCGATGAATTCCTTGAGGGTCTTGGCCGGCACGTCGTTGTTCACGCCGACGATCAGCGGCACCGAGCCCATGAAGCCCACCGGCACGAACGCCGTGTCCTGGTCGTAGGGCAGCGACTTCATCAGGAACTTGAGCGCCGCGTTGGTGCTGTTGGTGCCGATCAGGATGGTGTAGCCGTCCGGGGCGGCCTTGGCCACCTCGGACGCGCCCAGCATGCCGTTCACGCCGGGCTTGTTGTCCACGACGATGGGCTGGCCCAGCACCTTGACCATCTCGGCGGCAAAGGCGCGGCCGATCTGGTCGGTGGCGCTGCCGGGGGCAAACGGCACGATCGCCTTGATCGGCTTGTTGGGGTAAGCCTGGGCGAGGGCGCCGGAGGTGCCGATCAGGGCCGTCGCGACGGCCGCCAGCAGGCGGGTGGTCAAACGCATGGGATGTCTCCTGTTGTGGGGAATGCCGGCCGAGTTTAGGCCAGTTCGTCCACCTGGGCATCGAGAATGGCGAAGGCCAGGGTCTTGCCGTGAGCGTCCAGGGCCAGCGAGCGGGTCACCCCGCCGGCCAGCGCGTCGTGCAGCACGAAGTGCACGGCGCCCAGGTGCGGCAACAGGTGGCGCTGGACCTCGCCGCGGACCTGGCCGCGGTAATGGCCGCGCACCCGCTCGGCCGTCAGCGTCCGCGCCAGCAGCGGGTAGTCGCGCGGGTCCTTGGCGATCACGCTCAGCGTCGCCCGGTTGCCCTTGTCGCCGGAGCGGGCGATGGCGATGTCACCGACCTTCATGGCTGGAGCTCCAGCACCTGGCAGCGGGGACGCACCGCCTCGCGCGGGATCAGGGCCGAAGCGGCCGCCACCACCTCGCGCACCGACTGCGTCACGCCGCCGCCGCCCCCCGGTCCGTTGAGGTACAGGGCTTCCACTTCCTGGCCCACCCGTTCGGCGGCCGCCCGGTCGGGCGTGCGAACGGCCAGCCGCACGCGCACTTCGTAGGGCTCCCGGTCGGCTCCCAGCCAGGGGCCATGCATGGCATTCACGCCGATCAGCTCGGCGCGGTGCTCCAGCTCGTCCAGCCCGCGCACGGCCAGGCGATGCCGCAGGATGGAGAGCGCCAGCTCGCCCCGGGCCCGCGCGCCGGGCCCCGCATACGAGATCTGCCCCTCGCCGATGAAGCCGTCGCGGTAGCCCAGCGTGACCTTGAGGGCTTCGGGCCGCGGCGTTCCGCTGGCGCCGCGCACTTCCACCCGGTCGGGGCCCTGCTCACGCAACTGCACGGCAGAGAAATCCGCCACCACGTCGGGCTGCAGGTAGCGCCGCGGGTCTTCCAGTTCGTACAGCAGCTGCGCGGTGCAGCTCAGCCGGTCCACCCGCCCACCGGTGCCGGGCAGCTTGGTGACCACCGCGCTGCCATCGGCCTGGACTTCCGCCAGCGGGAAGCCCACGTTCTCCAGCCCCGGCACGTCCACCTGCCCCGGATCGGCGAGGTAGCCGCCCGTGACCTGCGCCGCGCACTCGAGCAGGTGGCCGACCACGATGCCCTGGCCCAGCAGGGGCCAGTCGTCGGCGCGCCAGCCGAAGCGATGCATGAGGGGCGCCAGGAACAGCGCGGGGTCGGCCACGCGCCCGCAGATCACGACATCGGCGTTTGCCTCCAGACCGGGCAGCAGGGCATCGGCGCCCAGGTAGGCATTGGCCGAGACCAGTCGCCCTTCCAGCCTGCGCACGCTCTCGCCGCTTTCCAGGAGGGGCACGTCATGGCTGCGCATCCAGTCCAGCACGTCGTCGCCCGTGACGACCGCGACGCGCAGCCGGGGCAGGCCCAGGTCACGCGCGACGCCGAGCACGGCTTGACCCGCGGCTTCCGGGTGGGCTGCGCCCATGTTGGTGATGATGCGGGTGCGCTGGCGCAGGCAGGCCGGCAGCACCGCGCGCATGCGCTCGGTCAGCAGGGGATCGAAGCCCTGGCGCGGGTCCTGCGCCCGGCGCAACTGCGCCAGGGCGATGGTGCGCTCGGCCAGGCACTCGAAGACCAGGACATCGAGCGCGCCGCGCTCGGCGAGGTCCTGCGCCGGATCGATGCGGTCACCGGAATAGCCGGCCCCGGAGCCGATGCGCAGGGTCTGGGTGGCGGCAGGCATCGGTCCATTATCTGCGCCGCGTAAGCCTTCAACTACAAGCCGGCCTCGCCCCCGACTACACCACGCGATCGCTGCGGCGGAAAAGCTACTGGCAGCGCCTGTTCCTTCGCTCAACCCCACCATGACCGCCACGATTCCCACCGCCCGGCTGGGCTTGATGACCGCGGCCGCGGCAGCGGCCTCCACCGCCCTCTGGGTGGAGCGCCGCTCGCGCCGCGCCGAACGCCGACACCCCGCACCTGGCAAGTACACCTACGTCGATGGCGTGCGCCTGCACTACGTGATGCGCGGCCAGGGCAAGCCCGTGCTGCTGCTGCACGGCAACACCGTGACCCTGGGCGACTTCCAGGCCAGCGGCCTGATGGACCGCCTGGCGCGCGACCATTGCGTGATCGCCTTCGACCGGCCGGGCTTCGGCCATTCCGACCGGCCTCGCGGGCAGCCGTGGACCCCGCGCGTGCAGGCCCACCTCCTGCGCCGTGCGCTGGCCGGGCTGGGCATCGACCGCGCCGCCGTCGTCGGCCATTCGCTGGCCTGCCAGGTGGCGCTGGCCATGGCGCTGGACACCCCGGCCCATGTCGCCAGCCTGGTGCTGGTGGGCGGCTACTACTACCCCAGCCTCCGGCCCGACGCGCTGCTGACCGCGCCGGCCGCCTGGCCGGTCATCGGTGATGTGGTCCGCTACACCACCGGCGCCCTCATGGCGCGCGCCACACTGGACGCCACCCTGCGCGGCATCTTCGCGCCGCAGCCCGTGCCGCGGAACTACATCCAGGCCGTGCCGCGCGACCTGATGCTGCGGCCGCTGCACCAGCGCGCCATGGCTGAGGATGCGCAGTTCCTGGTGCCGCAGGCCCGTGCCCTGTCCAAGCGCTACCGTGAGCTGCGCCTGCCCGTGACGCTGATCGCCGGCGAGCGCGACAAGGTGGTGGACCCGCAGGCCCAGAGCGGCCGCCTGCATGCCGAGCTGGAGCGCAGCCACTTCGTCCTGGTGCCCGGCGCCGGCCACATGGCGCACCACGTGGCCCAGGACGAGATCGCCCAGGCCGTGGGCCAGGTGCAGCGCGTGCGCGCCGGCCGCAGCCCGGAAGCGACGTGGGTCGCCGGCCAGCCCGACCTGCTGGCCCAGCCCAGCTGAAGAGGAGCTGCCATGGCTTTGCCTCACGCCGACCTGCTGGACGTCGTGAACGTGGGCCCGCTCGGGCCCAAGCTGCAGGACTGCGCGAGCACCAGCCTGATCAAGACGGGGCAATTGCAGTTGCTGCACCTGGTGCTGCCCGCCCACCGCGACCAGCCTGAGCACCACGTCGACCACGAATGCGTCATCCACTGCCTGGAAGGCGACGTGGAAGTGGTGACGCCCGGCGGCGCCCGGCGGCTGCGCGCGGGCAACCTGGTGGTGCTGCCCGCGCGGCAGAAACATTCGCTGCGCGCCCGCACGGACTGCGCCGTGCTGGTGACGCTGCTGCTCGACAAGGGCGACGCGGCGCACGGCGGCGGGGCCGGAGCGAGGACCCTCCAGGGGGATGGCACCTGACGCCCCGTGGCCGGTAATCCGGCAATTTCCTACACCCCGCCCGGCAGCTTTGGACCACAGTCGGATCCATGGCCGAACCGTTCATCGAGCGCCGCCGTAGCCACCGGACGGACGCCGCCACCGAGCGTGCGATCCTGGCGCGCCAGCTGCCCAAGCGCACGGTGGCGCTGGTGCTGGCGGGCGGGCGCGGCTCGCGCCTGCACGACCTGACCGACCGCCGCGCCAAGCCCGCGGTCTACTTCGGCGGCAAGTTCCGCATCATCGACTTCGCGCTGTCCAACTGCATCAACTCGGGCATCCGCCGCATGGCGGTGCTCACGCAGTACAAGTCGCACTCGCTGCTGCGCCACCTGCAGCGCGGCTGGCATTTCCTGCGCGGCGAGGCCAATGAATTCATCGACCTGCTGCCGGCGCAGCAGCGCGTGAACGAGGCCGACTGGTACCGGGGCACGGCGGACGCGGTGTACCAGAACATCGACATCCTTCGCTCCTACGGGCCCGAGTACATCCTGGTGCTGGCCGGCGACCACATCTACAAGCAGGACTACTCGCTGATGCTGCTGGACCATGTGGAGAGCGGCGCCAAGTGCACCGTGGGTTGCATCGAGGTGCCGCGCATGGAAGCGACCGCGCTGGGGGTGATGCACATCGACGAGCACCGGCGCATCACCGCCTTCCTGGAAAAACCCGCCGAGCCGCCCGCCATGCCCGGCAAGCCCGACCGGGCCCTGGGGAGCATGGGCATCTACGCTTTCCATGCCGAGTACCTGTACGAGCTGCTGGCCCAGGATTTCGCCGACCCCGGCTCCCAGCGCGATTTCGGCAAGGACATCATTCCGCGCATCGTGCGCGAGGGCGGCGCCGTGGCGCACCCGCTCAACCTGTCGTCGGTGCCCTACGCCAGCCGGCACAGCCCCTACTGGCGCGACGTGGGCACGGTGGACGCGTTCTGGGCCGCCAACCTGGACCTGGCGTCCAACATGCCGGAGCTGAACATCTACGACCGCGACTGGCCGATCTGGACCTACCAGGAGCAGCTGCCGCCCGCCAAGTTCGTGCCCGGCGACAGCGGCCGCCACGGGGAGATCGCGAACGTGATCGCCAGCGGCGGCTGCATCGTGTCGGGCTCGGACATCACCGAGGCGGTGCTGTTTTCCAGCGTGCGGGTGCATTCGGACTGCGCCATCAAGCAAGCCGTCATCCTGCCGGCGTGCGAGATCGGCAAGGGCTGCCAGCTGAGCAAGGTCGTGATCGACCGGGGCTGCCACCTGCCTGAGGGCCTGGTGATCGGCAAGGACGCGGCCGAGGATGCGCGGCGCTTCCACCGCACCCCCTCCGGCGTGGTGCTGGTCACCAACGAGATGCTCGCGCGGCTCTGATCAGACCGGCCAGTGCAGGCCGCGCAACCCCAGCCACGCGGCGCAGGTGGCGACCGTGAAAGGGATGGTGAGCGAGCTCAGGGCGTACAGCAGGGTGGTGAACAGGGTTTCCTGGCCGACCGCCAGTTCGGCCATTCCGCCCACAGCGTAGAACAGCAAGCCGCACCAGAGCCAGCGCAGCATGTAGGTGGGGAGCCAGCGCGCCTGTTCGCGGTTGTAGCGGACGGCGGCGGCGCGCTCGAACATGTTGCCGGAACCGACGTCCCTGAACAGCCAGCCGAAGAAGAAGTAGCGATACAGCAGCGTGCTGAAAGACGGCTCTTGCACCATGACAACCTGAGATGCGTTGGGGGTGATCCCAGTATGGGCAGCCGCCCGTCCGCTGGCTGTAGGAAGGAGAGCACGCGCCTCGTACGGTCCGGGCGCAAGCCACTGTCACGCAAGCCGCACACGCGGCGCCATCAGGCCAGGAGCGAGGGCAGCTGAGCCATGTCCTCGAAGATGTGCGCGGCGCCCGCGGCGCGCAGCGCCGCCGGGGCGTCATGACCGGCCCCGGACGGGCTGTAGCCGAAGACGGTGGCGCCGGCCGCCACGCCGGCCGTGGTGCCCGGCACCGTGTCTTCCACCACGGCGCAGCGGCCCGGGTCCACGCCCAGGGCCGCGGCCGCGGCCAGGTACACGTCGGGGAAGGGCTTGGACCGGGGCAGGTCGTGGCCGCTGAAGTAGCGGCCCTCGAAATACGGCATCAGGCCGCACTTGGCAAGTTGCAGTTCCACCTTGAACCGGTCCGCGCCCGAGGCGCAGGCAATCCGGCCCTGGAACCCCGCATGGATGCGGGCGACGGCTTCGACGGCGCCGCGCACCGGCACCAGTTCGCGTTCCAGCCGCTGGTTGCGCCGCTCGCGGAATTCGGCCAGCCAGTCATCGGTGAGCGGGCGGCCCGTGTGCGACTCGATCAGCGCGCGCTCGTCCTTCACGGCCTTGCCTACGAACAGGCGCATGCACTCGGACGGGGTGAGGATCCAACCGGCCTCCTCCAGCATGTCGCGCAGCACGCCGTTGGTGATGGGTTCGCTGTCGACCAGCACCCCGTCGCAGTCGAACAGCACGGCGTCGAAGCGCGGGTTCACAGAACGTCTCCATCGACGTAGTACCAGCGGCCATCCTCGCGCACGAAGCGGCTGCGCTCGTGCAGCCGAAAGGCCTTGCCGCCGGCCAAGCGGCCGCGCGCGACGAATTCCACTTCGGCATGGTCGGCGTCGATCTGCCGGTGCTGGCGCACTTCCAGCCCCAGCCAGCGGGCGCCGCGTTCGAACGCCACGCCGGGCGGCCGCGTGGACGGGTGCCAGCTGGCCAGCAGCCAGGCCTCGTCGCCGGCCTCGAAGGCGGCGTAGCGGGACCGCATCAGGGCTTCGGCGTCCTCGGGCTAGCCGTTCACAGCGCGCGCTGGATGATGATCTTCTGCACGTCGGACGTGCCCTCGTAGATCTGGCACACGCGCACGTCGCGCCAGATCCGCTCCACGGGGAAGTCGCTGACGTAGCCGTACCCGCCCAGGGTCTGGATGGCCACGCTGCAGACCCGCTCGGCCATTTCGCTGGCGAACAGCTTGGCCATGGCAGCCTCCTTCAGGCAGGGCAGGCCCGCATCGCGCAGGGCCGCGGCGTGCCAGATGAGCTGGCGGGCCGCTTCGAGCTGGGTGGCGCACTCGGCAAGCCGGTGGCCCACCGCCTGGTGGTTGACGATGGCCGTGCCGAAGCTCTGGCGCTCCTTGGCGTACTCGAGCGCCACCTCGAAGGCGCTGCGCGCCATGCCCAGGCTTTGCGCGGCGATGCCGATGCGCCCGCCTTCCAGCGCGGACAGGGCGATGCGGTAGCCCTCCCCCTCCTCGCCGATCAGGTGGTCGGCAGGGATGCGGCAGTTGTCGAAGTTGATCTGCGCCGTGTCGCTGGAGTGCTGACCGACCTTGTCCTCCAGCCGTGCGACCACGTAGCCGGGCGTGTCGGTGGGCACCAGGAACGCGCTCATGCCCTTCTTGCCGGCACCCTTGTCCGTGACGGCGATGGCGATGGCCAGCTGCCCGTTCTTGCCGCTGGTGATGAACTGCTTGACGCCATTGATCACGTAGCCGTCGCCGTCCCGGGTCGCCGTGGTGCGCAGCGCCGAGGCATCGCTGCCCACGTGCGGCTCGGTCAGGCAGAAAGCGCCCAGGAGCTCGCCGCGCGCCAGGGGCGTGAGCCAGCGCTGCTTCTGCGCCTGGCTGCCGTAGCGCATCAGGATGGCGTTGACCGGGCAGTTGGTCACGCTGATGGCCGTGCTGGTGCCGCCGTCGCCGGCCGCGATCTCCTCCAGCACCAGGGCCAGGCTCACGTAGTCCAGCCCGGCGCCACCGAGTTCCTCCGGCACGCAGATGCCGTAGGCACCCAGCGCGGCCAGGCCCTTGTGAGCCTCGACGGGGAAGGTGTGCTCCTTGTCCCAGCGCGGCGCGTGCGGCCACAGCTGCTCGCGGGCGAAAGCGCGCACCGCATCTCGGATCATTTCCTGGTCGGGAGTCAAAAGCATGTCACCAGCCCTTGAAGCGGCGGCCGTCGTAGTTGAGGAAACCGCCCTTGTGGCGGCTTCCCAGGCCGGCGATGGTCTTGCGCATGGCCGCCACGCTCTGCTCCACCGACAGCGGCGCGCCGGCACCGCCCATGTCGGTGCGCACCCAGCCGGGGCTGATGGCCACCAGCACCGCCCCCGGGTAGTCGGGCTGTGCCGCGGCCACGGCCATGTTCAGCGCCGCCTTGCTGACCTTGTAGGTCCAGCCGAAGCTGGAATCTGTCCCGGCGATGTAGCCCATCTCGCTGGTGATGAAGGCGAACCTGCCGCCGGCGGCCTCCACCAGCGGCGCCACCTGCGGGATCGCCTGCATCGCGCCCAGCACGTTGGTGTGCATCAGGGCGTCGAAGTGCTCCTGGGTCGGCGGCTCCTTGGCGCCCGCCGTGCTGTACACGCCAGCCACGTACAGCGCGATGTCGATCTTCTCGCCTTCGAGCTGCCAGGCCAGGCCGCTGACGCTGGCAGGGTCGGACACGTCCAGCTTGAGCGCGGTGGCCCCCAGCGCCTCGATGCGCGCGAGGCCCGCCGCGTCGCGGGCCGTGGCGATCACGCGGTCCCATTGTTCGCGGTACTGGCGGACGAATTCCAGGCCGATGCCGCGCGATGCGCCGATGACGAGGACGCTGCTCAGACCAGTTCCAGCGCGACCGCCGTGCCCTCGCCGCCGCCGATGCACAGCGTGGCGATGCCGCGCTTGCCGCCGCGGGCCTTGAGCGCGTGGATCAGGGTGACCATGATGCGGGCGCCGGAGGCGCCGATGGGATGGCCCAGGGCGCAGGCGCCGCCGTTCACGTTGACGATGTCGTGGGAGACCTTGAGCTCCTCCATCAGCGCCATGGGCACCACGGCAAAAGCCTCGTTCACTTCCCACAGGTCCACGTCGGCCACCTTCCAGCCGGTCTTGGCCAGCAGCTTCTGCGTCGCACCCACCGGCGCGGTGGTGAACCAGTTCGGCTCCTGCGCATGCATGGCATGGCCGACGATGCGGGCCAGCGGCTGGCAGCCCAGGCGTCTGGCGGTGCTCTCCGTCATCATGACCAGGGCGGCGGCGCCGTCGTTGATGCTGGAGCTGGAGGCGGCGGTGATGGTGCCGTCCTTCTTGAATGCGGGCTTGAGGGTGGGGATCTTGTCGAGCTTGACCTTGCCCGGGCCCTCGTCGATGGCGATCACGGCCTCGCCGGCGCGCGTCTTCACCGTCACGGACGTGATCTCGGTGGCGAAGGCTCCGGACTCGGTGGCCTGCTTGGCGCGCGTGACCGAGGCCATGGCGAAGGCGTCCTGCGCCTCGCGGCTGAACTTGTACTTGGCGGCGCAGTCCTCGCCGAAGGTGCCCATGGCGCGGCCAGGCTCGTAGGCGTCCTCCAGGCCGTCCAGCATCATGTGGTCGTAGATGCGGTCGTGGCCGATGCGGATGCCCGAACGGCCCTTGAGCAGCAGGTGGGGCGCGTTGGTCATGCTCTCCATGCCGCCCGCGATCATCACTTCGTGGGTACCGGCCAGCAGCATGTCATGCGCGAACATGGCAGCCTTCATGCCGGAGCCGCACATCTTGGACAGCGTCACGGCGCCCGCGCTCTTGGGCAGGCCGCCCTTGAACGCGGCCTGGCGCGCGGGCGCCTGGCCCTGGCCGGCCATCAGGCAGTTGCCGAACAGCACTTCACCGACCGCATCGGCAGGTATGCCGGCGCGCTCCACGGCCGCCCTGATGGCGGCGCCACCCAGGTCATGGGCGGCAAGCGAGGCGAAGTCGCCCTGGAAGCCCCCCATGGGGGTACGGGCGGCACTGACGATGACAACGGATTCAGCCATGTTTCACTCCTGTGGCAATCAAGGGTTGACGATCAGGGCGCCGCGCTCCTCTTCGGCAATGCGGCGCAGGTATTCCTGGAATTCGGGATCCTCCCCGCGCAGCAGCAGGGGGAGGGTATTGCGGAAGTCCTCGCGGCGGCACCATTCGCGCATGTAGTCGTCCCAGCTGTTCCAGCGCCGCCGGTCGACCTCGCTCATGTCGGGCTTGTAAGCCACCAGGTAGGCCCGCTCGAACAGCGACATCAGCATATCGAAGATCACGAGCATGCGCTCGCGCTGCTCGGCCGTGGGATTGGCCAGCGGTTCGTTGGCGCGCAGCTGCAGGTCGGGATTGGCAAGCACGATCTTCAGGAAGTCGATGTACGCGTCGGAGAGCAGCTGGTACTGCTCTTCCTCCTCGTTCTCGCGCTCCTTGCGCTGCTCCCACAGGAAGATCCCGATGGCCAGCGGCAGGCCCAGCACGGTGACCACGTAGCTGGCCATCTCCCATGCCTCTCCCGCGGTCACGGCTGACCCCTCATGCGCCCACCCTGCCTTGCCTGCGGGCAAAGCGCTTTTCCCGCTCGTACGGGAACACGTCGTGCACGTGGCCGGCGGCGATGCGCTCCTTGTGCGACTGCCAGAACGCCGGGTCCAGCAGGTCGGCGTGATGCCTCATGAACACGTCGCGCACCGCCGGATTGCCCAGCAGGAACGGGCCGAAGGTCTCGGGGAACACGTCCTTGGGCCCGACCGAGTACCAGGTCTCGCCCGAGAGCTCGTCTTCCTCGTTGCGCGCGGCCGGCACCTTGCGGAAGTTGCAGTCGGTGATGTACTCGATCTCGTCGTAGTCGTAGAACACCACCTTGCCGTTGCGGGTGACGCCGAAGTTCTTCCACAGCATGTCGCCGGGGAAGATGTTGGCGGCCACCAGGTCCTTGATCGCGTTGCCATACTCGACCACCGCCCGCTCGATCTGCTCGGAGGCCCCGGCGTCGAAAGCCTCCTGCAGGTAGATGTTCAGCGGGATCATCCGCCGCTCGATGTAGAGGTGCTTGATGATCACCTCCTCATGGCCGTCGCCGTCGCGGTCGGAGATCTCCAGCTGGCTGGGCGCGAACTTGCGGATCTCCT
>CAZZAW010000016.1:0-20666 GCA_964652405.1 uncultured Ramlibacter sp.
GCGCTGCGGGCCCGAAGGTCGGGGAAATCATCCACAAGGCCAGGGTGGCGGCGGTCGCCCAGGCCCTCCCGGACGCCAAGCTGTAGTCGAACTGCCCAGACTGGACCATGAACACCCCTGACTCGGACCTCGAGGCGCTGCAGCGCCTGAACAAGCGCTTCATCCACAACTTCGTGACCAACGACGTCGCCTCGCACGACGCGATCCTCCATCCCTCGTTCCGGGCGCTGTACCCCGGTGGCGTGCACATCGACCGCGCGACCTACCTGAAGGCTTGGGCGACCGGTTTCGATCCGGCCGTCATCACCTACTGGGACATGCGGGACCAGCGCATCACCTTGGTCGGCGACACGGCGCTGGTTGGAGCCACCAATCGCTGGGTCCGCGTGGGCGGGGGCGGCGAGACCGTGGGGATGACCTGCTACACCGATACCTATGTGCGCACCGACAAGGGCTGGCTCTGCGTGCTGGCCCAATTGACGCCCGTCACGCCGGAGAACCATCCAGGTGATGACACCATCGTCGTCAAGTACCTGCGAGGCGAGCTCCAGTCATGAAGGTCCAACGTGATCAGCTGCTGCAGCTGTTGGAAGCCCGCTTCGGGAAGAACGCGCGGCGCCACAAGGACATCGCCTGGCCTGACGTGCTGAAGGGCCTGCAAGACAATGCCTCCGCCCTGACCTCGCTGGCCACCATGGAGTCCACCGGCGGAGAGCCCGACGTGATCGGCCGTGACGCGAAGTCCGGCGCCTTCATCTTCTGCGACTGCGCAGCCGAGACCCCCGCGGGCCGCCGCAGCCTCTGCTACGACCGCGCCGCGCTGGACTCGCGCAAGGAGAACAAGCCGGTGGGTTCCGTGCTGGAGATGGCGGCGGACATGGGCATCGACCTGCTCGACGAAGGCCAGTACCGCCACCTGCAAACCCTGGGCGAGTTCGACCTCAAGACCTCCAGCTGGATCCGGACGCCGCCTGCCATCCGGTCATTGGGCGGCGCGTTGTTCTGCGACCGCCGCTACGGCCAGGTGTTCACGTACCACAACGGGGCCCCGTCGTACTACGCCGCGCGGGGATTCCGCGGCCTGCTGCGCGTGTGAGCGGCGCGGAGCCGCTCACCCCTCGCACAGCCTCCAGGCGCACTCCACCTCGAGGCCGCAGCGCCAGCGGCCATGGCGCACCAGCACGCTGACCTCGGTGCCGTCCTGGCGCACCTCGAGTTCGGGAAAGAGCGGCCGCAGCGCCTCGAAGCGCACCACCAGGTAGGGCGCCACCCAGTAGCGCACGGCGCAGCGCAGCGCGGTGTCCAGACCGGGGCCGGGCGGGCCGCTGCCGCGCAGGCGGCGCAGCACCATCCGCTCGACCACCCAGGAGCCCTCGCCCGCCGCCCAGTCGAACAGCTGCTGCGGCACGCGCACCTTGCTCGCGCGGGCCTGGCTCACGATCTCGACGACGAAATCGTCCAGCGCCGCCACCGCCCGCAGGGGCGGGTCGTCCGGTGCAGCACGGGTCGCCACGATGGGCGCAAGGCAGGATCAGCCACCCGCCTTCAGGTACATCAGGATTTCCTTGAACTGGTCGGGCGTCATGCGCTCGCCCTTGATGCCCATCTTGCGGGCGTTCATGTCCCAGCTCATGGCCATCATGTCCAGGAACTCCTGGCGCGAGACCATGCCGTCCTTGTTCTTGTCGATCATCTTCATCGACATGATCTCGGCCAGGGGGTAGTACTCGGCATTGGTGGGGCCCTGCGCGAAGGCAGTGCCTGTCAGTCCGGCGGCCAGCGCGAGGCCGGCGGCAATGTGCTTCAGTCTCATGGGGGATAGCTCCTTTGGAAGAGTGGATAGACCCGCTTGCTGCGGGCCTGGCCACTGTGCCGGGCAACGCCGGCGCGAAGTTGCCCGAAAGAGCCGTTCCGTTGCCTATCTGGCCGCCCAGGCCGCGGGCGGAACGCCCACCACTTCCTTGAAGCGCCGCACGAACGCCGACGCGGTGGCGAAGCCGACGCGTCCGGCCACCGCCTTGACCGGTATCCTGCGCGCCAGCAGCTGCTGCGCGACACCGATCCGGTAGCTCACCAGGTAGTCGTGCGGGCTGGTGCCCACCAGCTCGCGGAAGCGCCGCACGAAGCGCGTGCGGGACATGCCGGCCGCGCCGGCCAGCCGCTCCAGGTCCAGGGCGCAGTGGTACTGCGTGTGGATCGTTTCCAGGGCGGCGGCAATGCCCGGGTCGGCTGCGGCGGCCAGCGCGCCGCCCCGGCACTGGCCGGCTTCCAGTGCGTGCCGGGCAACGTAGCCCAGGATCACCTCGCACATGCGGTCGGCCAGCTGCTTGCTGCCGGGCGCGGTGGACGAGGCTTCGGCGAAGAACGCCTCGACCAGGTGCGAGATGCGTGCCAGGCGCGTCAGCGGCATCACGATGACCTCGGGCAGCGCCAGCGTCGCCATGCGGCTGAAACCCTGGCCATGGCTGGTGAAGGCGCACACCAGCTCGAAGCCGTCCTCGTCCACGGCCCTCACCCAGTGCGGACAGCCCTGGGGGAAGAACACCAGCGAAGGCTCGGTGACGTGGATGGTGGCGCCGTGTTCCAGCAGCACCTCGGCCCGGCCGCTGCGCACGAAATGGATGGAGCCGGTGCGGTAGTTGCGAAGCAGGTTGTCGCGGGCGCAGCGGTTGCCCACGAACACCACTTCCGCCTGCAGCGCGTGCGGCTCGAAGATCAGGTCAAGCGTCGTACTCATCCGGGACAGTCGGGGCGGTGCCCGGATTCCTTACAACGCCCGCCCCGCCCTCAACGCCAGCGCGGGTTGTGCGGCGCGCGGTCGTACTGGTTCACCACGCCGTCCCGGTCATAGTCGCCCCACTGGGCGTGGCGGCGGGCGGCGCGGTGGTCGTAGAAGCGCGAATCGCGGTCGTACAGGTTGGGCACGCCGTCACGGTCGGCATCACGGAAGGCGCGCTGCTCGTAGCCGCGGTGGCCTCGGGCGTCGCGGTGGTCGAAGCGGCCGCCGTAGACCGGGTGCTGCACCGGGTGCTGTACCGGATGCACCACCGCAGGCTGCCCGATCGCGATGCGCACGTGCAAACCATCGGCGGCCTGCGCCACCGAGGCGGCGCCGACTGCGCCCAGCGCGAGGGCGGCAGCGGCGATGGATTTGGCGGAGAGGAAGGAGAGGCGGTTCATACAAGCTCCTGGTTGAAGGTGCTTGCATGGTGCGGGGCGCCGGATGAACGCGCCCTGAACGCGCGTGTCGTGCCGGTAACCCGCCGGTAAAGTTGTTCGTCAGGCGTTCACGATCATCTGGAAGCCGCCGTAGATCAGCCGCTTGCCGTCGAACGGCATGGGGTTGCGCTCGGGGTCGAAGCGCGGGTCGTCCATGGCCTTCTTCATGCCCTGGTCGCGCACCTGCTTCGAAGGCCAGGCGATCCACGAGAACACCACGGTCTCGCCGGGTTTGCGCTGCACGGCCAGCGGGAAGGAGGTGAGCTTGCCTTCGGGCACGTCGTCGCCCCAGCACTCCACCACCTGTAGCGCACCGTTCTCCTTGAACACGGCAGCAGCTTCCTGGGCATAGCGGGTGTACTTCTCGCGGTCGGCCGTCGTCACGGCCACCACGAAACCATCGACGTAGTTCATGGGCTTTCTCCTTGGATGAGCGGGCTGCGGGATTGCGGCCCGTCCCCTACGACGAACGGCGGCTGCCGTTTTCGACAGCCTCAGGCCACCAGGGCCAGGGCGGCGTAGTCGCCGACCTTGTCCTTCAGGCCCGCACCGACGAGCTCGCAGCCGTCGGTGAGCGCCGCCAGCTTGCCCTTGAGCTGGGCTTGCAGCCGCGGCAGCAGGTAGTCGCGGTTGTGCCAGAACACGCTGCCGCCCAGGCTGATGCGCTGCAGGTCCATCAGCACCGTCGCGTTGTAGAGCGCGCGGCCCAGCACCCGGCAGAGCTCGTCGACCTGGGCCACGCAGGCCGCGTCGCCGGCCTGGGCGCGCTGCAGCAGCGTGGCCGCGTCGGCGCCGAAGCGGCGCGCCACCGCATTGCCGGCCACCAGCGCCTCGACGTCGCCGAGGTTGCCGCAGCCGCACAGGGCGTCGTCGTTGTCCGAGACGAACATGTGGCCGCCGTGGCCGGCGTTGCCGTTCTTGCCGCGCAGCACGTGGCCGTCGACGCAGAACCCCATGCCGATGCCGGTGCTCCAGGTCACGTAGCCGCAGTGGTCCACCCCCTGCAGCGCGCCCCAGCGGCGCTCGGCTTCCAGGGCGGCCACGCAGTCGTTCTCGACCCGCAAGGTCCGGAAGCGCTGCGCCAGCGGCGCTTCCAGCAGCGCGGTCTTCCAGTCGTTGGGCAGCCCCCGTTCGGGGCCGGCGATGCCGCCGCAGATGTTGGGCGCGGCCAGCTCCACCCGGCCCGCGTTCATGACGAAGGGGCCGCAGGACGACACGCCCGCGGCCTGCACGGAACGCGGATCGACGCCGGCCTCAATGCAGGCTTGATCGACCATGCGCAGCAGCTGCAGGGCGAGCGCGTCGTGGCCGCCGGTCTTGGCTGTGGGCTCGCTGCGCCGCGCCAGCAGCGCCATGCCGCCGTTGTTGAGGCTGACCGCGACCTTGGTGCCGCCGATGTCGATGCAGGCTTTCATTCAGATGAGTTTGGCGAGGCCCGCGGCCACCAGGCTCAGCAGGATGGTGGTGGTGAACGGGATGAACCACTCGCGGCCGAACAGCTTGAAGCGGAAGTCCCCCGGCAGCTTGCCGAAACCCAGCTTCTGCAGCAACGGCGTGAACCAGCTGATGAGCATCAGGGCCAGGAAGATGACGATGAACCAGCGGATCATGCTGCCAGTTTAGGGGCTGGCAGCCCCCACCGGTTCAGCGCAAAGGTGTCCACTTGCGCTCGTCCGAGGACGAGGCCACCACGGCTTCGATGAAGCGCACGCCGCGCGCGCCGGCCTCGATGCCCGGATAGTCGGCTTCCAGCGGATCAGGTGGTTCCCCACGCGCGTGGGCACGGATCGCCGCGGCGACGCCGAGGTAGACATTGGCGAAGGCCTCGATGAAGCCTTCGGGATGGCCCGGCGGCAGCCGCCCGGCCCGCCTGGCCGCCTCGTGCAGCCAGGGCGCGCCGCGCGTCAGCAGGCGGGGCGGCCCGTCCAGCGGGCTGTGCAGCAGCGCATTGGGCTCTTCCTGGCGCCACTCGACCGTGCCTTTGGTGCCCGAAACGCGCAGCCGGAAGCCGTTCTCCACGCCGGTCATGACCTGGCAGGCGGTGAGCGTGCCCCGGGCTCCGCCGGCAAAGCGCATCAGCACCGCCGCGTCATCGTCCAGCACGCGGCCGGGCACCAGCGTGGCGAGGTCGGCGCACACGCTCTCGACCTCCAGGCCGGTGATGGTGGCCACCAGGTTCTCGGCATGCGAACCGATGTCGCCGATGGATCCCCCCAGCCCGCCTTGCGCGGGGTCGGCGCGCCACACGGCCTGCTTGTTGCCATGGGTTTCCTCTGCCGTGCCCAGCCAGCCCTGGTGGTACTCGACGACCACCTTGCGGAGCGTGCCCAGCTCGCCGGCACGCACCATCTCACGCGCCTGGCGCACCATCGGATAGCCGGTGTAGTTGTAGGTGACACCGAAGACGGTGCTGCGGCGCTTCACCGCCTCGACCAGCTCCTGTGCCTGGGCGCTGGTGTGCACCAGGGGCTTGTCGCACACCACGTGGAAGCCGGCTTCCACGAAGGCCAGCGCGACCGGGTGGTGCAGGTGGTTGGGCGTGACGATGCACACCAGGTCGACGCGCTCCTGCGGGGGGCGGCGCAGCTCGTCGGCCAACAGCTCGCGCCAGTTGCCGTGGTTGCGGTCGTCGGCCAGGCCGAGCTCGCGGCCTGAGGCGCGGGCCTTTTCGGGCGTGGACGAAAGCGCGCCGGCGACCAGCTCGTACTGGCCGTCCAGGGCCATGGCCTTGCGGTGCACGGCGCCGATGAAGGCCCCCTGGCCGCCGCCCACCATGGCGTAGCGCAGTTTGCGTGCAGCGGTCACTGATTCTCCCGCGCGAACACCGCGTCGAAGGCGCCGGCGGCCGGCGGAAAGTCCAGCCGCTTGCAGAATGCGGCGCTCTCGGTGGTGGCAGTATCGTGGACAAAGCGGCTGTCTTCCCACTCCACCGAGAGCGGTCCGGCATAGCCGATGTCGTTCAGCGCCACGATGATGGATTCGAAATCGACCATGCCGCGGCCCACGCTGCGGAAGTCCCAGGTGCGGCGCGGATCGCCAAAGCTGGTGTGGCCGCCGAAGGTGCCCACGGTGCCGTCGCCCTTGCCCCACCACACGTCCTTCATGTGGGCGTTGTAGATGCGGTCCGGAAAGGTGCGGATGAACTTGACGTAGTCCACGCCCTGGTAAGCCAGGTGGCTGGGGTCGAAGTTGAAGCCGAAGCGCCTGTGGCCATCCACAGCCTGGATCGCACGCTGTGTCGACGCGATGTCGAAGGCGATCTCGGTCGGGTGCACCTCCAGCGCGAAGTTCACGTCGGCCTGCTCGAAGGTGTCCAGGATGGGCTTGAAGCGCCGGCCGAAGTCGGCAAAGCCCTTGTCCCAGTACGCCTGCGAGGTCGGCGAAAAGGCGTAGGTGGCGTGCCAGATCGACGAGCCGGTGAAGCCCGTGACGGTCTTCACGCCGAACAGCCGGGCCGCCTTCGCCGTGTCGGCCAGCTCGCGGGCAGCGCGCTGGCGCACGCCTTCAGGATCGCCGTCGCCCCAGACGTGGGGCGGCAGGATGGACTGGTGGCGCTCGTCGATCAGATCGCACACGCACTGGCCGACCAGGTGGTTGCCGATCGCCAGGCTGGTGAGCCCGTGCTCCTTGAGCAGCGCCCACTTGTCCTGCACGTAGCGTGGGGAAGCCAGGGCCTCCTGCACGTTGAAGTGGTCGCCCCAGCAGGCCAGCTCCAGGCCGTCATAGCCCATGCGTTTCGCCAGCGGCGCCAGCTCGGCCAGGGGCAGGTCCGCCCACTGGCCGGTGAAAAGGGTCACGGGGCGTGCCATGTCGCGTCCTCTTTAGAAGGGCGAGTTCGGGAAGTAGAAGTCCTTGGCGTTCTGCTTGGTGATCAGCACCGAGGGAACGATGTTCTTCTCGGGCAGCTTCTGGCCCTTCAGGCGCGCCTCGCCGGTCATCTTGATCGCCTCGTACATGAACTTGGGCGAGTAGGACACGTTGGCCTGGATCAGCGGGTCGCTGCCGTCCATCAGCGTCTTGATCGCGCCCTTGGCGCCGGCGCCGCCAAACACCAGCTTGATGTCCTTGCGGTTGGCCTGCTGGATTGCGCGCAGCACGCCCACGGCCATGTCGTCGTCGGCGGCCCAGACAGCGTCGATCTCCTTGAAGCGGGTCAGGAAGTCCTGCATCACCTTGAAGGCGTCGTCACGGTTCCAGTTGCCGTGCTTGGCGTCCAGCAGCTTGATGTTGGGGTAGTTCTTCATCACGCTCTGGAAGGCTTCCATGCGCTCGTTGTCGATGGTGGTCGGGATGCCGCGCAGCGCCACGATGTTGCCCTTGCCGTTCAGGGCCTTGGCCATGTACTCGGCCGGGATCTTGCCGAAGGCGGTGTTGTCGCCGGAGACATAGGCGTCCTGGGCGCTGGTGTCGGTCAGGCCGCGGTCGACCACGGTCACGTAGATGCCCTTCGCCTTCACCTGGGCCACCGGCTTGGTGAGCGCGGCCGACTCGAACGGGAACACGACCAGCGAGGTGATCTTGTTGGCGGTGACCAGGTCCTGCAGCTGGTTGGCCTGCTCGGAGGCGTTGGCGGCGGTCTTCACGATCACCTGGATGTTGGGGTTGGCCTTCTCCAGGTCCTTCTTGGCTTCGTTGGCCCAGTACACGGCGCCGGCCATGAAGCTGTGGGTGGCGGCGGGCATGGACACGCCCAGCACTTCCTTCTTGGCTTGCGCCAGGGCGGGAACCGCGGCGGCGGCCAGGGTCAGGGTGGCGGCCGCGAGGGCCACGCGGCGGGTGAGGTGCTTCATGGATGTCTCCTGTGGGTGAAAGAACTCAGCGGGGAAAAGTGGACTGCTTCATCGCCGGCCCCGCTGCAGGAAAGCCACGACGATGATGACGAAACCCTGCACCGCCGCGTTGAGGTACACGCTGATGATGCTGGTGAGGTTGAGGATGTTGCTGATGACCGAGAGCAGGATGGCGCCGATCACCGTGCCGCCGATGCTGCCGGCGCCGCCCTTGAGCGCGGTGCCGCCGACGATCACGGCCGCGATCGCTTCCAGCTCCCACAGCAGGCCGGTGGTCGGCGAGGCCGAACCCAGGCGCGGCACGTACAGCAGCGTGGCGATGCCCACGCACGCACCGAGCAGCACGTAGGTGAGGATCTTGACCTTGTCGACGTCGACGGCGGCGTAGCGCGCCACCTGCTCGTTGGAGCCAATGGCCTGCACGTAGCGGCCGTACGCCGTGCGGTTGAGGATGAATCCGCCGGCGATGGCCACCGCCAGGAACACCCAGACCGGGAAAGGCACGCCCAGCAGGCTGGCGTAGTAGACCGGCGCGTAGGCATCGGCCAGCGCGTTGTCCAGCGTGATCGCGCCGCCGTTGGCGAAGTAGGTCAGGTAGGCGCGGAAGATGCCCAGCGTGCCCAGCGTCACGATGAAGGGTTCGATGCGGCCCTTGGTGATCAGCAGGCCGTGGGCCAGTCCGAAGGCGGCACCCAGCACCAGCGCCAGCACCATGCCGCAGGCCACCACCATCACCGGCGAGCTGATCGAGGCCGCCAGCGAGTTCATCAGCAGGATCATGCAGCCGGCGATCAGCGCCGCCATCGAGCCCACCGACAGGTCGATGCCGCCCGAGATGATCACGAAGCACATGCCCACGGCGATGATGCCGATGAAAGCGGTGCGGGTGAGCACGTTCAGCGCGTTGTCCAGCGTGGCGAAGTCGCTGTTCAGGGCGGTGCCGGCAATGCACAGCAGCACGAGGCCGATCACCGGCCCGGCGCCGTGCAGGCGGCCCCACCAGGCGCCAGCGCCCGTGGTCGGGGCGTTGCGGGCGGGCGTCTCAGCGCGTTCCGGTGGCATGGCCGATCAGCTCCTCTTCGGTCAGTTGGTCCTGGCCCAGCACGGCCTGGATGCGGCCGGCGCGCATCACCGCGACGCGGTGGCACAGGCCTATCAGTTCCGGCAGCTCGGACGAGATCACGATCACCGCCCGCCCCTCGCGCGCCAGGCGCTGCACCAGGAAATAGATGTCGCGCTTGGCGCCCACGTCGACGCCGCGGGTGGGCTCGTCCAGCACCACCACCCGCGGGCCGGGCTGCAGCACCTTGGCCAGCGCCAGCTTCTGCTGGTTGCCGCCCGAGAGCGACGAGGCCTTGCTGCCGAGGTCGCCGGTGCGGATGCCGTACTCGCCCACTGCCTGCTGCAGTGCCTCGCGCTCGGCGGCGGGCTGGAGCCAGGGCCGGGCGTAGCGGCCCAGGTCCATCAGCGTCAGGTTTTCCATCAGGCCGAAATGCACGTGCAGGCCCTTGCCCTTGCGGTCTTCGCTCAGGTAGGTCATGCCTTCGTTGGCCGCTTCGCGCGGGCTGCGCGGCTGGCGCGCCTGGCCGGCGATCTCCATGGCCTGCACCTCGCAGGGCCGCAGGCCCAGCAGGCCTTCGAACAGCTCGGTGCGGCCCGCCCCCACCAGGCCGGCGAAGCCCAGGATCTCGCCGGCGCGCACCTCGAAGCTGGCATCGCGAGCCCAGCCCGGCACCTGGGCGCCCACCACGCGCAGCAGCGGCGGACCCTCGGCGGGCGGCGGCTCCTTGGGCGGGAACAGGTCGGAGATCTCGCGGCCCACCATCAGGTTGGCCATGTCGTGGCGGCTGAGCCCTTTCGTCGCGCGTTGCGTCACGAAGCGGCCGTCGCGCATGACCACCACCTCGTCGGTGATGCGTTCCACCTCGTCCAGCTTGTGCGAGATGTAGACGATGGTGGTGCCGGCCGCCTTGAGCTGCGCCATGAGCGCGAACAGGCGCTCGGTCTCGCCGGGCGTGAGCGTGGCGGTCGGCTCGTCCATCACCAGCAGCCGCGCCTGGCGCGAGAGGGCGCGCGCGATCTCCACCAGCTGCTTCTCGGCCACGATCAGGTCCTTCACCCGCGTGTCGGGCGAGACTTGCAGGCCTACTTCGCGCAGCACGCGCAGGGTCTCCTGCCGCATGGCGGCATCGTCCAGCAGCCAGCCGCGCTTCTTCTCGTGGCCGAGGAAGACGTTCTGCGCCACGGTGAGGTCTTCCGCCAGATTGAACTCCTGGTGGATCAGCACGATGCCTGCGGCCTCGGCTTCGCGCGAGCCGGCGAAGCGCACTGGCTGGCCATCGACGCGGAGTTCACCGCCGGTGGGCTGCTCGTAGCCTGCCAGGATCTTCATCAGCGTGGACTTGCCGGCGCCGTTCTCGCCCAGCAGGCCGGTGATCGCGCCCGGGGTGAGTGCGAAGCCCACGCCGTGCAGCACCTGCACGGGGCCGAAGGACTTGGTCACTTCGTGGAACCCGACGCGCAGGCTCATGACGCGCCACCGTTCAGCCGCAGCGCTTCCTGCATGGCCAGCACGCCGGTGCCGGTGACGCCGGCCTGGCCGCCCAGCGGCGTGTACTGGATCTCCAGGTGCCGGGTGGAGAGCGCCAGCGAGCGGTGGTACACGCTCTGGCGCACCGAGGCCAGGAACAGCGGCCCGATCTGCGTGACGCCGCCGCCGATGAACACATGCGACGGGTTGAAGAAGTTGACCACCGAGGCCAGCATCTGCCCGATCAGGCTGCCGGCGCGCTGGATGATGGCGTTGGCCGCGGCATCGCCGTTGCGGCTAGCCTGGCCCACGTCGATGGCGGAGAGGCGGCCGTTCTGCCGCAGCACTTCGGCCAGGCCGGCGCTCTCGCCCTTGGCGGCCGCCTCCTCGCCCATGCGCGCGATGGCCGGCGCCGCCGCCATGGCCTCGACGCAGCCCAGGTTGCCGCAGTGGCAGCGCGGGCCGGCCTGGTCCACGCAGATATGGCCCACGTCGCCGGCCGAGCCGTTGGCGCCGCGGTACACCTCGCCGTGGCAGACGATGCCGCAGCCGATGCCGGTGCCGACCTTGATCACCAGGAAGTTCTGCAGGCTGCGCTGCAGCCGCCACAGCTCGCCCAGCGCCATGATGTTCACGTCGTTGTCAACGAACACCGGAGCGTCGAAAGCCTCGCGCAGGTAGTCGCGGATGGAGAAGCTGTCCCACTCCGGCATCAGCGGCGGGTTGACCAGCTGGCCCGTTCCGAAGTCCACGGGGCCGGGCACACCCAGGCCGATGGCGATGACCTGGCGGTGGGAGATGCCGTGCTCGGCCAGCAGCTTGCGCATCACCTCCCGCACGCGGGCCAGCACGACGCCGGGGCCAGCGCGCACGTCGGCCTCTTCGGCATGGCGGGCGATCACCGAGAGGTCGGGACGCATCACGGCCACGTCGAGGCTGGTGGCGCCCAGGTCGGCGCCGAGCACCACGCCCAGGCTGCCTGCGAGCTGCAAGGCCTCGGGCCGGCGGCCGCCGGAGGAGACCTGCAGGCCGGCTTCTTCGACCAGCCCCTGCTCGATCAGTCCGGCGATCAGACCGTTGGCCTTGCTCTTGGAGAACGAGAGGCGGTGGGCCAGCCCATGGCGCGAGGACGCCGCGGACCAGAACACGGTCTGCAGCACTTCCATTTCGGCGGTGGACAGCTGGTCCCAACGGGCCACGGGCTTTGTCTCCTGTCCGGCCTGAGGTGGCCGGTGAGACCGATGCTAGGCAGCCGACTTCAGCCAGACAAGACTGAACTTCGGCCATGTTTTGTCCAAACTACCCATCCGTGGTGCCGAAGCCCATCCTTTTTGAGTACCTAAGGACTCTTTACAGCCGCTCAGTCCGGTCGCCCTGGGAAAACCCCGAGGCCTCCCAGAAGCCACCCCGCGACAGGCCGATCACCTTGAACAGCTCGCCCATCTCATGTTCGTGCACCAGCTTCTGGACCGCCGAGCGCTGGGCCAGGCTGGCTTCGGCCGCGAGCTGGAGCAAGCCGCAATTGAGCAGGAACCGGCCCTGGGTGGTGTAGCCCAGCACGCCCAGCCCGGCCTCCTGGGCCGCCACCGCAATGCCGGTGAAGTTCACGTGCGCGGTGATGTCCTTGAGCCCCAGGTCAGCCAGCGGCTGGGTGTCGGCGCGGTGGCCGCGATGGCACATCACCGTGCCCATGTGGCGCTGGGGGTGGTAGTACTCGGCTTCGGGGAAGCCGTAGTCGATGAAGAAGGCCGCGCCTTTGGCGAGGCGGTCGCCCAGCGTGCGGATGAAGGCTTCGGCCTGGGGGTGGATCTCGGTCAGGTAGTCGTGGGCGCCCTCGATCTCGACCGGCGGCCGCAGATCGGTGGGCCGGTCCTCGAAGGCGAGTGCCCCGCCCTGCAGCACCACGCCGCGCTCGTGCCAGGTGCCGCCCTGGCGGGCCAGCAGCTTGACCGGCATCGCGTCCAGCACCTCGTTGCCGACCACCACGCCTTCGATACGCTCGGGCAGCGCGTCCACCCACTGCACCCGGGCGCCGAAGCCGGCCAGCGTCTCCTGCTGCCGCTGGCGCAGGCTCCCGGAGACATCGACGATGGTGTAGCGCTCGACCCGTTCGCCCAGCGCCTGCAGCAGCTGCGCGGCCAGCACGCCGGAGCCGGCGCCGAATTCCCAGACCTCGCGCGTGGCCGAGACGTCCAGGGCCTGCCCCACCTGGCGCGCCAGCGTGCGGCCGAACAGCGGCGTCATCTCGGGCGCGGTGACGAAGTCGCTGCCGGAAGACGGCATGGCTCCGAACTTGCGCGTGTCGTTGGCGTAGTAGCCCAGCCCCGGCGCGTACAGCGCCAGCGCCATGAAGCGGTCGAAGGGCAGCCAGCCGCCCGCGCGCTCGATGGACTTGTGCAGCAGCGCCGACAGCGCGCTCGTTAAACTCGTTGCGTGTTGACTCACCCCCGGATTGTCCGTCCATGAGCGAGCGCCTTCCCACCGTGCTGGTCACCGGCGCCGCCCGGCGGCTGGGCCGCGAGATCGCGCTGGCGCTCGCCGCGGGCGGCTGGCAAGTGGCCGTGCACTACCGCGGCTCGGCCGAGGACGCTACCAAAACCATAGCAGACTGCGCCCGCACCGGGCGGGCTGGCGGCCAATTCCATGCTTTCCAGGCGGACCTGGCCGACGAAGCGGCGGCCCGCGCCCTGCTGCCGGCGGTGATCGACCGGTTCGGCGCGGTGGATGCCGTGGTCAACAACGCCTCGCTGTTCGAGCACGACAGCGCGGCCAGCTTCAGCCACGCGTCGCTGCAGGCGCACCTGCACGCCAACACGGCCGCGCCGGTGCTGCTGGCGCAGGCGCTGCACGAGCACGTGAAGCAGCGCCGGGCCGAAGGCGAAACACCGGAAACGGCGCAAGGCGCCGTGGTCAACCTGCTGGACCAGAAGCTGTGGAACCCCAACCCGGACTTCTTCAGCTACACGCTGTCCAAGGCGGCGCTGGAAGCCGCCACCACGATGCTGGCGCAGGCGCTGGCGCCGCAGGTGCGCGTGGTGGGCGTCGCGCCCGGGCTCACGCTCACCAGCCACATGCTGAGCCAGGAGAAGTTCGAGCAGCTGCACAGGCTCTCGCCCCTGGGGCGTTCGTCCAGCGCGCAGGACGTGGCGTCCGCGGTGAAGTTCGCGCTGGAGAACCGCTCCATCACCGGCACCACGCTGCTGGTGGACGGCGGCCAGCACCTGATGAAGTTCGACCGCGATTTCTCGCTGATGTGATGAGCAAGGCCGGCACCCAGACTCTCACCCTCACCGGGCTTCGCTTCGACGCCAACCTGGGCATCCTGGAGCACGAGAAGACCCGGCCCCAGCCGATCCAGGTGGACGCCGAGCTGAATCTGGGCACCCAGCCGCTGCTGCCGCGCGACGACGACATCACCCATGTGCTGGACTACCGCAAGGTGCGCAAGATCATCATCGAGGAGTGCACCGCCGAGCACGTGAACCTGCTGGAGAGCCTGATCGGCAAGCTGGCCCACCGGCTGATGCAGCTGCCCGGGGTGCTGGGCGTGCGCGTGAAGATCGCCAAGCTGGAGATCTTCGACGACTGCGAGGTTGCGATCCGGGTGGAAACCGGGCTGTGGTGAAGCGGCCGGCAGCCGCCCGCCTCACTTGCGCCGGTACAGCGCCAGCGTCACGGGCGCCAGCAGCAGCGTGAGCGCCGCGGGTGCCGCCAGCGCCAGCAGCACCTGCTCCAGGGTGGCGGTCCCGGCCATCAGGCCGCGCCCCGCCGTGGTCATGAGCGACACCGGGTTCACTTCCACCACCGAGCGCAGCCAGCCGGGCATGGTGGCGGGGTCCACCATGATGTTGGACGCGAACACCAGCGGAAACAGGAAGCTGAAGCCCAGCGTCATCACCGTCATCGGCGTGCGCACCGACAGGCCGATCACGATGAACACCCATCCCATGCCGAAGCCGATGGCCAGCAGCAGCGCGAAGCCGGCGAGGACGCCCGGCACGCCGGCCGGCGGGCGGTAGCCCAGCGCCAGGCCGATCGCCAGGATGATGCTGGCGGCGATCAGGTGCCGCAGCACGTCGCCCACCATCAGCCCCGCGAAAGGCGACAGCGGCCAGATCGGCAGCGAGCGGAAGCGGTCGAACAGGCCCTTGCCCATGTCGGTGGCCAGTCCCATGCCCGAGTACACCGAGTTGAAGATGACGGTCTGGACCAGGATGCCCGGCAGGAAGTACTGCAGGTACTCGCGCGGCGAGCCCGCCAGCGCGCCGCCGAACACGAAGGTGAACAGCAGCGTGAACATGATGGGCGTCATCACCAGGTCGAACAGCTGCTCGGGCAGGTGCTTGAACTTCAGCACCGCCCGCCAGCCGAAGACCAGGGCGTTGGAGGCGGCCGAGGGCCGGGCCGGCGCGGCGACTTGCCGCAGCCGCGGCGTGGCACTGTCGTTCATGGCTGCTCTCCTTGCGCCGGCGCCTCGCCGGCGCGGCCCGTCAATGCGAAAAACACCTCGTCCAGGCTGGGGCTGCCCAGGCTGAAGTCCACCGGCTCGATGCCGGCGGCCAGCAGCGCGGCCAGCGCATCGCTGGCCTCCTGGGGCGAGCGCGCCGGCACCGACAGGCGCGCGCCTTCCACGCCGCGCTGCACGGAAGCGCCGCAGCGCGCCTGCAGCAGCTGCGCCGCCTCGTCCAGCCGGGTGGCGTCGGCCAGCGTCACATGCACGAAGCCGGAGCCGGTGGCCCGCTTGAGCTCGGTGCTGGTGCCTTCGGCGATCTTGCGGCCGTGGTCGATCACGGCGATGCGCTCGGCCAGCTGGTCCGCCTCGTCCATGTACTGGGTGGTCAGCAACACCGTCACGCCCGACCGGGCCAGCGAGCGAACCATGGCCCACACGCCCTGGCGCGCCTTGGGGTCCAGCCCGGTGGTGGGCTCGTCCAGGAACAGCACGCCCGGCGTGACCACCAGCGAGGCCGCGATGTCCAGCCGCCGGCGCATGCCGCCCGAGTAGTCCTTGACCTGGCGCGTGGCAGCGTCGGCCAGCTCGAAGGCGGCGAGCAGCTCGTCCGCGCGCTCGCGGGCGGCGCGGCCGCGGAAGCCCCACAGGCGCGCCAGCAGCACCAGGTTTTCGCGGGCGGTCAGGTCCTCGTCGAGCGAGGCGAACTGGCCGGTCATGGCGATGGCCGCGCGGACCTCCTGCGCCGCCGAAACCACGTCGTGGCCCATGACGCGGGCCGTCCCGGTGTCGGGCTTGACCAGGGTGGCCAGCATTCGCATCAGGGTGGTCTTGCCGGCGCCATTGGGGCCCAGGATGGCGAAGATCATGCCGCGCGGCACCTCGAGGTCGATGCCGTCGACCGCCCGCACCTCACCGAAGTGCTTGGCCAGGCCGCGCACGTGGATGGCCAGGGTCGAAGGGTCGAGGTCTTGCTGCGGCGTGTCGTTCATGGATGGGCGGGCAGAAAAGCTGGCGATTGTGCAATGGCCCGGGCCGCGGGATTGGCAGGAGCCGCCTGTGACCTTCCGCACAGGCGCGAGCCGCCGAACGGCACAGACAAATGCCGCCGGTTGCGGCAAGCTCATCCGTATGAGCGGATCGGCTTTCGGGAGACTGTGGGCAGGCCAGGCGGCACTGGCAGGCTGGCTGCTGGCCGCGGCCACCCTCCCGGCCCTGGCCGCCGACGTGACGGTGCAGGGCTCGGCCATCCGCATCAAGGGCCGCATTGAGGCGGGAGACGCCCAGAAGCTCGAGCAGCTGCTGGCCACGCCCCAGGGCCGCCAGGCCTTCGTGCGCTCGGGCACCTTCCTGCTGGACTCCCGCGGCGGCCGCGTGTCCGAAGCCCTCAAGATCGCGAAGATCGTGGAGCGCGGCTTCGGCACCACCGTGGTGCTCTCCGGGGCCCAGTGCTACAGCGCCTGCTTCATCGTCTATGCGGCCGGCAGCTACCGGGTGGCCGGCGAAGCCGCCGCGCTGGGCGTGCACCGGGTGGGGCTGGCCGACGGGCGGGATGACGATTCGGTGGCGGCGGCCCTGGCCCGCGCCAACGACGAGGTCAAGAGCTACCTGCAAAGCCGGGGCATGCCGGCGCAGGTGATCGAGCAGATGATGCGCACGCCGCCGCACGACCTGTTCCAGTTCGGCAACCGCTGGATCCTGGACCAGGGCCTGGAAACCGTGATGACCCGGCACCCGGAGTTCATGTCGCGGGTCGACCAGCACTGCGGTACCGAGCCGGCCACGCCGGCACCGCATCGCGCCTGGCTGGACTGCATGGCGCAGGTGCGCAGCCGGACCCTGGTCGCGGCCTGGTGAGACAATGGGCGCCATGAGCGCCGTCTGGATTGACAACGAGCCGGTCCCGCTGGAGCGCCAGCAGCGGATCGAGCGCGAAACCCACAAGCTGGAAAAGCGCCTGTGCCGCCAGGTGGGCCAGGCCATCGTCCAGTACAACATGATCGAGGAAGGCGACCGGGTCATGGTCTGCCTGTCCGGCGGCAAGGACAGCTACGGCCTGCTGGACATCCTGCTCAAGATGAAGCAGCGGGCGCCGGTGGACTTCGAGCTCATCGCCGTCAACCTCGACCAGAAGCAGCCCGGCTTCCCGGAGCACGTGCTCCCGCAGTACCTGAAGGCGCTGGGCGTGCCCTTCCACATCGAGGAGCAGGACACCTACTCCATCGTCAAGGACAAGATTCCCGAGGGCAAGACCCTGTGCAGCCTGTGCTCGCGGCTGCGCCGGGGCATCCTGTACCGCGTGGCCGACGAGCTGGGCGCCACCAAGATCGCGCTGGGCCACCACCGCGACGACATGCTGCAGACTTTCTTCCTCAACATGTTTTTCGGCGGCAAGTTGAAGGGCATGCCGCCCAAGCTGGTGAGCGACGACGGCCGCCACGTCGTGATCCGCCCGCTGGCGTTCGTGGCCGAGAAGGACCTGGTGCGCTGGGCCGAGCACCGGCAGTTCCCCATCATTCCCTGCACCCTGTGCGGCAGCCAGGAGAACCTGCAGCGCAAGCAGGTGGGCGCCATGCTGCGCGAGTGGGAGAAGAAGCACCCGGGCCGGCTGGAGAACATGGCCAACGCGTTACAACATGTAGTACCGTCGCACCTGGCCGACGGAACGCAGTTCGACTTCAAGGGCCTTGCCGCCACGGGCGTGGCCAGCGAAGACGGCGACAAGGCGTTCGACCACGAGGACTTCGGTCCGGCGCCTACGCTGCCCGGCCTGGCCGTCGTCAAGCTGTAGACCCGTCTTTCGTCCGGAGTGCGACATGGAGCGCATCCTGCGCCGTACCGCCCTGCTGGCCTGCGCCGCCCTGTTGTCTGGCTGCGCCAGCACCTACCTGCTGGAAAACAGCGTGCAGTCGTTCTCGGGGTTGGCCGCCGGCCAGTCCCTGGCGGCGCCGCCCACCTACCGCTTCGAGCGCCTGCCCTCGCAGGCCCATCCCGGCCAGGCGCAGCTGGAAGCCCTGGCTGACCCCGCCCTGCACCGCGCCGGCCTGAGGCGTGATGACGCGTCCCCCCGCTATTCGGTGCAGGTGTCGGCGCGCCTGCAGCGGGTGCTCTCGCCCTGGGCCGATCCCTGGGATGGCTGGGGGCCTGGCCCGTTCGGCTTTCACGGGCCGCACGGCGGCCTGTGGGGGCCGTTCCCGCGGATGGAATCGCCCTGGTTCCAGCGGGAAGTGACGGTGATCGTGCGCGAAATCGCCAGCAACCGGGTGGTCTACGAGACCCGCGCCGCCAACGACGGCCCCTGGCTGGACGACCGGGCCGTGCTGCCGGCGATGTTCGACGCCGCCCTGCAAGGCTTCCCCCACCCCCCGGCCGGCCCGCGGCGGGTGGACATCCGCCTGGGCGGCGCTCCCGCCGCCCGCTGACATTTGGCAACGGCCTGCCCGCTGGGCAGGCCCAGGCGTGCCACCTAGAATGGCCCGAATGGAAGCCACCCGCATCATTGCCGTGCGCCATGGCGAAACCTCCTGGAACGTCGACTCGCGCATCCAGGGGCAGATGGACATCGGCCTGAACGACACGGGACGTTGGCAGGCCCGGCGGGTGGGGGAGGCGCTGGCGGGCGAGTCCATCAGCGCGGTGTATTCCAGCGACCTGGGCCGGGCGCACCAGACGGCGCAGTCGATTGCCGAAGTGACCGGCATTCCCGTGGTGGCCGACAAGGGGCTGCGCGAGCGCAGCTTCGGCCTGTTCGAAGGCAAGACCTTCGACGAGATCCACCAGACCTGGCCCGACGAGGCGCAGAACTGGCGCAAGCGCATCCCGGAATGGCAGCCGCCCGAGGGCGGCGAATCGCTGCTGCAGCTGCGCGAGCGCGTCACCCGTACCCTGCAGGCGCTGGCCTCACGCCACCCGGGCGAGCAGATCGTGGTGGTGGCCCATGGCGGCGTGCTGGACGCGCTCTACCGCGTGGCCACCGGCCAGGCGGTGAACTCCCCGCGCACCTGGGAACTGCCCAACGGCGCGATCAACCGCCTGCTCTGGACCCCTGAGGGCTTCACGCTGGTCGGCTGGTCCGATACCCAGCACCTCGACCATGCAGCTGCCGACGAAAACACCTCTTTCTGACGAGCTCAAGGCCCTGGTGGGCCAGCCCGTCGCCGCCATCGACACCCCCGCGCTGGTGGTGGACCTGGACGCCATGAAGCGCAACCTGAGCCGCATGGCCGAGTTCGCGCGCAAGCACGACGTGCGCTGGCGGCCGCACGCCAAGATGCACAAGAGCTCGGCCATTGCCAAGCTGCAGATGCAGGCCGGTGCGGTGGGCGTGTGCGTGCAGAAGACCGCCGAGGCCGAAGCCATGGTGGCCGGCGGCATCCACGACGTGTACATCAGCAACGAGGTGATCGCCCCGGCCAAGCTGGCCCGCATTGCGCGGCTGGCGCAGCGGGTCGCCGCCGAGAACGGCCAGCTCGCGATCGCGGTGGACAGCGCCGAAGGCATCCAGCGCCTGGCCCAGGCGATGAACGAAGCGCGCACGGGCGGCGGCGCCGCCGCGGTGATCGATGTCTTCGTGGAGATCGACGTGGGCCAGGGCCGCTGCGGCGTGCCGCCGGGCCGTTCGGCCGTGGACCTGGTGCACCAGATCCGCAAGCACCCGGCGCTGCGCTTCGCCGGGCTGCAGGCCTACCACGGCCGCGCCCAGCACCTTCGCAGCGCGAAGGAGCGGCGCGACGTGATTGCGGTCGCGGCGCAGGACGCGGCCTTCACCCGCAAGCTGATCGAGGCCGAAGGCATTCCGGTGGACCTGATCACCGGCGCGGGCACCGGCAGCATGGTGTGCGAGGCCGCCAGCGGGGTCTATGGCGAACTGCAGGCGGGCTCGTTCCTGTTCATGGACGCCGACTACGCGCAGAACGAGCACGACCCGGCGCAGCCGCGCTTCGAGCACGCTTTGTTCGTGAAGACCCAGGTGATCAGCAGCTCGGTGCGGCACGCCGTGTGCGACGCCGGGCACAAGGCGCACGCCATCGACTCGGGCCTGCCGCGCGTGCACAGCTTCGACGCCGAGCGAGAGCTGGAATACGCCAACGGCGGCGACGAGCACGGCATCCTGCGGCCGGCCGGCGCCAGCGTGCGGGTGCCGGAGATCGGCCGCATGCTGTGGCTGATCCCGGGCCACTGCGACCCCACGGTCAACCTGCACGATTTCATGATCGGCGTGAAGGGGGGGCTGCTCAAGGGCACCGTGGACAAGATCATCAGGGTTGACGCCAGAGGCGCGCTGACCTAGCGACCGGGACAATCCCGGGCATGTCCCCGAGTCAAGTCATCGTTCTGGCCACGCCAGTCTTCTTCCTGCTGATCGCGGTGGAGTTCGCCTGGGGCTGGCGCCGCGGCCGCAACACCTACCGCCTGAACGACGCCGTCAGCAGCATCGGCCTGGGCATGCTCAGCCAGCTGACGGCGGTGTTCCTCAAGCTGTTCACCATCGGCATCTACACCGTGATCCACGGCTGGGTGAGCGCCTGGCACAACGACGCGTTCTGGACCGCCTGGTACGGCTGGCTGCTGGCGCTCGTGTTCTACGACTTCTGCTACTACTGGCAGCACCGCGCCGGCCATGAGGTGGCGGTGTTCTGGGCCGCGCACGTGGTGCACCACCAGAGCCAGGACTACA
>CAZZAW010000017.1:0-13650 GCA_964652405.1 uncultured Ramlibacter sp.
GGTCTCCAAAACCGAAGGTTCGAGGTTCGAGTCCTCGTGTGGATGCCAGCATTGGAACAGTGCCCGAGAGGCCAAAGGGCGCGCGTTGGAAACGCGATGGCCGCTGAAACGCGGCACCAGGGTTCGACTCCCTGCTGTTCCGCCAGATCAAGGAAGGTTGCTCGAGAGGCCAAAGGGCGCTGATTCGAAATCAGATGGTCGCGCATGCGGCACGTGGGTTCGACTCCCACACCTTCCGCCAGATTGATGCCCCGCTAGCTCAGTGGACGAGAGCACCGGCCTACGAAGTCGGGGGTCGCAGGTTCGAATCCTGCGCGGGGCTCCAGAACTTTCCCAGGATGGTTGGCAGAGCGGTTGATTGCGGCGGGCTGTAACCCCGTTGTCCTTCGGGACCTCCCTCGTTCGAATCGAGGACCATCCACCACGTATTTCGCGGGCCTGGCTCGAACGGTTAGGCATCTGTGCTCCACACAGACTGAAGCGAGTTCGATTCTCGCGGTCCGCTCCAGCTTGAGGCGATGGCCGAGCGGTCTAAGGCGGCAGATTGCAAACCTGCTTTCCGCGAGTTCGAATCCTCGCTCGCCTCTCCAGTTTCATCCCCCGCTAGCTCAGTGGACGAGAGCAGCGGGCTTCTAACCCGCGGGTCGGCCGTTCGAATCGGTCGCGGGGGGCCAATTCACCATCAACACAGGAGGTGCCCATGCGTTCCACGTCTGCAACCAGGCGCACCTTGCGCCCCAGAAACAGCATTGTTCTCGGGATCGTGCACCGCGTGGCCAGCATGGCCGGCCGCCGGCACCGCGACCAGCGCATCCCCACTCGTCGAGCCGCCGAAGTGGACCTCGCGCAGCGCGTGCGCGAGAGCGGCGAGTGGTGAGGTTATTTCTCCCTTTTCCCCGATAGCTCAGTTGGTAGAGCACTGCACTGTTAATGCAGCCGTCCTTGGTTCGATGCCAAGTCGGGGAGCCACAAACAGCGTGGCCGCGTAGCTCAGTGGTAGAGCACCGTCTTGATAAGGCGGAGGCCGTTGGATCGTTCCCAACCGCGGCTACCAGTTTTTTCGGCGTGTAGGAAAGCCCGGTTGAATCCGCGTGCTTCGGGAGCACGAGACCGCGAGTTCAAATCTCGCCACGCCGACCATTCATGCAAACAGGTTTCTTCTCCGCGTAGCGCAGCTGGCAGCGCACGCGCCTTGGGGACGCGGGGTCATCGGTTCGAGTCCGATCGCGGAGACCACCATTCAAACGGGGTGTAGCGCAGCCAGGTAGCGCACGTGCATGGGGTGCACGGGGCCGCAGGTTCAAATCCTGCCATCCCGACCAGTCGATGGTGCTTGTGGCGCAGCGGCAGCGCTCCGGAATGTGGATCCGGCGGTCGTCGGTTCGATCCCGACCAAGCACCCCACGATTTGCCTGATTGGCGGAATTGGCAGACGCAGCGGCCTCAAAAGCCGTGGCCATCGGCATGCAGGTTCGAGCCCTGCATCAGGCACCAGCATTCGATCCCCCTCGTGGCGGAAGTTTGGCAGACGCACTCGGCTCAGGACCGAGCGCCGCAAGGCATGCCCGTTCGACCCGGGCCGAGGGGACCACTTTCACGTTCGCGCGATAGCTCAGCCCGGTAGAGCATGGCCCTCATAAGGCCACGGTCGGTGGATCGAAGCCACCTCGCGCGACCAATCATCGCGGGCTTAACTCAGACGGTCAGAGTACCTGGCTTTTAACCAGGGAGTCCAGGGTTCGATCCCCTGAGCCCGCACCAGCATCTGACGGGGTGTCGTCAAGAGGCCTAAGACACGCGACTTTGACTCGCGCATTCGCTGGTTCGAATCCAGCCACCCCTGCCACTACTTGGCCCCCTAGCTCAGTTGGTAGAGCAGCGCCCTTACAAGGCGATTGTCGGCGGTTCGATCCCGTCGGGGGCTACCAGCATTACGCGCCCGCCTGGCGGAAATGGTAGACGCGCAGCGTTGAGGACGCTGTGCCGCAAGGCGTCCCGGTTCGACCCCGGGGGTGGGCACCACAGCACGCTCGTAGCTCAGTGGCCAGAGCAGCTCCGTCCGAAGGAGCAGGCCGGCGGTTCGACTCCGCCCGGGCGTTCCATCATCCACGTCACCACGGAGACCATCATGCATTCCCACGTCTTGCAGCTCGACATCCAGGGCACTCCCCAGGCCTGGGTCGGGCTGGAGGACGCCGCACATCACTACGCGACCGGATGTGTCGTCTGGGAAGATGGAGCAAGCCCGCTGGCGGTGCTCCGCGGTGGCACGAATGCGGCCATCGGGCAGCAATCGCAGATCACGGTCTATCCGATCATCGCCGTGCGCGGCCAGGCTCGCGTCAATCTGTTCGAGATCACGCCGGCCGTGACGAAGAGCAAGTTGCTGCGCCGCGATCGCAATACGTGCGCCTACTGCGCCGGAACGTTCGCCGATCGGGACTTGCAGTGCGAGCACATTGTTCCGCAGTCCCGTGGCGGCGAGTGGAGCTGGATGAACCTTGTAGCGGCGTGCGGACCGTGCAACGCACGGAAGGCGAACCGCCGACCCGACGAAGCCGGCATGCCCCTGGTGTATCTGCCTTACGTCCCGAGCTTGTGGGAAGACTTCCTCCTGCAGGGTCGGGTCATCCGCGCAGATGTGCACGAATGGCTCGCCGCTCGTCTGCCCAAGCACTCTCGTCTCAGTTAGCGCCCCTTCGAGGGCGCTTTTTTTTTGCCGCCATGGCCTCTGGTGCTCTTTCAGACTGGACGCGATCGCTTGCAGCAAAGGTCGCTGTCAGTCAGACTCCGCGGACCTGGTCGCTTCCTGCGACAGAGCGTGCTTCGCGTACGCAACCACCTCGGACCAACGGTCCGCGCCCTTTTCGGGCGAATCCTTACCAACCGTCACAGCGGCCAACCCTAGCCGCATGGTGAGGAGAGGCCGCAGAAAGTCTCTCATGATCAAGATCTCAACGCCCTGGGGGCCGTCGCACTACGTGCACTTTCACGGCGCCGACCGGCTCGTGGTGCGCGTCGGAACGGCGGAGCACGGCGGGATCGGCGTCGATGCCTCCCTGTCGATGCCGCCGGCGCTTGCAGCGCTCGCGCTGCTCGATTCGGACGGGCGCCGTTGGTACGAAGAAGACGTGGCCTGGGCGGCTGCTGTCGTCGCGTTTCCGGAGCGATTCCAGCCCGAGTGGCTGGAGCCTGCGAAGGACACGCTCCGCAACGAGTTTCCGGAAGCCTACATGGCCCACTTCGGCGTCACTCTCACGACGGCCGACTCTCGCGTCCTCGAGGAACGTGCCTGGCACGCGGCCTCGGCGGACAACTTCATCGTCATGTCCGCGTTCGGCGACTCGTTCTGGAACGTCGAACCCGGCACGGTGTACGCCTGCGGTTGGCGTCGGCGGGACGAGGCGACGGCTGGCTTTCTGGTCCCGGAAGCGGTGTACTCCGCGGCCAACCCGTCGCGGATGATCCTGGACCACTTCCCGCGTTGGGAGCCGGATCGCTCGACGCCATACCTGAAGGCGCAACGGGACCGCACGCCGGCGTGACATCTATGGCGGCAGCGGCTGGTCCACGGCCTGCTGCCGCCTCAACGCGGAGCCACTACTGGTGGCTCCTTCACAACATCCACTCCGGAGGAAAACAATGTGCCTTGCAGTCACCGGATCCAAGGCCTTCGGCGTGATGGCAGTGCTGGTCGCCCTGGCGACCTCGCTGGTTCTGTACCGCGCGCGGGCCCCGATCGGCAAGGCGATGGAGAAGCACATCACGCTTCCTTTTCGCAGCGTCATCGGCTCCCGCGAGCATGTCACCACGCTGATCGGCGTCACGACGAACGTGTGCTTCCTGGGCACCGCCGTCGGCTCGCTGCTCGGCTATACGGGCGACAGCCGTGAGGCCTATCTCATGGGCGCGCTCTTGGCGTTGCTCTGCGCCTGGCTGCTGGTTCGCCTGAGCGGACTTTCGGCCGAGCTCGCGAAAGCGGAGGTTTCGGCCTCGCACCGCCGAACCGCCGGCGCTGTGCGGTCCATCGTCCGCGACGAGATCGATGCTGCCCGAGTTCGGGCGGCAGCGGCCCGCCGCAATCGCACCGGTCGCTGCAGCTACTGCGGCGCGCCGGCCGATGGGATCCAATCCTTGAAGCGCAAGGAGCGCTCGTCTAGAATGAAAGGGAACCAGTGAATCCGCTTATGTCCCCCGCCGTCCTGGGCTACGCGCTCTTCGTCGTTCTCGCAGGTGCTGCCATCCTTTGGGTGGGCAGGCAGGCGCGCATCGTCAAGGAACAGGTCCAAGAGAGCAACAAGAACGTCGACTGACATCCATCACCCCCAAAAGGCCGCCCTCGGGCGGCCTTTTTCTTTGCCCAATCGACGGTTCGCATGCAGTTGGACGCTGCGAGCCTCCATCCAACCGCTGGCACCATCGGGATTCGTTTGACGCTTGCGTCATCCGCAGTTCGACGTGACTGCATTTAACTGAAACGACCAACGCTACGCCCAGCCTGGTCGTGCTGCCGGCAGCCACGGGACGCGAGTCCAGTGGCCATCGGCAACATCCGTTGAGGTTCTCTGTTTTCGGAGCGCGTCGCTCCTAGTGCCGCCTTCTTGTCGAGGGCGCAGTAGGGGCGACGTGCCCGGATCCATTCAAGGAGAGTCCCAATGCTGAAATCGTTCCACCCCTCCCAGGCTTCGACTGCCCCGCGCACGAGCGGCCAGATGCTGGCGAACGCTTCCACCCCGGCGCCCCTGGCGCCCCTGAACCTGCTGCAGGCCGGCGTCCCGGCGCGTGAGGTCGTCTGGTTCCGTCGCCTTCGGCCGGACAGACAGTTCCTGGCGCTGCGCACAACCCGCGGCCGCCTGCTCCTCGAGCGGGTGCGCGAGCACGTCGCTGCAGCTGGCGGCATGGCCATGGCTGGCCTGCCCGCCTGAAAGAACGCGCCTGGGCCGGAAGTCGAACTTCCGGCCCTCGCCACTTTTCGGTCCCGACTGGCCGCCATCGTTTGACCCAGTTCGATCAGTGAGACACGATCAATCCACCTCTCGTTCGAGATTGCGCGCCACGCGTGCGCCTTCAACCAGGTGGAAGACGCTGACGGCGTCCGACATCGTTCCCCGGCCCAGCCGGTCCACATGCGCCCTCGGCGCGTTCCCATCATGAGCCAACACCAAATCGAGCTGAACAGCCCGATCAAGGGGCACGTCCAAGCGACCGTCGGATATGACGGCCGTCTGGACGAGGCCTTCTTCTCGTACCACAACCGGCAAGCTCAGTTCTCCACCGCCGGCGGCATTGCGATCGACGACATCCAAGATGTCGCGATGGCGCACTTGGGCGTCCGGATCCCTCAACCCGTGATTGACGCCGTCCACGCCGACCTCGCCGATCTGCGTCTGGGAGCCACGGACATCAACCGTCGGCTCTTCCAGTACACCCCGGAAGGGGCGCTGGTGCAGTCGCATCGCTGGTAGGGGGCCGCATGCCCAAGTCGGACCTGACCCCTGCTGCACAGAATGGTTACGAAGCCGCGCCTGGAGCTGCGTGCCCACACTACACGTCCAGCCCGAACGGGCTGGCCTGGCTAGTGGGCAAGTGGCTGCAGGAAACTGGCAGGCCCGCGCCGCGTGATGTGCGGCCTGGCCGCGGCTACCGCATTCGTGCGAACGACATGCTGCTACTCGTCGACAGCGGCAGCGGCAAAGTGACCCGGGAGCAATAGCCCCCCGACTGAAAGCCCCCGCGTGCACGTGCGCCGGGGGCTTTTTTCGTGTCCCGATTCCAACAGATGTTGAATCCCCATTTGGACGGGTCCTTCGATTCACTCGGCTGAGAAGAATCAGTCATGGACGCCAAAGCATCTTCAGCCGTGCAATCTCCCACGCAAGAACTTCTCGACTGGATCGTCGGCGGCGCTCGTGCCGGCCAGACTCCCGAGCAGCTGCTCGACGCGATGACGCGCGTGGGCTGGCCCGAGGAGACGGCGATAGAAGCGATGGAACAAGCGCTGCGGACCGCAATGGCTCCGCGTGACGCCGCCGCTATGCCCGCTGCGAACGCTATTCAGCCGCCGATCGCCGCCCCTGTTGCGCGGCCGGTGCCCGAGCCGAGTCTCGACGGGTTCCCCTTGTACCTCAACGCCGGAGATCGACGAGTGCACGTCCTGCAGGTGGTCGCCAACCCGCGCGTCGTCGTCTTCGGCGACTTCCTGTCGGGCGCTGAGTGTGACGAGATGATCGCTTTGGCCGCTGCTCGCTTGAAGCCGTCAAAGACGGTCGATCCCAGTGGCGGAGAGATGGATCACCCGCATCGCACCAGCAGCGGGATGTTCTTCAAGCGCGGGGAGAGCGACTTCATCAAGAAGATCGAGGATCGCATCGCCACACTCGTGAACTGGCCGGCTGAGAACGGCGAAGCCATGCAGGTGCTGCGCTATCTGCCCGGCGCGGAGTACCGGCCGCACTACGACTACTTCGACGAATCCCTACCAAGCTCCGCTCCGATCCTCGCGCGGGGCGGCCAGCGCGTGGGTACCTTCCTGATGTACCTCGGCGAGCCCGAGGCAGGCGGCGGCACGCTCTTTCCTGACGTGGGCCTCGAGGTCGCGCCCAAGCGCGGGAACGCGCTCTTCTTCTCCTACTCGGTTGCGGATCCGTCAAGCCGCAGCCTGCACGGCGGGCAGCCTGTCGTCGCCGGCGAAAAATGGGTCGCCACAAAGTGGCTGAGGGCAGGGCGCTTCTCCTAGCGCGGTCGCTCTGGACGTGATCGTTGGACACCCAACGACATAGGGATCAGCATAGGGGCGTTTCTTCACGAAACGGCGTTCGTCTAACGCCCTTCACCAAAAGCGCACCTTGCCCGGATCTGGGCCAAGCGCGCTCCTCCCCCTTCCACGTCCCACGCGCCGTAACCCAGGCGCAAGGAGTCCCTATGAGCATCGCACTCGTCGATTCGTCGCGCGTCCAGCTGCCCGCCTTCCTTGGCGGAGGCGAAGTCGTGGCCGACGACAACGAACTGATCCTCACCGTCAGCATCGCGCCCTCGGAACAATGCGACAGCTGGCCGCAACTGCTTCGCAACTACGGCTGGAGAGCCTTCGCGAAGCGTGAAACCAGCGCCACGTGCTGCGCACGCACGCAGTGGCTGCTCAAATGCGCCGAGCACGTTTTCGCCTTCCAGCAGCTGGATCGCGCGGAATGCCCGCAAACTCTGCGACTGCCTGCCGCGTGCGCTCCGGAAATTCTGGGGTTGTTCGAGGAGGCAGGCCTGCTCGCTCACTGAACGCGAGCACACCGAAATGGAAGGGGAGCCGGCAGGCTCCCCTTTTCCTTTATCGTTCGGCCAGGCTAACTGCGCGAGCGTGACTTGCGCTGCTGCTCCATGATTTCCCGAGCTGCGCGTTGTACTTCGCCAGCCAGCGGCGGCATCAACTCTGACATGTACGCCGAAAACTTGCGCATAGCACTCGCCCCGTGAGCGGAGGTGTAGAAGTCCGCCAATGCGTTCATTTCATCAGCGGTAAACGTCTTGAGCATCGCCGCCCGCGTAATCTGCTCGACGCGTGGTCCGTTAATGGCTCGACGCATTGACGCAATGAAGTGTTCGCGCTGGTCGGCAGGGAGCTTGGCGGCCATGTCCACGATCGTGCCGTCCATCATCTTGGAAACTGGAACGGCTTTCAGGTATCGCTCGAGCGCAGCGGCGCGCGCCGCGTCGTTCTCGTTTGCGTTGGCAGCCGCAACTTGCAGCGCCGCGGCAATCACGAGCAGAACGCGGAGCAAGGTCGACGTCATGATGCGAGTTTCTCCAGGCGAGCAGCAGCTTCCCTCCTACCCATTTTGCGGACTGCGGCGATCGCCGGCAAGTATCTCGCGCGCGGCCGCGCCTGGCCCGCTTCCCACTTGTAGACGCTGAGTGCTGACGCTCCTAGCAGAGCACCATAGTCCGCTGCGGACAGACCGAGACGCTTCCTGTGATTTGCCAGTCCCTTCGCACTGAATCGGTGTCTTGTTTCCGAAGCCTCCTCGCGAGCAACCGGCTGTGCACGGGCGACAATCCTTGCTGTGCGCTTAACCTGACTTTCGAGAACCTCGATGCGCCTCTTCAGCGACGCGATCTCGGACCGGTAAGTTGCGACTGCCTTCTTCAGGCCCTCAGTGTTGGCGCGGAGTTCTTTCCGCGCCAACCGGGTGATTTCTTGTCTAAGCAGGAGGGCAATGTTCGGCATGGGATGGATTCTGCCCTAGCGGGGACCTGCAGACTGATCGCGGTCCAACTCGCAAGCTGACCTATGTTGGGCCGTGTTCGGCGCTCTTTGACCGGCCTAGACTGAAGGTTTCTTGATCCCCAGTGAAGTATGAGAGTTCTTTCGCAGCGCGCTCTGTCTCTATCGGCTATCAGCCTCCCATTGCAAGTGAATCATGGACATCTTGGCCCGAGCGAGAGAATCGACGACGAGGGAAGTCGAATTGATACCCTTGTGTGCGATGTAGAGGTTCGCTATCCCGCGATTCCGCTCATAGGCAGGGGCTTGTCAGGCGTCTTCAACTACGGCAAGGTCTACCAGTCCCTCTGCTTCCCACCGCTAAGGCGACTGACCAGCCCAATTGAGACAGTGTTGGATGAGGCCATTGAGCTTATTGACACCTCTGCGCACGAACAAGGTATTGCGCTTGTCAGTTCCAAGATTGTTGCCAAGCGCATGGGCCTTGCAGTCGGCATTCCGCAACTTGTGGTCGAGCGTGACCACGGCCCTCGACTTCCGTTCGTTTCACAGAATCGAATCCGCCGCGCCGGGGTAGTTGACTACCCGCTCAACCTCGTCGTCGATCATTCGTGGGCTGTCGGCGAGGAGAGGGTGGAGCACGTCGATGTGCGGCACGAGACAGTCAAGGTGTCGTTTGAAGCGTGCACAGTTGCTGCGACCTTGTCGGACACGACTCTTGCCGGGTTGTACAACTACGCTGCAGCAATTCATCTCGTGGCCTCTCTTCAAGGCACCAGGCTCGTCGGTCCGATGGAGCAGATTGCCGACCTGATCGCCGACAGGGTCGAAGGGGATGCCATCGCTGCTGATCTCCAGCTTGTGTCTGTAAGCGTCAAGATTCAGCGGTCAGGTTACGCGCGGGCTGTTCCGTCGATGACCGTGACGCGAGTTATTGACGCTGATTCATGACCTCAAGTAAGTCGACTCAGGGCGCACCACTCTGTCAGCTCCAGTAGTGGACATCGACTGGTGGCTTAAAAGTACACTAGCCATTCGATGGATGATGAGAAGCCCTACTACCAGTACGACGCCGCAACGGGCGACGACATGGTGCGCGTGCTCAACGAACTGCAGGACCGGTATCTGCGCGGCGAATTGCGCTGCGTTGCGCTTCGAGTTTTCAACAAGGACGGCACCTGGGAAGACGTGGCTCTAGGCGGTACGCCAGAGGAACAGGCCGAAGCGCTCGAGAACCTGCAGCAGATGCATCGCCGGTCGCACTGACGCCCCACCGCCGGCTGGGCTCAGCTTGCCACGACGCGACCCAAATGGTTGTGCAACAAGAACCAGCACATGTTCAGCGCTAGGCTGCGTCCAAGGCGCGTCATGTGCTCTTCGCTGACCGAGACGAATCGATGGGCACCGGGGCTGACAAAGCCATAGACGCCAGCCAGGCCACGCTCCTCTTCATCGGTGATCGCACCGTTCCTTCTGATGTGGGCGATGACGCTGCCCCACTTTGAGGGCTCGTAAGAGAGCGGCTGCGCAGAGGACGCTAGGTCGGCAGCGATGTCTCTCGCCAGCGTTTCCATTGCGATGCGCGCATTGGTGAGCGAAGCGTTGTAGTCAGGCGGCACAGCACGGAAGGCCTGCGCCGAGTCCTGAATCTTGCGGATGATGTCTTCGCGGCTCGGAGCCTGGCTGGCAGCCAAGGCGGCTAGCAAATCGGGGTTATCTCGGTTTCCGTGCTGATCGAATCGGTTTCGCACTGGGGTAAACCCTTTGCCTTGTAGGCGCGATGCGGACATTGACCGCGCTCGCAGCCTCGTTGCTCCGGTCGTGAGCCGAACTTCAGACTTCCCCTCTTTCGCGCATCCTTGTCCTCGATATAGTCCGCGATTCGCGCCCGTCGAGGAGGGAACTCTGTGCGTCCAATTCACCTGCGATTCGTGGGGGCCACCGAGCTGCCCAGGTCACTCTCGGACTTCGACGTCGAGCAATCGTTCCGAATCAGCCAAGCAGACGTGGCCGCGATTCGGGAACGCTTCCGCGCGGACCGTCGGCTCGGCGCCGCCCTTCAGTTGGTCGTGCTACGCACGACGGGGCGTCCCCTGAGCCAGACGCTAAGCGTGCCACGCGCCCTTTTGCGCGCTTTGTGCGCTGCGTTGGGCATCGGCGAAACGGCAATCGCGTCTCTCAAGAGCATCTATGCGCGTAGCGCCACACTATATGAGCATCAGAGGTGGGCTCGCGACTTCGCCGAACTCACGGATGCAACCGATGAGGTCCTCGTCGACCTCGTGCAGGCGTTGAACGCTCTTGCCGGTACGGCCGCCTCCGTCGACGAGCTGGTTCAGGAAGGGCAGTTGTGGCTGTTCAGCCGCAGACACCTACTGCCCGCGGACCGTGCGCTCCGAGACCACGCGCGCAAAGCCTTCGCCGCTGATGAGGCCAGCGCACGCGCGGCGGTCGACGCCGAGATACCTGCCGACAAGCAAGCCATGCTTGTAGCGGCCGTCCACTCATCGCGGCGTGGCCGCACTGGCGGCACGATCCTGGAGTGGCTCAAGACGCCGGCGGGCAGACATAGCCCGACCAGCATCGCGGAAGTCACCGAGAAGATTTCCTACCTCAAGCAGCTCGGAGTCGATCAGTGGAGGTTGAGCGCGATCTCCAGCGCACGGCTTCGCGCCTACGCTCAGGCCATTGTCAAGCGGCCACCATCGGAATCGAAACGCAGGATAGAAGAGACCCAGCTCCTGGAGATTCTCTGCTTCCTGCGCGTCACCTTGTTGGACCTGACCGACACTCTGATGTACATGGCGGGGCGGCGCGCCAGCGACTTGATGCGCCATGCTTCCAATCGAGTGACGGCCGCACAGGCCCGACGCGCGGGCGCATACCGCCAGCAACGGGAGGAGATGCGCACCATCATCCATGACCCGCATCTCTCATCCGACGACAAGGTCTCGGCGCTCAAAGAGCTTCTGCCGAAGCAAGAGCAATCTGAACCCACTACGCACGCCGCTCTCGTGCGGCATTCGCTCATCGAGGACGACGCGCGTGTGACGGCGCTGCTCAACGCATTCTCGGACCTCGCCATTCAAGGGCGCCCCGACCAGCGTCCGATGAAGCAGATCGCGGCGTTGCGCGAGCTGATCGATAGTGGCGCGCGGGAACTGCCGATCGACTTCGACACGCAGCTCGCGGAGCCGGTGTGGCACGACTTGCTCGCCGACGCCGACCGAAAGAAGGCGCTGGCCGCGCTGAAGGCTTCGACGATGCTCTGCGTGCGCCAGGGCCTGCGTGGCGGCCGGCTATGGGTCGACCACAGTTGGGAGTTTCGCAACCGCGAGGACCTGCTGATCCCGCCGGCGCATTGGACCGAAGAGCGCCAGCGCCTGATCAGCGCGCTGAGCCTGACGGCCGATCCGCAGAAGTTTCTCGCTCGCTTGCATGCGCACCTGGAAGTCGGACTGCGTGCGCTCTCGGATGCGGTCAGCGCCGGCAAACTGGAAATCGACGCGAGCGGAATGGTGCGATTTCCCAAACTCGAGGCCTTTCCCGTGGACGCGGCGATCCAGCGCAGCCGCGAGGCCATGTTTGCCATGATCGGGCAAGTCCAGTTCGGCGACGTGATCGTCGAGATGGACGCGTGCACCGGCTTCAGCGAGATCCTCCTGGGGCGGCGGGCCAAGAATGCGCAGGAACTGGTTGCCTGCTATGGCGCGCTGCTCGCCCACGGCACCGAGAACGACGCCAAGGGCGTTGCGGCGATGGTTCCTGGCCTGGAGGTGGCGCACATCACGGCGGCCATGCGCTCGCTCGAGGCTCGCGATCGCCTGCGCCTGGCGAACGAGCGGGTTGTCGAGTTTCAGCGCAAGAATCCCATCGCCGAGCTGTGGGGCACCGGCGAGCGGGCTTCGGCCGACATGATGGCCCTCGATGCCTCGCAGCATCTGTACAACGCGCGCGTCGATCCGCGGCGCCGCAGCTTTGCGGTGGGCCTGTACACCCATGTCCTGGAGTCCTACGGCGTCATCTACGACCAGCCGATCGTGCATAACGAGCGGCAAAGCTCCGTGGCCCTCGAAGGCGTCGAGCACTACAACGCCCGCGCGGGCGAGAGCATGCGGCTATCCCTGCTCGCGGTGGATACCCATGGCTACACCTACGTGGGCATGGCGGTGGCCAAGCTGCTGGGGTTCGATCTGTGTCCGCGCCTGCGCGACATCGCAGAGCGCAGGCTGTACCTGCCGCGCTCGATCGAGTTGCCCGACAACCTCGAGCGCATCGCGCTCACCAACGTGTCCGAAGTCGCGATTGGCAAGGGCTGGGATGAGTTGCTGCGCCTGGTGGCATCCATCCGCAGCGGCCGGCTGTCGCCTCGCGCGGCGCTGGAGAAGCTGGGCACGGCGGCGCAGGGCGAGGCCATGCACAAGGCAGCGGACCACCTCGGCCGCCTGCTGCGAACGCTGTTCCTGTGCGACTACTTCAGCAACGAGGACTTCCGCCGGGAGATCCACACCCTGCTCAATCGCGGCGAGTCGGTGCACCTGCTGCAGCGGGCGATCTACTACGGCCGCCTGACCGCCGAGCGCGGACGCCGGCGCGACGAAATCCGCGCGATCTCCGGGTCGCACGCGTTGCTGGCCAACATCGTGATCGCCTGGAACACCATGAAGATGCAGGCCGTCGTGGATGCCTGGCGCAAGCAGAAGCACCCGATCGAGGATGCCTGGATCCGTCGCATGGGTCCGGTGCACTTCGGGCATGTGAATTTCCGTGGGCTGATCGCGTTCGGGGTGGACCGCTACAAAGACGCCCTGTTGCAGCGGCCGGCAACTGGGAGGCGCGTCGGCGGCCCGTGAAGCTGGGCCCAGGTGTCGCAAACCGCGGCCTGTGGATCTCCCGCGCGCCGGTTGGCGGCTGAAATCCGGGAGGTCCTGCGAGGTGCCAGTTTTTTAAGCAGCGCAGGTTCTCGTGCAGTTTGTAGCGGTTTGCCGGTGGCGAGGTCATACAAATCAACAACTTGCGGCTTGCCTGTTTTTTGGGCAGCGTTGGTCTTCGTGCCATTTGTAGCGGTCTCGTCCTCGACTCGACCGCCGGCCAGACTGGCTGGAATATGCCCAAACTGGCATAATCAGTGGCAATGTCGAAGCAGCCGCGCAAACCCGTGAAGTGGGTCGGGTCGGCCAAGCGGGATCTGATCGCCATGCCCGAGGACGTGAAAGATGTCTTCGGCCATGCCATTGACCTGGCGCAGGCGGGCGGCAAGCACACCAATGCCAAGGCTCTCACCGGTTTCGGCTCGGCGGGCGTCCTGGAAGTGGTCGAGGACCACCAGGGTGACACCTACCGGGCCGTCTACACGGTGAAATTCGCCGGGTGGGTCTATGTGCTGCACTGCTTCCAGAAGAAGTCCAAGAGTGGCGCACAGACGCCGAAGAAGG
>CAZZAW010000017.1:13660-19726 GCA_964652405.1 uncultured Ramlibacter sp.
GATCAACACCCGCCTGAAGGCCGCGCAGCAGGACTTCGAGGCCTGGCGGGAGCAGCAAGGAGCACGATGATGGGCCAGCACACTGAAGTTGCCGTCGAGGAAGGCAGCGCCAACGTCTATGGCGACCTGGGCTACGCCGACGCCGCAGAAATGCAGCGCAAGTCGCAGTTGGCCGCCGAGATCGCCCGCGCCATCAAGGCGCGCCGGCTGACCCAGGGCGATGCCGCGGCGCTGTTGGGCATTGACCAGGCCAAGGTGTCCCGCATCACGCGCGGCCAGTTCCGCGGCGTCAGCGAAGCCAAGCTGCTGGAGCTGGTGGCCAAGCTGGGGCACGACGTGAAGATCGTTGTCGGCCCGGTGCGCCGGCGCGCCGGCAAGATCGAGTTGCACTTCGCCTGAAGACAGCGCTCATCCGTAAAGCATCAAGTTCACGTCATTAAGCCGGATTTTCCGCATAACGACTCGAAATCGAGTCGTGACGGACAAGCTGATATGACGTCCTGAGCGCCCTTGCGTCTCCCGTTTATCCCGAATTAGTCGAATCGGATAATTATCCGTTCTGGATAATTCAAGCTAAACGCCCGGTGACGCCTCGCGAAGAAGAAGGCGCCGCCGCACCGAGTGCGTGGCGCCCGAAAGAGGCCAGCCAAATTTGGGGAGGGAGGAAGCCCCGGCCTGATCGCAGTTTAGCAAGGGGCAGTCGCCGCCCAGGCTCCTCGGATCGGCTCCTGCAAGCCAGAATCCGCGTAGTCGTCCGATCAGCCGCGCCGCGCTGCAAAGACTTTGCCCATCTGCCGCGCGCGCTTCACGTCGTCGCCATGCAAATACATCGACGTCGTCGAAATCGATGCGTGCCGCAGATTGTCGCGCACCGTCGTGAGCTCCGCTCCCTGCGCGAGTGCATGCGTGCCGTGGGTGTGGCGCATCCAGTGCGGGCTGGCCAGCCGGAGCTTCTCGGCGGTGGCGGGGTTCTGCTCTTCGACGACATCGGCGACCTGGCCGAAGAAGCGCTTCATGACGGCCCACAGGCGCGCGGCCGTGATGCCCGTTGCGCTGTCCTGCTCGATACCACCCACCAGCGCTGTCGCCGGATTCCAGCGAGCTGGCGTTGTCGGTAGGCGGCGCTGTGCCAGATAGCGGTCCAGCGCGGCGCGTGCCAGCGGTGGCAACGCCACTCTGCCGGCCTTGTTTCCCTTGCCGACCACGTGCAGCCAGTGATCACCGGCGCCGTCGACCTCGAGCATGCCCAGCGACGCGCCGACCAGCTCGCTGGCGCGAAGTCCCGTCGCGTAGGAGAAATCGAGCACGAAACGCAGCCGCTGCGCGGCCGCCGGCTCCCAGCCGTAGGACCACTCCAGCCCCTCGGCGACGCTCAGGATCAGCGCCCATTCGCCCTCTGAGAAGACGCGCCTGGCCGCCAGCGGCGCCGTGCGCGACGCCCCGCGTACCTTCAGTCCGGCAAAGGGGTTGGCCAGCAGGTAGCGCTGCTGGATCAGCCAGCGGTACAGCGCGCCCACGACCGACAGCGAATAGGCCACCGATCTTGCCGACAGGTCGCCGGCAAAGGGCCGCCATTCGCAGGAACCGCGCGGCTGCGGCGGGCCGCACCAGCGCCCGCGGGGCGTGGGATGGCGCAGGAACGCCCGGTAGGCTACGGCGTCCTCGGTCGTCAAGGAGGACAGCGCCCGGCCGCGTTCGACGATCGCCCACAGGATCAGGCGCTCGGCTTCCTTACGGTAGGCGCGCTGGGTGGCGCCGGACTCGTGCAGCGCCAGCCAGGCCTGCACCGCCTCGTAGTCGTTGCTGGCGCTCAGCGTACACGTCAACCGCGGCGCACGGAAGGTTCCGCGCGAACCGTCCACCTCGTGCGGGACGGCAAGGCGCTCCCAGGGCACGATGTCCTGCGGTGATTCGCGGGCCACCAATGCGCGGGCGCGTTCGGTGAGTTCAGGGTGTCGCGCAAAGAAGTTCTCCACGGTACGGGCGCTGGCCTGTCCGAGACCGGCGATGGCCACCCACCAGCGCCGCCGGCGCGGCACGCGTACCGTCAGATCTGCCAGCGTGCGCAGGCCGTGCGCGCGCAGGACGACAGAGATGCGCGGCGGCAGCCACCGTTCCAGCTGATCGCCAATTAGGGGTTGAGGTGCCGGAGCTCGGCGCAACTGCTCGATCGCGGCATCGACCGCGCGCGCATGCAGCATCCGCTGCGCAGCCGAGCTGTCCAACAGGTCAGCGAGATCGGCGCGGTGGCGTTGCCGCGCGAACTCGACCAGTTGGCGGCGAATCCCCCCGAGCATCGAACGCGAGGACTGCCCGTCGGCCTTCTTGGCGTCCAGATAGCGTGTCACCGCCTCGCGCGCGCTCAACCCTTCGTGCCAGGCGCGCAACGCCGCCAGCGACGTTTCATCCGGGAAGCCATCAGGGCGGGTCGACAGCGGAGTCGGCGAACTTTTCACGAACGCCAGTTTAGCCGCACGGCTCGTCTATTGCGATAAGAAGGATTATCTCGATAGCAGTCTCCGTTGGCAGGGCCCAAAGGCGCCGTAGATGAGTTCTTCGCAGGCCAGCAGAAGGGATATCACCCTGAACCCGAGGTCGCGCGTAGCGATGAAGGCCTCCCGTCAGGAGCGATGAAGCCCTCCCGTCAGAAAGAGGCGCGCCGAGCCGATGTGACCTATACTCGACATTACAGCCCTCCATTCGGGTCAGCTCCACTTCGTGCCCGGAGCTGATGTCCAAACGCCTTGCGTTTTCACGGGATTTTCCTACTCGCACTGAGTGGAGGTGCCCGAATGACGGACCCGACAAAGCTCGCCCGTGTCAACGACACATTCTCGGCGTGGCAGAGCCATCACAGTGAACTTCGCACTCTCGAAGAACGCCTTAGCGTAGAGCTTGCCGTGAGCAAGCAAGTCGGCACCGCGCCACCTGAAGCATTGGTCGAAGAAGTCCGCGTGAAGAGAAGGCGCTGCGAAGATCTTCTCGCCGAGGCTACTGCAGCGCTCAAGGAGGCGGCTCCGCCGGCTCCAGCGGCCGCTTCCCGTGAATGACGAAGAACAACTGCGGACGATGCAGGCCGAGACGCGAGCGATCGTGGCGTCCTGCCGCGAGTCTGTCGCTGCTTGGCTGATCACCCGCCAGAAGATGCGTCGCACGATTGACGAATCTGTCCAAAGGCTGCGATTTTGTTGGCCCAACGAGCGAGGCGTAACCTTGTCGGAGCGAGGTGCGGTTGTGGAAACCTCAAATGGCGTTACGATCCGCGCGACCGTGCAAGGCGAAGACGGTCCTTTACGAACGGTTAGAACTGCACTGCCTTTGCCGTCTGAACACACTCGGTGATCTGCAGGTCAAAGGGCCGCCGAGGGACCACGCGGTCTCAGTTGCGAGGGGACGTTAAAGCTCGCGGCGGTTGGCGTGCGCATCATTCGGGTGAGCCATCACCCTAGCGAAGGGTTCCGAAATCGGTCATACCCGTCTTAATCGTGCTCTGCGCATCTACGGCCTCGATCGCATGCATGAAGAGTTCGTCGACTTCTCGGCGCAGTCGCTCAAACTCGATGATCAAGTGTCTGGGTGATTCGTTACCAACGGATGCCGCATACATCGCTGCTACCAGCTCTTGTTCGAGGCTCGCGAGTTCACCGAGTGTCTTCTGCCAGTGGCCCAGCGCCTCAGGAAGCGGCTTCGCATCGTTGGTCATGCAGACAATGGTCGCACGTTCCCGGACCGCCCTCAAGGGCGCTATCCATATTCACAAACTGCGAGACCAACTGCGTTGATCGCCGATGACACTACGGGAGTCACGAGTCTCTCTCGTCTTGTTCATGACCAGTGGAGCCTCAGGCTACGCGAAAGATGATCAGAGACATGACGCTCGCCCGCTGCCTAAAGCGGCGTACACCGGCCCCATCGACCGGCCTGAATTGATCCGAAGGCTACAGTACGCGGCCTGCCATCGCTCTAGTGGTGTTGTCCGTCGGATTCAACTCATGCCGAGGGAGCGAAACATAGAAGCAGCTCCCTGGCCTGGGAACGAGTCGGCCCACACCTTGCCGCCATGACCTGGTGGTCGTATTGCGTTGCCTCGTGCCCAGCTCGGCCGTCGGCGCGTTTCCGCTATTGCGCGATTAGGCAGACCACTCACCGTAGTCTCCTGAATTGGGCGCCGGTCATCTGAACCGGCCACGGCGACGGAAGGGAAGCTGACCTACAGCCGCGCGCGGCGCGCGAACCTACATTCACCAAGACTCAGCTATTTGCGAGCGAGAAAGGGCTTCCTCATGACAACAACTTCCGTCTGGCGTGCTTCGGCCGCATCCACAGCGGCGCTTCCAAGCCTGCAACATGATTTGAGCGCCGACGTGCTGGTCATTGGCGCCGGAATCACGGGGTTGACACTGGCGCTGCTTCTTGCCGAACAAGGTCGCAACGTGGTTGTCTTGGAAGCTGCCGAAATTGGCAGCGGAACGACAGGGCACTCGACCGGCAACCTGTACGCGACCGCCGCGCAAGGCTTGGACGCGGTGCTTTCCCGGTGGGATGCAGAGATCACGCGTCAGGTCCTGCAGATCCGCGCTGCGGCGGTCGATTTCGTCGAGGGCCTTTGTGAAGAAGCGCCGGAGATGGCCGGCTTTCGCCGTTGCCCGATGATGCTGTGGGCGTTGTCTGCCGAGCAGCAGTCTCAGGTCGAAAAGGAGTTCAAGGCGCTGCGCGGCGCTGGCTATTTTCCGGAGTGGCTCTCGCAAGCGCCTTCACGTCTCCCGAAAGCCGCCGGCGCGGTGCTTGCCCTGCAGGGCCAGGCGCAATTCCATCCGCAAGCCTACGTGAGCTACTTGTGCCAGCGCGTGATCGCCGCCGGCGGCCAGGTCTTTGAGAACAGCGCCGTGGTCGAACTCGATTGGAAATCCAAGTGCGCCACAACAGCGACCGCAAAAGTCCGGGCGCAGGAAATCGTGCTGGCCACGCACAGCCCTAAGGAAGGTCTGAACAAGGCCGACTCCCGCGCATTCTTCGCGCATGGAATCGACGGCTGATCACGAAGCGTGGCCCGATTCGCTTTTTCGAGCGATTTCGGGCTCATTTCCTCGCCTCACGCTGTCTTCGGGCGGACTACTCCCGCCGAGGCCATCAACTGCTTTCGCGCCATCCACAGATTCGACAGGGCGAACAGCGTCACGACGTGCGCCGTGTTCTTCGCCAACCCGCGGAATCTGACCTTCACCAGACCAAACTGGCGCTTGATGACTCGGAATGGATGCTCCACCTTCGCACGCACGCTGGCCTTGCGATGCTCGGCCTTCTGAGCCTTCGTCTTGGCCTGCCCTTCGGGCAGCTTGGCGATGTCGCTCGGTCGAGCCGCGATGTTCCACTGCAGATCTTCTCGGTCCACACGGCTCTGTGCACCGCGGTAGCCGGAGTCGGCCCAGACCTTCTCTTCCTTGCCATGCAGCAAGTCGGCCACCTGCTCGACGTCCGCCTCATTGGCCGCGGTAGTCGTGACCGTGTGCACCAGGCCGCTATCGGCGTCCACTCCGATGTGCGCCTTCATCCCGAAGAACCACTGGTTGCCCTTCTTGGTCTGGTGCATCTCCGGGTCGCGCTCGCCTGCAGCATTCTTCGTGGAGCTGGGCGCGGCGATGATGGTGGCGTCCACGATGCTGCCTTGCTTCAGGAGCAGGCCCTTGCGCGCCAGCAGCGCGTTGATCGCCTTGAGGATGTCCTCGGCCAGATCGTTCTCCTCCAGCAGGTGCCGGAAGTTCAGAATCGTCGTCTCGTCCGGAATGGGCTCGTTCAAGCTCAGGCGCGCGAAGGCTCGAAGCGAAGCGATCTCGTACAGCGCTTCCTCCATCGCCGGGTCGCTCAGCGCAAACCAGTTCTGCATCAGGTGCACCCGCAGCATCGATTCCAGCGCGTACGGCCTGCGGCCGCGGCCGGCCACTGGGTAGTGCGGCTCGATGATCTTGAGCAGCACCTTCCACGGTACCACCAGCTCCATCTCTTCGAGGAAGACCTCGCGCCGGGTCTTCTTCCGCTTGCCGGCGTACTCCGCGTCCGCAAAACTGA
>CAZZAW010000018.1:0-19650 GCA_964652405.1 uncultured Ramlibacter sp.
TGGAGTGCGTGGTCTACATGGGCAGCGAGGACGTCAAGCGCCAGAGCCCCAACGTCTACCGCATGAACCTGCTGGGCGCGAGCGTGGTGCCCGTCGAATCCGGCAGCAAGACGCTGAAGGACGCGCTCAACGAAGCCATGCGCGACTGGGTGACCAACGTCGAGAACACCTTCTACATCATCGGCACGGTGGCGGGTCCGCACCCCTATCCCATGATGGTGCGGGACTTCCAGAGCGTGATCGGCAATGAATGCATCGCCCAGATGCCCGGGATGGCGGGCGGCCAACCGGACGCGGTGGTCGCCTGCGTGGGCGGCGGCAGCAATGCCATGGGCATCTTCCACCCCTACATCCCGTACGAGAACACCCGCCTGATCGGCGTGGAGGCGGCCGGGCAGGGGCTGGACAGCGGCAAGCACTCGGCCTCCCTGCAGAAGGGAAGCCCGGGCGTTCTGCACGGCAACCGCACCTACATCCTGCAGGACGAGAACGGGCAGATCACCGAGACCCACAGCGTGAGCGCCGGCCTGGACTACCCGGGCGTGGGCCCCGAACACGCCTGGCTCAAGGACATCGGCCGGGCCGAGTACGTGGGCATCACCGACGACGAGGCGCTGGCCGCCTTCCATTACCTGTGCCGCACCGAGGGCATCATCCCTGCGCTGGAGTCCAGCCATGCCATCGCCTACGCCATGAAACTGGCGCGCACCATGGCGCCCACGCAGAAGATCCTGGTCAACCTGTCCGGGCGGGGCGACAAGGACATCGGCACCGTCGCCGACCTCTCCGGCGTGGAGTTCTACGACCGCCCGTCGATGCGCGGCCTCAAGCTCAAGGGAGGCAAGGCATGAGCCGCATCGAGGCCACGTTCGGCCGCCTGAAGGCGCAGCAGCGCAAGGCACTCATCCCCTACGTGACGGCCGGGTTCCCCTATGCGGACGTCACGCCCGAACTGATGCACGCCATGGTGGAAGCCGGCGCCGACGTGATCGAGCTGGGGGTGCCCTTCTCCGATCCCATGGCCGACGGGCCGGTGATCCAGAAAGCCGGCGAACTGGCATTGGCCCTGGGCGTCGGCATGACCCAGGTGCTGGGCATGGTCCGCGCCTTCCGTGAGCGGGACCGCGCCACCCCGGTGGTGCTGATGGGGTATGCCAACCCGGTGGAGCGCTACGACCTGCAGCATGGCGACGGCAGCTTCATCCGCGATGCTGCGGCGGCCGGCGTGGACGGCGTGCTGGTCGTCGACTACCCGCCCGAAGAGTGCGAGGGCTTCGCCGCCCGGCTGAAAGCGGCCGGGCTGGACCTGATTTTCCTGCTGGCGCCCACCTCCACCCCGGCGCGGATGCGGCAGGTGGCCCGGATCGCCAGCGGCTACGTCTACTATGTGTCGCTCAAGGGGGTGACCGGGGCGGGCCACCTGGACACCGGCGCCGTCGAGCAGATGCTGCCGCGCATCCGCGAGCACGTGAAGATTCCCGTTGGCGTGGGCTTCGGCATCCGGGACGCGGCCTCCGCCCGCGCCATCGGCCGGGTCGCCGACGCGGTGGTGATCGGCACCCGCATCATCCAGCTGGCCGAAGGCCAGCCCCGGGCCCAGGTCGCGCCCACCGTCGCCGCCTTCCTGCGCGAGATCCGCCAGGCGCTCGACGACGCATAATCGCTGCTTCCACCAGGAGCCTCCCCGCATGAGCTGGCTAGAGAAACTGCTGCCTCCCAAGATCCAGCAGACCGACCCGAACGAACGACGCAGCGTGCCCGAAGGGCTGTGGGTCAAGTGCCCCAGCTGCGAAAGCGTGCTGTACAAGACCGACCTGGAACACAACCAGAACGTCTGCCCGACCTGCAGCCACCATCACCGCATCGGGGCCCGGGCGCGGCTCGACGCCTTCCTGGATCCCGAAGGCCGCTACGAGATCGGCCAGGAAGTCCTGCCGGTGGATGCGCTGAAATTCAAGGACAGCCGCCGCTACCCCGAGCGCCTGAAGGAAGCCCTGGAGAGCACGGGCGAGACGGATGCGCTGGTGGTGTTCGGCGGCGCCGTGCACAGCATCAGCCTGGTGGCGGCCGCGTTCGAGTTCGACTTCATGGGCGGCAGCATGGGCAGCGTGGTCGGCGAGCGCTTCGTGCGCGGCGTCGAAACCGCCATCGAGCAGAAGGTGCCCTTCGTCTGCTTCACCGCGACGGGCGGCGCCCGCATGCAGGAGGGCCTGCTCTCCCTGATGCAGATGGCCAAGACCAACGCCGCCCTGACCCGCCTGGCCAAGAAAGGCCTGCCCTACGTCAGCGTGCTCACCGATCCGACCATGGGCGGCGTGAGCGCCGGCTTCGCCTTCATGGGCGACGTGGTGATCGCCGAGCCCAAGGCCCTGATCGGGTTCGCGGGTCCGCGCGTGATCGAGTCCACGGTCCGTGTCACGCTGCCGGAAGGCTTCCAGCGCGCCGAGTTCCTGCAGCAGAAGGGCGCGGTCGACTTCATCTGCGACCGGCGCGAGCTGCGCAAGACGGTGGCCCACACCCTGGCCATGCTGCAGCGGCAGCCGGCCGACGCGGTCAGCTAGGCGCCCGCGCTCATCAGCGCAGGGCCGCGCCCTGCAGGCCCGCCAGGAGCATGGACGCGACCTGCAGCACGACCAGCAGCGCCAGCGGCGACAGGTCGATGCCGCCCACCAGCGGGATCACGCGCCGGAACGGCCTGAGCAGCGGCGCGCACAGCCGGTCGATCACGTCGGCCATGGGCGAATCGGCCCGCACCCAGGAAAGGATGGCGTAGACGATCACCAGGGCCGTGAGGGCGGAAATCGCCAGCCGCACCAAGCCGAACAACGCCAGCACGGGGACCAGTCCGGCGCCAGCCGCCGTGCCCGCCAGCAGCCACAGGATGGCGTACTGTGCCAGCTCGACAAGATAGGCGGCCACCAGGCTGGCGGTATCCCAGCGGCCGATCGCGGGCAGCAGCTTGCGCAGCGGCAGCACCAGCCAGTCGGTCAGGGCGAACACGAAGCGGCCGACCGGGTTGCCGAACGGCACCCGCTGGTGCTGCATGAACAGCCGCAGCAGGCAGGCGCCGCCCAGCAGGCTGGCGGCAACGTCGAGCAGGAACGAAATGATTTGGAAGAACATGGCCCCGCCGTGAACAAGCTCGTGGGATGATAGCGGCGCAGAACGTCCCATCCCCGTGAGCTCAGCCCTTACCCTGCAGTCGCTGCCCCTGTTCCCGCTGGGCACGGTCCTGTTTCCGGGCGGCATCCTGCCGCTGCGCATCTTCGAGGTCCGCTACCTGGACATGATCGGCCGCTGCCACAAGGCCGGCGCCCCCTTCGGCGTGGTCTCGCTGACCCAGGGCCACGAGGTTCGCCAGCCCGGCGCGCACGAGGCGTTTTCCAGCGTGGGCACGCTGGCCACCATCAGCGAATTCGAAACGCCCCGGCCGGGGCTCATGATGGTGCGGGCGCGGGGCGCCCAGCGGTTCCGCATCACGGCCAGCGACCAGCTCAAGCACGGCCTGTGGGTGGCCGACGTGCAGCGGCTGGAAGCCGACAAGGCGGTGGCCATCCCGGACGACCTCCAGGGCACCTCGCAGGCGCTTTCCAAGGTCATCCAGTCGCTGCAGCAGAAGTCCGCCTCGAAGGATATGCCCATCCTGGAGCCCTGGCAGCTGCAGGACTGCGGCTGGGTGGCCAACCGGTGGTGCGAACTGCTGCCCCTGCCGGTGGGCCTGAAGCAGCGCCTGATGGAGCTGGACAATCCCCTGGTGCGCCTGGAACTGGTCAGCGACGTGCTGGCCCGCACCGGCATCGCGGGCTGATCGGTCAGCGCGGCTGGTACTCCGGCACCTGGGCCTTCAGCCATTCACGGACCGCCGTTGCCGAAGGCGCAGGCCCGGCGTCTGCCACCCAGCGTGAGACCGCTTCGACATCCGGGACCGCCAGCGCCGCCTTGGCCACCCGCAGCTTGGGATGCGGCGTGGGCACCGAGGTCTCGTCATCCGCCAGCAGCTCCTCGAACAGCTTCTCCCCAGGCCTCAGGCCCGTGTAGGTGATCGGGATCTCCTGCTCGGTCTTGCCGGACAGGCGGATCAGCATGCGAGCCAGCTCCACGATCTTCACCGGCTCGCCCATGTCCAGCACGAAGATCTGGCCCGAGCGGCCCATCAGCCCGGCTTGCAGCACCAGCTGGGCGGCCTCGGGGATGGTCATGAAATAGCGCACGATGTCCGGGTGCGTGACGGTCACCGGCCCGCCCCTCGCGATCTGCGCCGTGAACAGCGGCACCACCGAGCCGCTGGACCCCAGCACGTTGCCGAAGCGCACGGACACGAACTCGGTCCCGGGGTGCCCTGCCGCGACGCCCTGCACCATCAGCTCGGCCAGGCGCTTGCTGGCACCCATGACGTTGGTGGGGTTCACGGCCTTGTCGGTCGAGATCATCACGAAGCGGCGCGCTCCGCATTCGCCCGCGATGCGCGCCGCGTTCAGCGTGCCCAGCACATTGGTGCGCAGGGCTTCGATCTCGTTGAGCTGCTCCATCAGCGGCACGTGCTTGTAGGCCGCCGCATGGAACACGGCCGCCGGTGGGTGCCGCTGCGCGATCGCACGCAGCCGGTCCGGCTCGCGCACGTTGGCCGTGTAGTAGATGCCGCGCATCTGCGGATGGCTCTCGCGCAGTTCCTGCTCGAGCTGGTAGATCGCGTACTCCGAGGTGTCCACGCACACCAGCCGGGCTGCCCCGAAGCGGGCGATCTGCCGGCACAGCTCCGACCCGATCGACCCCCCCGCCCCCGTCACCAGCACCGTCTGCCCGGAGAACAGGCCAGCCAGGCCTTCCACGTCCAGCTGCACCGGACTGCGGCCCAGAAGGTCCTCCAGCTCGATCTTGCGCGGGCCGGCGCCTTCGGTCTTGAGCCACTCGTCGGGGCGCGGCATGGTCAGGAGCGTCACCCCGGCGTCGGCCGCGCCCAGCAGCGCGTCGCGCCGCTCCGGCGAGCCGGGCGGGCTGGCCACCAGGGCCGTGCGCGCGTCAGTCGCCGCGCTGACCTCGGGCATCTCGCGCAGGGTGCCCAGCACCCGCACGTCCTGCAGGCTGCGACCCACCTCGGTGGCCAGCGGCGACACGATACCCACCGGCAGCCACTGGCGCGAGCCCTTGAGCGCCCGCAGGGCGTCCGAAGCGTCCTGCAAGGTGCCCACCACCAGCAGCCGCCGGCCCTCGGACGCGGGCAGCCGCCGCTCGGCCAGCGTGCGCCAGCCGGCGCGCACGGCGCCCAGCAGGACCAGGGCGATCAGCGGCTGCAGCAGGAGCACCGAGCGCGGGAACGACGGCAGGCGCAGCATCAGCACGATGGCCGCCGTCAGCAGCGCGCCCAGCAGGATGCCCGCCACCAGCTGCCGCAGCTCCGGCAGCCCCACATAGGTCCACACCTGCCGGTAGACGCGCGCGCCGGTCAGGCCCAGGCCGTAGCCCAGCAGCGGCCACGGCATGGCCGAGAACGCCAGCATCACGAACTCGTCCGGCACGTCGAGGTTGAACCGCAGCCAGAAGGCGGCCCACCAGGCGGCGATCACCAGGCCCAGGTCCAGCGCGAGCAGGCCCAAGGGATCCCTAGGCAGGCGCATGGGCCCCTCCGGACACCTGCAGGGCCTGTCGCAACTGGCCGATGACGCGCGCCAGCTGCTCCCCGGTGAGGTTGGACCCGGAAGGCAGGCACAGGCCGGCCGCAAACAGGCGCGCCGAGACGTCGTCCCCGGGTGCGTGCGGGAAGTAGGGCGCCCCGGCGAAGAGAGGCTGCAGGTGCATGGGCTTCCAGACCGGGCGGGCCTCGATCGAATGCCGCTCCAGGTGGCGCAGCACGGCATCGCGCCGGGACTCGCCCTCCTGCAGCGTGAGGCAGGTGAGCCAGCGCGTGGACCGCATCGCCGCAGGCTCGGGCATCCAGGCCACGCCGTCGACGCCGTCCAGGGCCTGGCGGTAGGACTCGAAGACCTGGCGCCGCTGCTGCACCCGCTGCTCCAGCACGCGCAGCTGGCCCCGGCCGATGCCGGCCAGCACGTTGCTCATGCGGTAGTTGTAGCCCGGCTCCACGTGCTCGTAGTGCGGCGCCGGTTCACGGGCCTGGGTGGCGAGCTTGCGGGCGCGCTCCACCAGGGCGCCGTCGTCGGACACCAGCATGCCACCGCCGGAGGTGGTGATGATCTTGTTGCCGTTGAACGAGTACACGCCCACGCGGCCGAACGTGCCGCTGGGCCGGCCGTCATAGAGGGCGCCCAGCGACTCGGCCGCGTCCTCCAGCACCGGCACGCCGTACCGCTCGCACAAGGGCAGCAGCGCCGCCATGTCGGCGATCTGGCCGTAGAGATTCACGAGGATCACGCAGCGGGGCAGCCGGTTTTCCCGCCGCGCCCATTCGAACGCACGCTCCAGCGCGGCGGCGGACATGTTCCAGGTGCCGGGTTCCGAGTCGATGAACACCGGCCTGGCGCCGCAATAGAGGATGGGGTTGCAGCTGCCCACGAAGGTCAGCGAGGAGCAGAAGACCGTGTCCCCGGGCTGCACGCCCAGCAGGAGGAGGCCCAGGTGGATGGCCGCGGTCCCGGAACTCACCGCGGCGGCATGTCCCACCCCCACGTGGGCAGCCAGCTCGCGCTCGAAGCCGTCCACGTGCGGGCCCAGCGGGGCGATCCAGTTGGTGCGGAACGCGTCCTCGACAAAGGCCGTCTCTTCCTCGCCGAGGTGGGGCGAGGAGAGCCAGATCCGCTGGTTCAGTTCGCGGCGCAGCGCCAGGTCAACCAGGCGGCCGTGCGCGTCCACCACGGGCAGGTGGTCGATCAGATGCTCGTTCATCACCTGCAGCAGGCGCGCCGGGGGGTCCGCAGGCGCGGCGCACACCGGCGCGCGCGACGGCAGCTGCGCCAGCGCCGTCTGCGGGCCCAGCCCCGCGAGCGTGGCCCGTCGCAGGTCACCATCCGTCACCATGCGCAGCAGCCGCCCGGTGCCCGCCTCCACGACGGCCAGGGCGCCCTGCCCCGTCGCATCCAGCCTTGCCAGCGCCTCCAGCACGGTGCTGCCCGGCGTCACGCAAAGCTCGTCGAGGTGCGGGAAGTGATCAGCCATGGAGCTTGCGCGCCGGGTTGCCGGCGACCGTCGTTCCAGGTTCCACGCTGCGCGTCACCACGGCGCCCATGCCGACCACCGCCCCCCGGCCTATCGTGAGGGGCCGGTCCGCCGTGCCCTGGCGCAGCACCGCGCCCGTGCCCAGGTAGGCCTCGTCCTCCACCACCACGGCCCCGTTGCACCGGACGGCGGGCGCGAACGTGACGTAGTCCCCGACGACGCAGTCGTGGGCCACGTAGGCGTACAGGTTGCAATGGAAAAAGGCGCCGATGCGCGCGTTGCTGGTCACCGTGGTGAAGGGGCACAGGATGGCGCCGGGACCGATCACGTTGGCGTCGCCCACGAACGCATTGGAGGCGACCAGGGCGAGCGGCTCCGCGCCGCGCGACAGGCGCTCGGCCAGCTTGCGCCGGGCCGGGGCGTCGGCCACCGCGATGTTGAACAGGCGCCGCCCCGGCAGGGCCTCGAACTCGCCCACCGACACCGTGGGCCGGCCGTTCACGGTCTGCCCGGCCAGCCGGTCGTCCACGAAAAACACCTGCACGGCATCCGGCGCCAGCCCGGCCCGCTGCAGGCTGTGCGGCACCAGCGGCATGACCTCGCGCCCGAAGCCTCCGGCACCCACCAGGCCGAACACCACGCTCACGGCTGGGCCCCCGCCGGAAGCCGCTGAAACCGCTTGACCAGCCAGTCGCGCGGCGGCTGCGCCTGCCCCAGCAGCTGCACGATGCGTTGGCTGGAACGGCCATCGCCATAGGGATTGGCGAAGCGCCGGCCCCGCAGGGCCATGGCCTGCCGCAGCGCGGCTTCTATGCTGGCCTGCACCGGTTCGCAGCGCAGCACCGAGTCGCCGGCCAGCCGCCCGGCCTGGCGCCGGCCGATGTCGACCGCCGGGAGGCCCAGCGTGGGCGCTTCGGCCAGGGCCGAAGAGGAATTGCCCGCCATGGCCCGGCAATGCGCCATCAGTCCCAGGAACCACCGCCGCGGCAGCGAGGTGTAGGCGTGCACGTGGGGCTGGCCCCCGGCCCAGTCGCGCAGGAACGCAGCCAGCTCGCGCCCCTGCGCATCGGCATTGGGCAGCACCAGCCAGATGCCCGGCGGGGCGAGGGCTTCCAGCGCAGCCGTCAGCGGCCGTGCCACGGCGAGTGGATCGCGGGAGTCCAGTGTTTCCGGATGCAGCACCACCAGCAGGTCATCGGCGGTCACGGCGTAGCCGGCCGCCGCCATCTGCTGCAGGCTGGGCACGGGCTGCGACGCCATGGTGTCCAGCCCGGGGTTGCCCACCACATGCACGCGATGCGGCTCTTCGCCCAGCTGCCGCACGCAGCGCGCCGCATCCTCGTGCGTGACCAGGTGCAGGTGGGCGATCTTGGTGATGGCATGCCGCATGGCCTCGTCCACGGCGCCTTCCGTGACATCGCCGCCGCCCAGATGGGCGAGCGGGATGCCCAGCATCAGGCAGGCCTGCGCGGCCGCGAAGATCTCGAACCGGTCGCCCAGGGCCAGCACCCAGTCGGGCCGCAACTGCGCCAGCGTGTCGGCAAAGCCGATCACGCCCAGGCCCAGGGCCTTGGCCATGCCCACGCCCGTATCGCTGGACAACAGCATCTCGACCTGCGCGTGCACGGGCACGCCGTCGGCCTCGATCTCACGGACGGTGAGGCCGAACTCGGGTGAGAGATGCGACCCCGTCGCGACCACCTGGACGCTGAAGCGGGCGTCGGCGCGCAGTGCCTGGACCACCGGCAGCAGGATGCCCCAGTCCGAGCGGCTGCCCGTGACCACGACCACCTTCATGCGCTGCCCCCTTCCAGGTCCTGCGCGGCGAAGGGTTCCAGCCGCTGGAGGTCACGGGCCAGGCGGCGTCCCACGAGTTGCGGATACTCGCGCGCCGAGAGCCCGGTGGCTGGCCGCAAGGCCAGCACGTCCTCGGCGCCGACGCGCTCGCCCGCCCGCAGGTCGCGGGCCGCATAAAGGGAGCGCCGAGCGAGCGTGCGCAATTCCTGCTCCACGGGCAGGCAGGCCTTGGTCCCATCGCCCAGGCTGGCGGCCGTGTCGCGCAGCAGCCCGATGAATTCCCGCAGCTGCGCCGGCGTCAGGGAAAACGCATGGTCCGGCCCGGGCAGGGCCTGGTCCAGGGTGAAGTGCTTTTCGACGATGCACGCGCCTAGGGCCACGGCCGCGCACCCCGCCGCATAGCCGGTGGTGTGGTCCGAATAGCCGGCCGGCAGGCCGAACGCCTGGGCCAGCGTGGCCAGGGCCCGCACATTGGCCGACGCCACGGGCGCCGGGTAGCTGGACACGCAATGCAGCAGCGCGACGCCGCCCTGGTGCCGGCCTCGCAGGAAGTCCAGCGTCTGGCGGATCTCGTGCAGGTCAGCCATGCCGGTGCTCAGGATCAGGGTGCCCGGCGTGCGGGCCGCCACCTCCAGCAGCGCATAGTTGTCCAGGTCGCCCGACGACAGCTTCAGGTGCGGCAAGCCCAGTTGCACCAGGAAGTCCGCGCTGGCGCGGTCGAAGGGGGTGGACATGAACTCGATGCCCACTTCGCCGCACAGCCGGTGCAGCCCGCGGAACTGCTCGAAGGACAGCGCCAGCGGGCGCACCATGTCCAGCATGCCGCCACTGTCCCCGGCACTGGCCTGGTAAGCCGCCCGGGGCGCCGCGGGCGAGATCACGGCCTCGGGCACGAAGGTCTGGAACTTGACCGCATCGGCGCCCGCGTCCCGGGCGGCGCGCACCAGCTCGCAGGCGCGTTCGTAGCTGCCGTTGTGGTTGACGCCCGCCTCCGCGATCACGAAAGGGCTGCGGCCGGCGAAACTCGGCGGGTTCATGCGAGGAAGCCGAAGTTCTTGGGTGTCCCGGCGGCCCGCTGCATCAGCCACCAGCCGTCGTCCCGGCGCTCCCACAGGTGCGGCGGCCGGAAGCCGTCGGCGATGCGGAAGAACTCCTCGCGCGACAGGCCCATGTACTCCAGGACCTCGGGCAGCCAGCGTTCGGGCAGCTCGCCGTCGTACAGGTCCACCAAGGCCAGCGCCTCGTCGCGGGTGACGTGGCCATGCCGGACCTCCTGCGAGGCCTCGTGCGTGCAGCGCCCCACGCCGAACTTCAGGAAGGCGCACCAGTAGTGGAAGCCATCGAGCTTGTCGTCGATGGAGTTGTACTTGGAATAGGTGCCTTCGGTGCGCCTGTCGTTGGGCTTGAAGCCGGTGTGCTTCTGGGCGTAATAGAAGATCTCCTGCGGGTCCCAGCGCAGGAAATAGCCGAGGAAATGCGTCTCGATCCCGGCCGCCAGGTAGTCCCCGGGCGACATCGGCATGTAGATGTCCAGGTCGCGCGCCGTGATGCCGTGCGCCGCCAGCTCGGGCAGCGTCAGGCCGGAGATGCGCGTCTCGGGCGTCACGGTGCCGGTCAGGTACTTGGGGAGCACCACGGAGGACTCGTCCTCGCCCTTGGGCGCCCCGTATTCGGCGTGGTGCTCGCCGTAGAAGACCAGCGAGATGCCAAAGCGCTGCGCCAGGCGCGCCGCCTGGTGCCGCTGCCCGAACACGAAGGGCTGGAACGGATGGAGCAGGTTCTCGTAAGCCAGGCGGGTGAGCTTGCGGTGCACCGAGCCGTCCGGCGTGACCAGGAGGTTGTCGAAGCCGCCGCGGCTGATCCAGGACTGGAAGTTCTGCCAGCCCACGTCGGTGTACATGTGCGGCGCCCAGGTGATGGTCAGGGGCCGCATGCCGTAGCGGGTCTTCAGGATGTGGGCCTGGTACGCCGAATCCTTGCCGCCCGAGCCCGGGATCAGCACGTCGTAGGGCCTGGACGGGTCGCGGAAGCGCGCCAGCAGCTGCTCGAGCTCGCGCTCGCGCGCGGCCCAGTCGATCACGTCCTTCTTGGCCACGACCTTGCACGCGTCGCAGACGCCGTCGTCGATCTCCAGCGTGTGGCGTGCGTTGGTGCGCGAGTCCTTGGTGACCTCCGACGGAGAGACGCGCTGGTTGGACTGCACGCAGCGGGTGCAGAACTTCACCAGTTGTCCGCCCATGTACGACATCAGATGCTTTCCCTGGAGATGGTTTCGACGCACCACCGCAACAGGTGGAGGCCCGCGAGCCCGCTTTTCTCGGGGTGGAACTGCAGCCCCATCACCCGGCCTCGGCCGACGATCGCGGCGATGCGGGCGCCTTCGTAACTATACGACGCCATGCACTGCGGATGCCCGCCGGCGACGCCGAAGCCATGGTTGAAGTACATGGCGCGTCCATCCACCGCGGCCTCGGTCCCCTCCAGCCGGCGCCAGCCCGTCACAGGCAGGCGGGACGCAGGCGCCACCAGAGCCGCCAGGTCGCCGACCCGGCCGGGCAGGAGGCCCAGCCCGCTTTCCCCCGGCGCTTCCTCCGACCCTTCGAACAGCAGTTGCATGCCCAGGCAGATGCCCAGCACTGGCCGGCCTTCACGGCCATGCGACGCCAGGGCCTCCATCCAGCCGCGCTCGCGCATGGCGCCGGCCACGAAGCCGAAGTGACCGATGCCCGGGATCAGCGCCACGCCCTCGACCTCACCGGGCTTCACGGCCACCCGCGAATCCAGTCCGACGTGCTCCAGCGCTCCCAGCACCGAGCGGATGTTGTTGACGCCCAGGTCGATGACGCTGACCTTCACAGGTTGACCTCGAACTCGTCCTGCAGCTGCGCCTTGGCCTGCAGGGGCGAAAAGCCCTCGTCGTGGAAGGCCGCCCCGACGGCCACGGCAGCTGCCCCGGCGCGGAACGCCTGGCGGATGTCCTGCGCGTCGCGAATGCCGCCGGAGTACACCACCGGCTCGCGGCACAGGCTGCTGACCTGCTCGATCAGTTCGAGGTCCGGCCCCGCCAGGCAGCCGTCGCGGTCGATGCTGGTGACCAGCACCTCGCCGGCTCGCCCGGCCATGCGCTGGACGAAGTCTTCGACGCTGACGCCGGTGTGCTCGCGGCCGCCCAGCACCTGGCACTCGTAGCGGCCCGGTCCCAGCCGCTTGGCGTCGATCGCCAGCACGCAGAACTGGCGACCGAACAGCGCGGCGATGTCGTCGACCAGCTGGGGATCCTGGTGGACGCGCGTGTTGACGCCGACCTTCTCCACGCCCGAGACCACCAGCGACCGGGCATCGTCCACGCTGGCGACGCCCCCGGTGACCGAGAACGGGATGAACAGCGAGCTGGCGACTGCCTGCACCACGGTCGGGTCGAACTTGCGCCGGTACAGCGAGGCCACCAGGTCGATGTAGAAGACTTCGTCGAAGCCCGCGCCGAACGCCCGGTGGCCCACGGCTCCGGCCGGCCCGATCTTGCGCAGGCCTTCGTAGTTGCGGCCCTTGACGCAGTTGTCGCCCTTGACGTCGATGCGCGCGCAGATCCGCTTCATGCCGCGGTGCCTGCCTGCCGGCGGTACAGCCAGGCAGCCCATTCGAAATCCAGCAGGTCGTCGATATCCGCCGACCGCTCGCGCGGCATGGGAACGCCCCGCACGCGCACGCTCCACAAGCCTTCGCGCGCCGCCACGGCCAGCGCTGCCCGCCGCCAGCAGTAGATGCTGCCGTTCAGCGCCACCACCGGCGGCAAGTCCTGGCGGCGGACGGCCCCCAGCGGCTGGCACAGCCGCAAGCGGCCGTCGGCATCCTGCTCGGCCAGGTTGAAGGCGGGATGCAAGCCCGCCTCGTAGACGCTGAGCGCCAGGTCCACGCCGGGCAAGGCGGCCAGGCAGCGCTGGATGTCCTCCACGCGCCGCAGCGGCGAGGTGGGCTGCAAATCCACCACCTGCTCGGCCTGCACGCCCTGCCCTTCCAGGTGGGCGAGCAAGTGCTCGATCGCGGGCAGCTTGGCGGCGGTGTCGCTCGCCAGTTCGGCGGGGCGCAGGTAGGGCACGAGGGCGCCTGCTTCGCGCGCCACGGCGGCGATGGCTTCGTCGTCGGTCGACACGTACACCCGGTCGATGCCAGGGCAGGCCTGCGCGTGGCGGATGCTGTGCACCAGCAGCGGAGGTCCTTGTTCGTCGGGAAAAGGCCGGATGTTCTTGCCCGGAAGGCCCCGGCTGCCGCCCCGCGCGCAGATGGTGGCGATCGTCAGGCCGCGCGAGGGTTCCATAGCCGCGAAATTATAGGTGCGAGGCCTCCTGCAGCACCTCGATCACCCGTGGCACGGCGGGTGCCAGGGCCGGTGTTTGCGCCGTGCGCGAGCCTTGCGTTTCGAGCACTGCCGACAAGGCCCCAGGCAGCCCCTGCAACGGCGTGGCCTGGGCGATGCCCATGGGCCCGTAGGGCGCGCCGTCGTCGAAGATGGACCCCAGCACCTGCACCACCGGCTTGCCCAGCAGGTGGGCCTGCAGGCCCACGGTGGACACCGTGACGCAGGCCGCGTCGGCAGCGTGCAGCAAAGGCTCCAGCGGCCATTCGCGCCCCGTGAGCACGGTGCAGCTCGCGTTGCGCAGGTCCAGCGGGCCCTGGCTGGGATGGGGCCGCACCGCCAGGCGTATGCCTCGCGCCTGCGCCCAGGGCAGCAGGGCATCCAGGATGCGCTGGGGGAACAGCGGGTCGCCGCTCTGCGCGGGCCTCAAAGGGTGCCGCTCGGGCTCGGGACTGGGCGCGTACAGCAGCAGCGGCTGGCCCGCGGGCGCCAGCCGGGCGCGCATTTCACCGCTGGCGGCGCGGTGCTGCTCAGCCAGCAGGGCATCGAACGCGGGATTGCCCGTCACCACCACTTCGTGCGGCTGGCGCCCGTGCGCGAGGAACATGTCCCGCACGGCCGCGTTGAGCACGCAGACCCGGTCCGCGAAGCCTGGCCGCGCGATCCATTGCCGCTCGTCCACCGCGAACAGGTCGACCAGGCAGACAGACCGGATGCCGAGCTCTCTGGCCGCGTCGATGGCCGCCCGCTCCGAGCGCGGCGAATTGGTCGCCACCACCAGCTGCGGCTTCACGGCCTTCAGGATGCGCCGCAGGGTGGGCAGCGGCCGGAAGCACTGGCGGCCGAACTCGGCATAGGCCCGCGCCGCGCCTTCCGGCCCCTGCTCAGTCACGAGGTCCGCATAGTTCAACCCCAGGTAGGCGGCACTCTCCCGTGCGCCGGCGGCCGGCACAGCCAGCGCCGAGGCCAGCCGGTGGCCTTGCTCCAGCGCTGCAGCGTCCTCCGGGAGGACGAAGTCCGCGTAGCCCCGTGTTTCCAGGCCGGTGGCCCGGCTCGCGTTCCCGGCCGTGGTCAGGGCCAGCACCACGGGCCGCGCCAGGCCGAGCTCCCGCACCCGCTGCGCCACCGGCAGCACCATGGCCGCATGGCCGCCCCCGTAGGTGACGAACAGCCAGGTCGGCTCACTGCCTGGCAAGGCCCTGCTCCCACAACGCCAGGGCGGCCAGCGCACGCAGCTCGCGCGTGCGGTTCGAGGTGCCGTTCACATGTTCGGCAACCAGGCCCTCGACCACAGGCCGTTGCGCCACGCGGGCCAGCAGCTCGCTGCCCCGTAGCGTCGCGCGCAGCCACTCCTGCCGCGGCCCCCGGAACCATTCGCCGACCGGCACGGTGAACATCTGCTTCTTGCGGTAGGCGAGATCGCGGCCGATCAAGGGCGTCACGGCGCGCTTGTACCAATGCTTCTTGTCGCCGTCGGCCGACAGCTTGGTGTCCCCCGGGGACCTGAAGGCGAACTCCATCACGCGCCAGTCCAGGAACGGCGTGCGGGCCTCCAGCGACACGGCCATGCCCATGCGGTCGGGCTTCACAAGGTTGTTGCCCGAGAGCAGCAGCTGCATGTCCAGGTAGAGGGCCTGGTTGAGGCGGCCGAAATGGGCGGCTTCCTCAAACCAGGGACGCGCCACCTCGAAGCTGTCGCTGCCCTGCACGTCCGCCCGCATCGCGGGGGCATACAGCGCGGCTTTCCCGGCCGGCGAGAAGAGGGAAATCGAGTCGAAGTAGCCGCGGCGGAACGCGCCCTCCTCCAGCGCGTCCACTCCGGGGCGGCCGAAGAACTCCGCGTACTTGTCGTAACCGGCGAACAACTCGTCGCCGCCATCGCCGGTGAGCACCACCTTCACCTGCCGCGCCGCCAGCTCGCTCACGCGAAGCGTGGGCATGAAGGAAGCGTCGCCGTGCGGCTGGTCCAGGTGGTGCAGCACCTGCGGCCAGCGGTCCAGCATGTCGGCCTCGGCGGTCTCGGCGGTGTGGTCGCAACCGAACCGGCGGGCCGCCTCCAGCGCATGCGGCGACTCGTCGAAGCGCGGGTCGGCGAAGCCGATGCAAAAGGTCTTGACCGGGCGGTCCACATGCCGGGCCATCAGCGCCACGATGGTGCTGGAGTCCACCCCGCCCGAGAGGAACGCGCCCCAGGGCACGTCGGCGCGCAGGCGGATGCGGGTGGCGTCGTCCAGCAGGGCCAGGAACTCCGCGGACCAGTCCTCGAAACCCTGCTGCGCCTCGCGCTGGGCAGCGAGGCTCCACCAGCGCTGCGTCTGCACGCCCGAGCGGCCGAACTTCATCCAGGTGCCGGGCATGACGTGGCGCACCCCGCGCCAGATGGTCCAGGGCACCGGGATGTAGTTGAAGCTGAGGTAGTGGTGGATTGCTTCGAAATCGATAGCATCGAGCGCCCACCGGGAGCGGGCTGCAGCCCGGATCGCCTTGATTTCCGAGCCGAACAGCAGGCGGGCGCCATCTTGCGCCACGTACAGCGGCTTGACGCCGATGCGGTCGCGCGCCAGGTAGAGCGCGTCCTCGCGGGCATCGTCGATCGCGATCGCGAACATGCCGTTGAGCCGGCGCAGCATGGCGATGCCTTCGCGCTCGTAGAGGCGCAGGATCACCTCGGTGTCGCTCGCCGTGCGCAGGGCGACCCCCTGCGCGCGCAGCTCGGCGGCCAGCTCCACGTAGTTGAAGATCTCGCCGTTCTGCACCACGGCGACCTGGCCGTCGTCCGACACGAACGGCTGGTGGCCGCCCGCCAGGTCGATGACCGACAGCCGCCGGTTGCCCACCGCCACGCCGCGGCGGACGTCGTGGTGCAGCCCTTCGTCATCGGGGCCGCGATGGGCCAGCGACCGGGCCATGGCCGCCAGCGCGCCGTCCGGCAGCGCACGCGCGTCCCGGTCCCAGTACCCGAAGATGCCGCACATGGCTAGTTGCTCCCGCGTCCGGAGAGGCGGGCCAGCGTCCAGCCCAGGATGCGCAGGTCCAGCCACAGGCTGTGCTCGCGCACGTACCGCAGGTCCAGGGAGAGCCGCTCGGCTTCGGTGGCCTCGGACCGGCGCAGCGCCTGGGCCAAGCCCGTGATGCCGGGACGCACGCTGCAGCGCTCCACCCATTGGGCCTCGGTGTAGAGCGCGCGCTGGGCCGGCAGGTCGGGCCGCGGCCCGACCAGGCTCATGTCGCCCCGCAGCACGTTCACCAGCTGCGGCAACTCGTCGAGGCTGGTGCGACGCAGGAAGGCGCCCACGCGCGTGATGCGCGGATCTCCCGCCGCCGTGAAGTAGGCGCCGCGGGCGGCGGCGTCCGGCACCATGCTGCGGAACTTGAACATCTGGAACTCACGGCCGCCCTGTCCCACCCGCTGCTGGCGGAACAAGACGGGACGGCCGCTGTCGGCCAGGATGGCCAGGCTGGCGATGGCCATCACCGGGGACAGCAGCACCAGCGCCGCCAGCGCCACCAGGAGGTCGATGCTGCGCTTCATGCCGGAGGCGGCAGCGAAGCCACGATGCTCTCGATGGCCGCGCGGATGCGGTGGGCGTCGGCCTCGACCTGCGCCGGCGTGCGCTGCGCCAGCCGCGCCTCCGCCTGACGCAGCGCGGCCACTTCCGCTTCGAAGGATCCGCTGTCTTCCTCGCGGTGGAAGGTGCGCGACAGGATCACCGAGCTCGATCCCAGCCGAAGGTGCTCTGCCAGCACGTCCCGCCCGGCCAGCAAGCCTTCGTTGGCGCGGGCAATGCCGCCGAACCCGAAGCGCAGCCCCTGCGCTTTCGCAGCTTCGGCGACCCGGTCCACCAGCCCCTGCGCCAGCGGCTCGAACATGAAGCGCTGACGCAGCGACAGGTGCAGGTCGTTCAGGCCGACGAACACCTCCTGCAAGCCCGGCGTCGCGATCCATCGGTCCAGGCTCTCCAGGGCCTCACGCGTTTCCAGCAGCGCGACCACGGGAACCCGCCCCTCCACGATCCCGGCGAACCGCTCCAGCTGCGCGGGCTGCGTGAACATGGGCAGCATCAGCAGGTCGGCGCCTTCGGCCAGGACGGCCTGGACTTCCTCGCGGGTGCCGGGGTGCAGCGGGTTCACGCGCACCATCAGCCGGCTGTCGCGCAGCACTTTGCGCACGGCCCCCACGTCGGAGACGGCATGGCTGCTGATGAAGGTGTTGCGGCCGGCCTGGCGTTCCGCCTTGCCCAGCCGTTCCAGATCGACGAAGACGCGCATGCCGCCCAGCTGGTCGCACCGGCGCGCGAACGCCGGGTCGTTCGTGATCTGGATCAGTTCGATCATGGGCTGCGAATTATCTTCTGAGGGCCTGCCGCAGCACGGGGCTGGCCAGCCAGCTCAGCGCCACAACCAGCAGGGCCGCCGCGGCCGCGCAAGCCAAACCACCTGCGAGGCCGATCACCGGCCAGCGCGCCGGGGCGGCCGCGGCGAGCAGGGCCACGGCCAGGAGGCCGGCCAGACCCCAGCCGAAGGTCCGCCAGGGCAGGGCGCGGAGCATCGCCGGGCCCAGGGCGGCCAGCGTCGCCACCGCCACGGCCGAATACAAGGCATTGAGCCACAGCATCAGCCGCCCACCGTCGCTCACGCCCATGCTGGCCGCACCCAGCAGCACGGCCAGCGCCAGCGCATGCGCCCACACGGCGGGGGCCAGGCGTGACCGGCTGGCCAGGATGGTCAGGGACACAGCCACCAGCGCCTGCGGCAGCAGCCCCCAGGCCGCCACGGTGGCCCACCGCGCCACCAGGTCCAGCGACTGCGCATCCATGCGGCCCCAGCCGAACAGCAGCTGGGCCAGCGCCGGTGCGCCCAGCAGCAGCCCGGCCGCGGCGGCACAGGCCAGGGTCCAGGCGAGCGCGAAGGCCCTGTTCACCGGACCCTGCGCATCCGGCGCGGGCGCGGAGCCCGCTGCGAAGCTGCGCGCAATCGCGGGGAATGCGAGCGCGGCCACCAGCTGGATCGCCAGCACCAGGGGCAGCTCCACCAGCTTCCACGCGTAGTTGAAGACGGCCAGGGCACCGGCGCCGGACTGCGAAGCGGCCGAGCGCGCCACGAACGGCAGTGCCAGCGGCAGGCCGGCGCTGAGCCCCGCCCACAGCCACAGGCGGGCATGTGGCAGTGCAGGCGTCGCAGAGCCCCCGGCTGAAGAAAGAAGCGGCCGTTGACGCCAGGCCAGCCAGGCCAGGCGCAGCGCCATGGCGCACAGCAAGCCGACGCCCAGCACGCCCACCTGCCCTGCGCTGCCAGCAGCCGCCAGGATGGCGGCGATCACGGCGGCATTGACGACGAGGTTGGCGGCGTACTGGCCTGCCACATCCCCCTCGTGCTGCAGCCGGGTCACCCACAGCGCCGCCAGCAGCGCGGCCGGAACCGCGAGCGCGCTCCAGCCCAGGCCCTGGGCAGCGAGCGGCTGCAGGGACGCCGGCAAGCCCGGCGCGAGGACATGGGCGAGCGGCAGGCGCAAGAGCAGCAGCACCACGGCAAGCCCCAGGCCCAGGGCGACCAATCCGCGTGCGACGCGCCGTTGCAGGGCGGTCACTTCCGCCTGGCCTTGGCCTGCCCATGCCGGGAGCAGCACGTAAGCCAGTGCGCCGCTGGCCAAGACGCCGGTCAGCCAATCCGGCAGGGTGAGCGTGAGCACGGCCACGTCGGCGAGCCCGCTGGCCCCGAAGGCCGCCGCCTGGGCCGATTCACGCAGCAGGCCCAGCACCCGGCTGGCCAGCAGCAGGGCCAGGGCGAGCGCGCCAGCCTTGAGGAACATGCGGCGGATTATCCGGGGGCTCTGCCGTGGCCCCCGCACAAAAACCTAAAATCAGCGGTTTGCCCCGATTGCGCCTCCATGTCCCAGCCCCACACCCCTGCCGCCGCCCCCGCCGATGAGAACCAGCTGATCGCGGAGCGCCGCGAGAAACTCAGGGCGCTGCGCGAGGCCCAGAAACAGGGCAAGGGCGTGGCCTTCCCCAACGACTTCAAGCCGGCCGACCACGCGGCGCAGCTGCATGAGCGCCATGGGGCGAAGGAACCCGAGGCGCTGGTGGCAGAAGGCACGGTGGCCAGGGTCGCCGGCCGCATGATGCTCAAGCGCGTGATGGGCAAGGCCAGCTTCGCGACGCTGCAGGACGGCAGCGGCCGCATCCAGGTGTACGTCACCCGCGACGATGTGGGCGAGGAGGTCTACGCCGCCTTCAAGCACTGGGACCTGGGCGACATCGTCGGCGCCGAGGGCAGGGTGTTCAAGACCAAGACCGGCGAGCTCTCGCTGCACGCCACGTCCATCCGGCTGCTGACCAAGAGCCTGCGGCCCATGCCGGACAAGTTCCACGGCGTGGCCGACCAGGAGG
>CAZZAW010000019.1:0-5869 GCA_964652405.1 uncultured Ramlibacter sp.
GCCGAGCCCGGCACGGCCAAGCACAACCACCCCGAGAACGAGCACGTCCACCCCGTGGGCAAGGAGTCGTCATGAGCAAGAAGCAGGATTTCCTTCGCAGCGAACAGAACCGCGACAAGCACCCCGACCGCATGATGGCCGGCAGCAAGGCCAGCGAGACGGCCAAGGCCAAGGGCAACCCGGCCGACTACACCGACAAGCAGCAGCCCGGCAGCGGCAAGCTGGCCAACGACCACAACAAGCAGGGCGAGAAGAAGCCCACGCAGAAGAACGAAGGCCAGCGCACGCCCGAGAGCCGGCACGACCGCGACACCCTGGTCGGCACCATGAACGTGACCCAGGCCCGCACCGGCGGCAAGGGCGGCGGCCGCAGCACACGCGGCGGCAACGTGGGCGGCTCGGGCTAGGGCTGCTGACAGTTCCCGCCAGGCGGGGGCCTAAGCTTCCGGGTCCATCCACCCGAAAGGAGCCGCCATGCCCCCCCTCCCCGACAGCGTGATGTCGCACGTCTCGCTGGGCACCAACGACTACCCGCGCGCCAAGGCCTTTTACGACCAGGTGCTGGCCACGCTGCAGATCCGCTGCGTGATGGACTTTCCCGGCGCGGCCGGCTACGGCCGCAAGTTCCCGGAGTTCTGGATCCAGCTGCCGCACGACCGCAAGCCGGCCACCGTGGGCAACGGCGTGCACATTTCCTTCCTCGCCAATTCCAGGGAGGAGGTCGGCGCCTTCCATGCCAAGGCCCTGAGCCTGGGCGCCACCGACGACGGCGCCCCCGGCCTGCGCCCCGAGTACGACAAGGGCTACTACGCCGCCTTCGTGCGCGACCTGGACGGCCACAAGATCGAGGCTATGCTCATGCTGGAATGAGCCGCCACGCCGTCACCTACCTCGCCACCCTGCTCGCCGTCGGCGTGCTGGACGCCCTCTGGCTGGGCGTGATCGCCAAGTCCCTGTACCAGTCGGGCATGGCGCACCTGCTGGCGGCCAAGCCCAACCTGGTGGCGGCCGCGGCGTTCTACTTCCTGTACCCGGTGGGCATCGTGATCTTCGCCATCCAGCCTGCCAACGGCGAGGTGATGCGCGCGCTGCTGATGGGCGCCCTGTTCGGCCTGTTCGCCTACGGCACCTACGACCTGACGGCGCTGGCCGTGCTGCGGGACTTCCCGGCGCGGCTGGCCCTGATCGACATCGCCTGGGGCGCCTTCGTCAGCGCCTGCGGCGCGGCGGCCGGCGCCTGGGCCGCGCGTCACTTCGCCTGAAGCGCGCGCTCCAGGTTGGCCAGGATGGTGGCCCAGCCCTGCTCGGAGCGCTCCAGGGCTTCCACCGCTTCTTCGGCCGGGCCCAGGTCGTGGCGCAGGGTCAGCTCGCAGCCGTCGCCCTCGGGCACGATGTCCACGATCACCGTGGTCTCGTGGTCCGAGAACTGCGGGACCGAGAAGCTGAACGCGACGCGGCGCGGACGGTCCAGCTGCAGGAAGCGGCCGCAGTGCTCCACCTCCAGCGTGACGGATTCGTCCGGCACCTGCCGCCGGTCCGTGATCACGAACTTGCCGTTGATGCCGGGCTCGATGTCGCAGCGGACCACCTGGCCCAGCGGCGGCGTGGCAAAGAGGAACTGCCGCGCCAGCTCGGGGTCGAGCCAGGCGTCGTACACGCGCTCGGCGCTGCAGGCGTAGGCGCGCGAGACGCGCACGATGGTGGAAAGGGCCATGACGCTTTATCGCCGGGCAGCGAGCCGCGCGTCAAGCTGAGCGGCTACTTGCCGTCCGGCAGCTCGATCTTCACCTCCAGCACCTCCAGGTTGTCCTGGCGCTCGAGCTGGACCTTGATGTCGTTCGGGTTGATCTTGATGTACTTGCCGATCACCGCCACCAGGTCGCGCTGCAGCGCCGGCAGGTAGTCGGGCTCGGCGGCGTTGCGGCCGCTGCGCTCGTGCGCCAGGATGATCTGCAGCCGCTCCTTGGCGACGCTGGCGGTCTTTTTCTTTTCGCCCAGCAGGAAGGACAACAACGACGCCATGCTCAGCGGCTCCCGAACAGGCGCTTGAGGAACCCCTGCTTCTGCGCGTCGACGAAGCGCAGCGGCTTCTCCTGGCCCAGGAAGCGGTCCACCACGTCCTTGTAGGCCTCGCTCACGTCGCTGCCCTTCATGTGCACCGCGGGGCTGCCCTGGTTGCTGGCCTGCAGCACGGTCTCGCTCTCGGGGATCACGCCGATGAGCTTGATGCGCAGGATGTCCTGGATGTCCTCGATCGAGAGCATCTGGCCCTGGTCCACCCGGTTGGGGTTGTAGCGCGTGATCAGCAGGTGTTCCTTGATCGGCTCCTTGCCTTCGATCGCGCGCTTGGTCTTGGACGAGAGCATGCCCAGGATGCGGTCGGAGTCGCGCACCGAGCTCACCTCGGGGTTGGTCACCACCAGCGCCTCGTCGGCGAAGTGCATGGCCATCAGCGCGCCGGTCTCGATGCCGGCGGGCGAGTCGCACACGATGTACTCGAAGCCCATGGTGCCCAGGTCGGTGAGCACCTTCTCCACGCCCTCGCGCGTGAGGGCTTCCTTGTCGCGGGTCTGCGAGGCGGCCAGCACGAACAGGTTCTCGCAGTGCTTGTCCTTGATCAGGGCCTGGTTCAGCGTGGCCTCGCCCTGGATCACGTTGATCAGGTCGTACACCACGCGCCGCTCGCAGCCCATGATCAGGTCCAGGTTGCGCAGGCCCACGTCGAAGTCGATGACGGCCGTCTTGTAGCCCGCGAGTGCCAGGCCGGAGGCGAAGCTGGCGCTGGTGGTGGTCTTGCCCACCCCGCCCTTGCCGGAGGTGACGACGATGATTTTTGCTGCCATGTTCAGGGGTGTCCTTGTCGGGTGGAGAGGGCGTCCATCACCAGCTTGCCTTCGGTGCCGCCGACCAGGCGCACCTGGGTCGGCTTGGCCCGCACCTCGGCGGGCAGGGGCACGTCGCTGGTGCGGTAGACGCCCGCGATGGAGATCAGTTCGGGCTCGAGGCTGAGCGCCAGGATGCGCGCCTCGGTGTTGCCGCGCGCGCCGGCGATGGCCTTGCCGCGCAGCGGGGCGTAGACGTGGATGTGCCCGTCGGCGATGACCTCGGCGCCGGGGTTGACCATCTGCATCACCACCAGGTCGCGGCCCTTGGCGTAGACCTGCTGGCCGGAGCGCAGGGGTTTGTCGATGACGAGGGGGGGGGGGGGGGGGGGGGCGGCTTCGACAGGCTCAGCCCGAACGGGAGATGTCCGTTCGGGCTGAGCCTGTCGAAGCCCTTGCACAGTCGCCTCGTTCGCCGCCGCCAGCCCTGCGCGCGCCGCGGCTTCCATCAGCTCGGCCGATCCGCCGCGCGCGGCCACCGGCATCACCTTGTACACGCGCAGCAGGTCCAGCAGCGCCGGAAAGTCCACGCTGGCCTCGCCCTGCAGAGGCGAGAGGTCGATCACCAGCGGGTCGTTATCGAAGAAGGAGGGAATGTCGCCGAACCGCGCCTTGAGTTCACCGGCCAGCGCCGCGAGGTCGGCCGACTTCAGCAGCAGCGCCACCAGCGGCAGGTTGGCGCTCTTGATCTCGAACGTGGCAGGGGCGCGGCCTGCGAGGGCGACGGTCATGGGGTACTGCGGGTACTGCAGAGGCTGGCGAAAGGCGGCGCAGTTTAACAGTGGGTCGCAGGCGAAGTCCTACACATTCTGTTGCCAAATGCACATCACCGGCGGCGCCTCGCGTTCCCACACTGGGTGCAAGGAGCCAAGCCTCATGAAACTGCACAAGCCCTATCACTGGATCCTGGTCGCCGCGGTGCTGGCCGCCGCCCTGTTCGCCGTCAACCACGCTTGGGGCGGCAGTACCGGCGCGGCGGCGGTGTTCGAAGGACGGCCCGCGATGGCGGGCGCGCAAGCGGGCCAGGGGCCCCTGGCCGGTCCGCCGCAGGGCGGCATCTCCCCGCAGGGCACCGATGGCGGCGGCGTGAACCTGCGCCCGCCGCAGTCCGTCGCCGGCGCCTCGGGCGGCAGCGTGCCGCGGGATCCGGGCATGACCCAGCCCCGGCCCACCGACGATCGCAGCGCCGTGCCCCAGCGCGACCGTGACGAGGGTGCCGTGAGCAAGCAAAGCCGCGCGGCCGAGAAGTCGCGGCGGGCGGCGAAGCAGGTGGTGCGCAAGGAACGCACGCCGCAATAGCAGCTTCGTCGTCCCCGCGACGGCGGGGACCCAGAGGTGCGAAAGCACTGGATTCCCGCCTCCGCGGGAATGACGGTTACTTACCGAAGGGCTTCCGGCCCTTCTTCAAGTCCTCCACGAACGCCGCGAACGCGGCCTCCCGGTCCTCCCCCTGCATGCGCAGTAGCGCTGAAGGGTGCAGCGTCACCAGCACCTGCAGGCCGTCCTCGCGCGGCAGCCACTTGCCGCGTTCGGCAGTCACCGGCACGGCGCGGCCCAGGAGCTGACGCGCTGCGGTCGCGCCCAGCGCGACCAGCGCCTTCGGCCGCACCAGCGCGATCTCGTCTTCCAGCCAGTGCAGGCAGGCCGCGGCCTCGCGCTGCGTGGGGCTCTTGTGGATGCGGCGCTTGCCGCGCAGCTCGTACTTGAAGTGTTTCACGGCGTTGGACACGAACACCGCATCGCGCGGAATGCCCGCCGCCTCCAGCGCGCGGTCCAGCAGCTTGCCTGCGGGCCCCACGAACGGGTGGCCCTGCAGGTCCTCCTGGTCGCCCGGCTGCTCGCCCACCAGCATCAGCGGGGCCTTCAGCCGCCCTTCGCCGATCACCGACTGCGTGGCGTGCTCGCCGATGGGGCACTCACGGCAGCGCATGGTGGCCGCCTTCAGCTGGTCCAGCGAGGCGATGCGCTCGGCGGTGCTGCTGTCCACCTCAGCCCCCCGCGTGGGGGCCGAACACGCTGCGGTACCAGGCCAGCCACAGCGCGTCGCTGGCATCGTCCGGCGGCGGGCCCTGCAGCTGCGCCCCGGCGGCGAAGTGCAGCTGCCGCCCGTCCCACTCCACGCTGCGCTCGGGCGTGACGATGGCCCAGCGCGCCTGGGCGTGGCGCTTGGCGAACCAGGGCGCCACCGCCTCCAGGATATGGTGCGCCGGCTCGAACCAGGCCAGCAGCCGCTCGCCGCCGGCCTCGGGGTCCGCCACGGCATGGAACTTGAGGAAGGCCTTCATCTTGTGGAGGTCGCGCCGCACCGCCTGCGCCATCTGCTGGGCCAGCAGCATGTCGGCATCCACCGGGTCGTTGCGCAGGCCGGGCTCGTGCACCAGCCGCCACAGCAGCCGGTACAGCAGCGAGAAGCGCCGCGGGTCCTGGTGCAGCACCACCACCTCGCACAGCCGCAGGAACGACGCCGGCACGATGGCCATGGCGGCCTTGGGCACGGCGCGCGGCCGGCTGGGGGCCACGGCGCCCGGGTCGGCGAACCGGTCGGCATTCAGCGCCTGCTGCGTCTCCCACTCCACCGCCTCGGGCGGGACCTGGTGCGCCAGCAGCGAGCCCGCCTCGCTGCGGAAGCCGGCGAGGTCGGTTTCATTGGCCAGGCGCGCGTGCATGGGGGCTCTTCTTCAGCGGCGCGTTCGGCGCGGCGTGCGCGCCAGGCGCCGGGCGTTGGCAGTCGACGCGGCGTGGAAGGGCTGCAGCGCGGCGCTCATCAGGTGCAGCTGCGACTGGTGCATGCGCAGGCCCACGGCCATCGCGGAGTCGGCCATGTCGCCCTTCTCGAAGATCGGCGTGTCCACCGGCCCGGGCATCAGGCAGGTCACGGTCACGCCGGTGCCCGCCATCTCGTCGGCCAGCGCGAAGCTCAGGCTGTCCAGATAGGCCTTGGTCGCGTTGTAGACCGCCATCCGGCTGCCGGGGATCAGCCCCGCGAC
>CAZZAW010000019.1:5879-19329 GCA_964652405.1 uncultured Ramlibacter sp.
CCATGGCGGAGTCGGCCATGGCCTTGAGCTTCTCGGTGCCCATCAGCGTGAATTCCTTGCGGTCGCGCTCGCTGAGCACCGGGCCCGCGCGCTGCATGCGGTTCACGCGCGTGCCGATCACCAGGCCCGAGGCGAACAGCATCTCGGCCGTCTTCAGGGCCAGGTCCATCCACAGGGCGAAGGGGTTGAAGAACAGCGGGGAGGCGGGACGGCGGGCCATGGGCAGATCCTGGTCAGTGGGGTGCGGGGTGTTTTCGGGCCCGTGCCTCGACGAAGAGGTACAGGGCGGCGGCGATCAGCAGCGGGCCGATGTAGTAGAGGGCGCGGTAGGTCAGCAGCGCGGCCAGCAGCTGGCCCTCGGGCACGCGGTGCGAGAGCAGGGCGATGAACACCGCCTCCAGCACGCCCAGCCCGGCCGGCACATGCGTGATGACGCCGGCCACGGCCGCCACCAGCAGCACGCTAAGCACGGCGGGGTAGCCCACCTTGCCCTGCAGCAGCGTGAACAGGATGGCGCCCATAACCATCCAGTTGGTCACGGCCATCACCACCTGCACCATGGCCATGCGCGGCGGCGGCAGAATCAGCTCGTGGCCGCGGATCGTCACGCTGCGCTTGTCCGAGAAGAAGCAGGCCGCCACGTAGGCGAGGCCCACGGCCAGCATGGCGAGGCCCAGCAGCCGCAGGCCCCCGCTGCCCATCTTCCAGTCGGGCGGCAGCTCCAGCGGCGCGATCGCGAACACCGCCCCGCCCAGCAGCAGGTAGCCCAGCCAGTTGGTCAGGATGGACAGCGTCATCACGCGCGTGATGGTGGGCACGTCCAGCCCCAGCCGGCCGTACAGCCGGTAGCGGAAGGCCACGCTGCCCACCAGCGAGCCCATGTTCAGGTTGAAGGCGTAGCTGATGAAGTTGACCTGCCAGCACTTGGCCTTGGGCAGGCCGTGGCCGGTGTAGTGCCGCCCGATCAGGTCGAAGCTGCAGTAGATGGCGAAGCTGCAGGCCACCAGCGCCCCGGCGGTGAGCAGCACGCCGCGCGGCGTGTCCAGCATGGTCTGCCAGACCTCGGCCCAGTCCACGTTGCGCGCGTAGCGGATGCTGTACCAGGCCACCAGCGCGAAGAACGCGAAGGTGAGGATGCGCTTGGCCCAGGGCCACCAGGGCTGGGACGTCCAGCCGCCGGAGACGCTCCCGTGGCGCAGGGAACCGGTGTTCATGGGGCGTCCTTCGCGGGCAAGGTTGCCGCCGGCGCGAGGCGCGGCCGGTGGCGCGGCAGCCAGGAGGGCAGCAGCGGCCACAGGCGCACCAGGTGGAAGGCGATGAAGCTGCGCGCCACGGCCAGCCAGTCGGCCGAGCGCTCCAGTTCCTCGTAGCGCACCTGCGTGCAGCTGTGGCACACCAGCTGCTCGAGCCGCTCGAACAGGTGCTGGTTGAAGCCGCGGTCCCGGATCACCACGTTGGCCTCGAGGTTGAGCGACAGCGACAGCGGGTCGAGGTTGCTCGAGCCTATGGTGGCCCACTCGTCGTCCACCAGCGCCACCTTGCCGTGCAGCGGGCGCTCGCAGTACTCGAAGATGCGCACGCCGGCCTTGGCCAGGTGGCCGTAGAGCGCGCTGGCGCCCACCTTGACGATGGCCATGTCGGGCGTGCCCTGCAGGATGAGCTGCACGTCCACGCCGCGGCGCGCGGCCCGGCGCAGGTCGCGGATCAGCCGGTAGCCGGGGAAGAAGTAGGCGTTGGCGATGACGATGCGCTTGCGGGCGCTGCGGATCGCGATGCGGTACTGGCGCTCGATGTCGGTGGTGTGGGTGCCGTTGTCGCGGATCACGAGCATGGCGCGGGCTGTCCCGGCCCGCGGCAGCTGGTCCGGCGCGCTGCGCGCCCGGCGCCGCCAGCGCCACCAGCCCCGGTGGCTGGGGTCGTGGCGCGAGCCTGCCGCCAGCGCCGCGTGCGCGAAGCGGTGGATCTCGGCCACCAGCGGCCCGCGGATCTCCACCGAGTAGTCCTGCTTGGCCTCGGGCCCGTAGTCGGCCAGGTGGTCGGCCGAGTAGTTGATGCCGCCCATGAAGGCGACCTCGCCGTCCACCACCACGATCTTGCGGTGCATGCGGCGCAGCAACTTGGGCCGCAGGCCGAAGGGGCGCGGCCCGGGGTCGAACACGTGCAGGCGCACGCCGGCCTCGTGCAGGGTGCCGATAAAGCGCGACGACAGGTCGGGCGAGCCCCAGCCGTCGATGGTCACGTCCACCTGCACGCCGCGCCGCGCCGCGGCCACCAGGGCCTCATGCAGCTGCAGGCCGACCTTGTCCTCGAACAGGATGAAGGTCTCGAGCACGACCTCCTTCCTCGCGTTGGCGATGGTGGCGAACACGCGCGGGAAGAACTCCTCGCCGTTCTCCAGCAGCTCGAATCGGTTTCCTTCGTACCAGCGGGCGGCCATGGTGTGCCTCGTTCTTCAGAGATGGATTTCGGCCACGAGCGGCGCGTGGTCCGACAGGTGCGACCAGGGCTTGCGCGGCAGCACCACCGGCAGGTGCACCGACGCATTGCGCACGTAGATGCGGTCCAGGCAGAGCACGGGGAAGCGGGCCGGGAAGGTCTTGGCCGGCTCGCCGTAGGCGTTGACGAACACCTCGCGCAGGCCGATCTCGCGCTCCAGGATGGCGTTGGCGCGCCGGCGCCAGTCGTTGAAGTCGCCCGCGACGACGAGCGGCGCGTTGTCGGGCACCTCGCCGCGCACCATCTCGCACAAGAGGTCGAGCTGGTGCTGGCGGTGCGACTCGGCCAGGCCCAGGTGCACGCAGATCGCATGCACCTCCATCGCCTGTCCCGGCACCCTCAGCACGCAGTGCAGCAGGCCGCGCTTTTCGGGGCCGGCCACCGAGACGTCGTGGTTCTGGTAGTGGACGATGGGGAACTTGGACATGATGGCGTTGCCGTGGTGGCCCTTGGGATACACCATGTTCTTGCCGTACGCGTACTGCGGCCAGATGCTGTCGGCCAGGAACTCGTAGTGCGGCGCGGCGGGCCAGGCGCTGTGCTTCTTGCCGTGGTCCTCGTGCGTGCCCTGCACTTCCTGCAGGAAGACGACATCGGCCCCCACCTTGCGCACGGCATCCCGCAGCTCGGGCAGGATGAACTTGCGGTTGAAGGCGGTGAATCCCTTGTGAATGTTGACCGTCATCACGGTCAGGGGTGCGGCAGTGGCCGGAGTCTCTGTCATACCCTGGAGTCTTTGCGAAGCAGGTCACCCGTTGTACCGGCGCGCTCTACCGCAGGCTGTAGGACGGCGGACAGTCCGGCTGTCGCCTGCGGCGGCGGCCCGCGTGGGCGGGCAGCCTGCGATTTATTCCACAATGCGGGCTCCACCCCTTCCACGGACCGCCGCCATGACCCCTTGCCTGCGCCCCGCTTTCCTCGCCCTTGCCGCCGCGCTGGCCTGCAGCGTCCAGGCCCAGGACTGGCGCCCGGCCAGCGCCTTCGTCCAGGGCGGCGGCGGCGCCTCGGACGGCGACGTCACGGCGGTGAGCGTCGGCGCCCTCTGGCCCTGGACCTGGAAGGCGCAGGCGCTGGGCGGCGAGTTCAGCGCGCTCACCGAGCTGTATGGCAGCTACTGGCGCGCCCGCCAGTTCGGCGGCGGGCACCAGGGGTTCGTGCAGCTGGGGCTGGTGCCGCTGCTGCGCTGGCGCCCGGACGCCGGCCGCTCGCCCTGGTTCGTGGAAGGCGGCATCGGCGTGTCGGTGACCAACCACCGCTACGTGACGCCGGACAAGACCTTCAGCACCAACTGGAATTTCAGCGACAACCTGGCGGTGGGGCGCAGCCTGGGCGCCGACCGCAGCAGCGAGCTGAGCCTGCGCTGGCAGCACATCTCCAATGCCGGCATCCGCAAGCCCAATCCGGGCGAGGATTTCGTCTTCGTGCGCTACGCCCGGAGCTTCTGACGACGTAGCGCCGAGGTTCGTTCGCACCCGCGCTCGCGAGCAGTCCTACAGGCATCGCTGCGGCTGTCCGGCAGGCCCGCCCCGCAGCCCGGCCTAAGGTTGGATCCACGCCCCCACCCATCGGGGGCGGCCTTTTTGACTTCCAACTTTTTGAGAGGACTCATCATGAAACAAGCCAAGACCACTGCCGCCCTGGTGCTGGGCGGCCTGCTCGCCGCTTCGGCCTGGGCCCAGGACACGACCGTCATGGCCGGGACCGGCACCGTCCGCACCGTGCCGGACGGGAGCGCCAGCGTGACTTCCAACGTCCCCGCCAAGGCCGGCGAGGCCAGCACCATGACCAACGGCGTGCCCAACGTCGCCACGCACAACCCGACGACCGACGAGCGCGTGGTGATGCCGCTGCCCCTGGAGGTCTCCAGCATTCCGACCCGTGCCGGCGAGGCCAGCACCATGGTGGGCGGCAACCCCAACGCCGACCCCATGAACCCGATCTACCGCCGCTAAGGCCTCGCCCAGGCCTATTTGGGCCGGGGCGCCTGAAGGCCCTCGTCGGCCGCGTGCAGCCGGCCCGCGCGCAGCTCGCCCACCGCGTGGGCGACTGCGCGCGCCACGTTGCGCACCTCTTCCTGCACCGCCAGGTCGGCGTCCAGCGTGTCGTGGCTTTCGGCGTAGCTGCCGTAGTAGCCGATGAAACGGTCCAGCCGCGCCTTGTTGCCGGCATCGATCAGGCCCATCCAGTCCAGCCAGTCGCACAGCGCGCGGCGCACGCCCTCGATCCCCGCCACGTCGCCGTGCACCACCACGCCGTAGGCGCGGCCGGCCAGGTGCTTGGGATAGTCCCAGCCCCGGGCCTCCAGCGCCTTGGCGAGCTCGGGCTTCTTGCCCTGCGTGGTGGTGGGATCGGGGTTGCCGCCGTCGGCGCACACCAGCCGGTCCATCATCAGCTTGAGCGGGCTGGCCACCTGGTACCAGTACACCGGCGTCATCAGGATCACGCCGTGCGCGTTGACCCAGCGCTCGTAGATCTCGTTCATCCAGTCGCCGACCTGGCGCGTCGAATGGTTGGGGTAGCAGCTGCACGGCCAGTGGCACAGCGGCATGGCGGTGGCCACGCAGCCCTTGCAGGGGTGGATGTGGCGCCCGTAGTCCGAGGTCACCAGGCTCAGGTCCAGCACGTCGGCCTCGATGCCGCTGCCTTCCAGCACCTCGCGCGCGAGCTGCACCAGGCGGAAGGTCTTGGACATCTCGCCGGGGCAGGTGCCGTCGTTGCGCGAGGAGCCGCACACGAGCAGCACGCGGGAGGGCGTGTCCGGGCGTTCCCACCGCTGCTGCGCCGCGAGCAGGCGGTCGCGGGCCTCGCGCCACTCGTCCGAGAGGTCGTAGTCCGGGTCGGCGAAGCCGGGTCCGGCCTTGTGGGTGCGCGGCGCCTTGCGTCCTTCCTGGAAAGCCTGCCAAGCGATCTCCTCGAGCCGGGCGATGGCGGCTTCTTCCGCCTCGTACGCGGGGTCGGTGAACGCGTGGCGGAAGTGCCGGCTGAACTGTTCGCGCGCCATGGGGGCCGGCGCCTGGCCTTTGCGAACGGTGGTCATGCGCCAGTGTAGGAGCAGCCCGGCCGCCGTGGGGCGAAAAAAAAGCCTGCGCGAGGCAGGCTTCGAAAGGAGCGTACGCCGGCTCAGCCGTGCATGCCGCGGCCGCCGTGGTGGCCCTTGTGGCCGCGCCTGGCGGTCTCGCTGTCGAAGACCTTCTTCTGCTCGGCCGTCAGCGCGGCGTAGAAGGCCTTGGTGGCGTCACCGCGCCGGTCCATCTCGGCCATGCGCTGGTTGCGCAGCGCGCGCATCTGGTCGATGCGGTCGGGCGTGGTGAGCTGCGCCAGCGCCTGGCGGTCGATGCGCTGCGGGCTGGCGCTCGGGCGCAGGGCGTTGGTGAAGTTGGACCAGGCCGATTCCTGGGCGGCCGTGATCTGCAGCTTCTGCTTGAGCTCGGCCATGCGCTGGTTGAAGCGCTCCAGCCGCTGGGCCGGGTCGACCCGGCCGTGGCGGGCTTCGGCCGCGGGCGGGGTCGACGGCGCGGGGGTGGTCTGGGCGGTGGCGGCCAGGCCGGCGGTGGCCAGCAGCAGGGCGGCGCCGAGTTGCTTGGGCAAGAGAGTCATGGTCAGTCCTTTCCGGGTGGGGGACCTGGGCGCGCGGGTGGCTCAGGCTGGAAGCGAGTCTGGGCCGCGGCTGTAACTGTCTCATGCGCGAGAGGTTGCGGCTGTGTAAAGGCGGTCCTACAGGCTTTGCCCGCCCCCGGCCACAGACGCGCGCCGGGGCGAGGACCATCATGACTTCATGTTGCCAAGGAGAGACCCATGAAACACCAGGCCCATGCGCGCCTTGCGGCCGCTGCGCTGGGAGCGGCTCTCGCCGTCGGCGTGACGGCCCAGACCCAGCCCGATGCGGAACAGCGCGTCGATTCGCCACCGGGCACCGTGATGACCGACGTGGCCCCCCTGCCGGCCGAGGACCGCAGCAGCGCCGGCGCGATCGTGCTGCACAACTCGCTGGTGCGCGCGCAGCGCGACAACGCGTTCCGCGCCGACGCCGAGCGCACCGGCATAGCGTCGGTGGCCCGCAGCGCCACCCGCGTGCTGACCGGCCGCCAGGCCGAGGCCGACGTGGCCGGGGCGGAGGCCAACGAATCCCTCAAGCGCATGGGCGCCGGTTCGTTGCAGAAGCCCTGACGCGCGCCTGCGTCAGGCCAGCCGGCCGTTGTTGAAGTCTTCCACCGCCTCGATCAGCTGCTCGCGGGTGTTCATCACGAACGGCCCGTACTGCGCGATCGGCTCGCGCAGGGGGCGGCCCGCGATCAGCAGGGCGCGCGCGGCGCCGCTGCTGCGCAGGACGGCGCCGTCGCCCTCGTTGGCCAGGATGGCCATGCGCTGCGGCGCGACCTGCTGGCCGCCCACGTCCACCGTGCCGCGGTAGACGCACACGAAGGCGTTGTGCCCGGCCGGCAGCGGTTGCGCGAACTCGCCCCCGCCCTCGGGGAAATGCACGTCCAGGTACAGCGGCTGCGTGGCCTCGCGCTGCACCGCGCCCGCGGTGCCGTGGCTTTCGCCGGCGATCACGCGCACCGTCACGCCCTGCGCGGTGGTGAATTGCGGGATCTCCTCGCTCTGGATGTCGCGGTACCAGGGCTCGCACATCTTGTCCTTGCCCGGCAGGTTCAGCCACAGCTGGAAGCCTTCCATGCGGCCCTCTTCCTGCTCGGGCAGCTCGCTGTGGATCAGGCCGCGCCCGGCGGTCATCCACTGCACGCCGCCGTTCTGCAGCAGGCCCTCGTGGCCCGCGCTGTCGCGGTGGCGCATGCGGCCGGTGATCATGTAGGTCACGGTCTCGAAGCCGCGGTGCGGGTGGTTCGGGAACCCCGCGCCGTAGTCGTCGGGGTCGTCGCTGGCGAAGTTGTCCAGCATCAGGTAGGGGTCGAGCCGGCGTTGCAGGTCCTGCGTGAGCACGCGCGTGAGCTTGACGCCGGCGCCGTCGCTGGTGGGCTGGCCGGTGACGAGGCGCTCGACGCGCCGGGGCTGCTGGACGGAGGTCATGGGGGGCCTTTGAGCAGGTCGGCCCGGAGAAATTCCGGGCCCGTGAAGATCAGTTGAGGCAGGTCAAGGGGAATTCAAGCGGGCTGGCAGGGCGCGGAACGAGGGGCTTCGGCGCCGGTCGACACGGGGTGGGATCGACCACGCACGAACGGAGAGCACGCATGAACGGATGGAAAACCTGGATGGCCGCCTGCGCGGTGGCCGCGGCGCCGGTGATGGCTGTGGCCATGCCTGGCATGGGGGCGGAAGGGGCCAAGCCCGGCAGCAACGCGCAGGAGCGCCATGCGCAGATGGCCCAGCGCCACGCCGCGATGCATGGCGCCCAGGGCGCAGGCGGCCTGGGCGGCTGCCCCGGACACGACGGCGGTGGCTCGGGCCCCAGGCACCAGCACTGAGCGTCCCCGCGGCTACGCCGGCGGGCCCAGCGCCGGGTAGTCGGTGTAGCCGCGCGCCCCGCCGCCATAGAAGGTGGCGCGGTCCGGCGTGTTGAGCGGGGCGCCGGCGCGCAGCCGCTCCACCAGGTCCGGGTTGGCGATGTACAGCCGGCCGAAAGCGACCAGGTCGGCGCCATGGGCCAGTGCCTGCTCGGCCAGGGCCCGGTCGTACCCGTTGTTCACCATCCAGGCGCCGCGGCCGCCGGCCTCGCGGTAAGCCCGGCGCAGCGCCGCGTAGTCGAAGGGGCGGTCCGGCAGCTCGCGCGCGCCGCCGGTGGCGCCTTCGATGATGTGCACGTAGGCCAGGCCCAGGGGCGCGAGCTGGCGCACCACGTACTCGAACAGCGGCTGCGGCTCGGGATCGTGGATGTCGTTGGCCGTGGTCACGGGCGACAGGCGCAGGCCGACCTTGCCGCCGCCGATCTCTTCCGTGACCGCCCGCATCACCTCCAGCAGCAGCCGGGCGCGGTTCTCGATGGAACCGCCGTAATCGTCGGTGCGCTGGTTGGCGCCGCGCTTGAGGAACTGGTCCAGCAGGTAGCCGTTGGCGCCGTGCACCTCCACGCCGTCGAAGCCGGCCGTGCTGACCGCGTGGCGCGCCGCGTGGCGGAAGTCATGGACGATGCCGGGCAGCTCGCCGGCGTCCAGCGCGCGCGGCTGCGAGGTGTCGGCGAAGCGGCCGACGCCGTCCTCGATCAGGTAGGTCTTGGTCTTGGCGGTGATCGCCGACGGGGCCACGGGTGCGCCGCCGTCGGGCTGCAGGCTGGTGTGGGAGACGCGGCCCACGTGCCAGAGCTGGGTGACGATGCGCCCGCCTTTCGCGTGCACGGCTTCGGTGACGCGCTTCCAGCCGTCGAGCTGCTCGGTGCCGTACAGGCCGGGCACGTCGGCGTAGCCCTGGCCCTGGTGGCTGACCGGCGTCGCCTCGGTGATCAGCAGCCCGGCGCTGGCGCGCTGGGCGTAGTACTCGGCCATGAGCGGGGTGGGCACGGCGCCGGGCGCGCGGTTGCGCGTGAGCGGGGCCATGACGATGCGGTTGGGCAGATGCAGGCTGCCGGCCTGCACGGGGTCGAAGAGGGAGGGCATGCGGCAAGCGTAGCGGCGCGCCATTGGCCCTGCGGCGGGCGGACAATCGCCAGTTGAGGTAGATCGCACCGCCATGGATTTCGCCCCCGCCTTCTTCGAGCTGCAGCTGCGCCTGGCCCGGCGCGTGGCCGAACTGGCGCCCATGCCGCTGGAGCAGGCCCTGCTGGAATACACCCACCTGTTCATCCGCATGGGGTGCGGGCGGCGGCCGGACGCAGGCAACGCGCGCTGGCAGGAGTACCTGGCCGGCCTGAAGCGGAACGCGGATTCGGTGGCCTGGACCTGCGAGTTCCGCGCCCGCGCCCGGGCCTGGGACACCGGGCCGCCGCTGGAGCGGGTGAGCGGCTGCTTCTCGTACAGCCGGCTGGCGCCGACGCGGGTGCGGCTGCACTTCTACAGCGACCCGGCCTGTTCCGATTCGCCCCTGGCCGCGAGCCAGGCCGATGCGCGGCGCCGCGAGCTGGCGGCGCTGCTGGGACCGCTGGCCCGCCGGGAGCCGGGCACCCAGGTCGTGGGGCAGTCCTGGCTGTACCACCTGGAGGCGTACCGGCGCCTGTTCCCGGCGGCCTGGCTGGAAACCGCGCGCACCGTGCCGCCGCCCTGGCAGCGCCTGCCCTTGTGGGGCCAGCTGGTGGACCGCCATGGCGCGGTGCGGCCGGCGCTGCAACAGCGCTTCCTGCAGCAGCTGGAGGCCGCGGGCGCGGTGAACCAGCTGGCGGCCTGCTTCGCCTTCCCGGTGCTGGCCGTGGAAGCGCCGGCCCGGATCTTCGCGCCGTGACGGCGACCGGCCTGCCCCACCTGCGGCTGGCGCTGGCCCTGTCGCTGGGCGCCGCGGTCTCGCTGGGCGTGACGCGTTTCGCCTACGGCTTGCTGCTGCCGCCCATGCGGGCCGACCTGCAGTGGTCGTACACCCTGGCAGGTGCGATGAACACGGCCAACGCCCTGGGCTACCTGCTGGGCGCGCTGGCCACGCCGGCGCTGATGCAGCGGCTGGGGCCCTCGCGGTTGCTGCTGGGCGGCTCGACGCTGGCCAGCCTGTTCATGGGCCTGTCGGGCTTCTTCACGGCGGCCGCGCCGCTGCTGCTGCAGCGGGTGCTGGCCGGCGTGGCCAGCGCCTTCCTGTTCATCGCCGGCGGGCTGCTGGCGGCGCGCCTGGGCGCATTGCAGCCGCGGCGCAGCGGCTTCCTGCTGGGCCTGTACTACGGCGGCACCGGGCTGGGCATCGTGCTGTCGGCGCTGCTGGTGCCCGCCCTGCTGGAGGCGGCGCGCGAGCGGCCGCACGGCTGGGCCTGGGCCTGGTGGGCGCTGGCCCTGGCCTGCTTCGCCGCCACCGCGGTGCTGGCCTGGCCGGCGCGCGTGCTGCAGGCGCTGGAGCCCGCGCCCGCTGCGCCGGCGGCGGCCGGCGCAACGCCGCGGCGCTTCCGCTGGCGCGATTTCGCGCCCGGCCTGGCGGGCTACACCCTGTTCGGCGTGGGCTACATCGGCTACATGACCTTCGTGATCGCGCTGCTGCGCGAACAGGGCGTGGGGCCGGAGCGCATCACGCTGTTCTACGCCCTGCTGGGCGTGGCGGTGGTGGCGTCGGCGCGGCTGTGGGCGGGCCTGCTGGACCGCTTCAAGGGCGGGCAGCCGCTGGCGCTGCTCAATGGCCTGCTGGGCTTGGCGACCGTGGTGCCCGCGCTCACCGCCGCCTGGCCCGCGGTGCTGGCCTCGGGGCTGGTGTTCGGCGCGGTGTTCCTCTCGGTGGTGGCCTCGACCACCGCGCTGGTGCGCCACAACCTGCCGCCGGCGCAATGGGCGGCCGGCATCAGCGCCTTCACCATCGTGTTCGCCTCGGGCCAGATCGTGGGACCCACCGTGGTCGGCTGGATCGCGGACGGCCCCGGCGGGCTGGCGCGCGGCCTGCTGTTCTCGGCCGGGGCGCTGTGGGTCGGGGCCTTGCTGGCTTCGCGCCAGCGGGCGCTGGCCTAGCGGGTGCAGCTGACCGCGTCGCGGCCGTTCTGGGCCAGGGCGAGCTCGATGCCGGGGGCCTGACGGCTTACGGCGGCCAGCAGCACGTTGGTGCGGCGCTGCTGCTCGACCAGGTCGCGCAACACGGGCTCGAGCTTGAGCGCCGAGACCGGCAGCGCGATGCCCAGCACGGTGACGGAGGCCAGCGTCACCACATGCCCCAGCGTGACCGAGCGCCAGCCGGACGGCGGCGCCTGTGGATCGGAAGCGCCGCTGCGGGCGCCTTGGTGTTCACGGTCTGCGCCCAGGCGCAGCAATTCGATGCCCTTGAAGTCCATAGCCTCGCCGTGTGTAGGACACGGGCGCGGGCCCGTGCAGGAATCCGATGACGGGAGCTAGTGTCTTCAGGACAACTGGGCCATGCCCGTTACGGACTGGCCAAGCCGTGAGAAGTTGTGACCGGCGCTGGCTACTTCTTGAGGTCGGTCTTGCGGTGGATGATCCGCGACACCAGCCCGTACTCGATGGCCTCCTCGGCCGAGAGCCAGCGGTCGCGCTCGATGTCGGCCAGCACCGTGTCCAGCGGCTTGCCGGTCTCGCGGGCGATGGTGGCGGCGATGCGTTCGCGGGCCTTGATGATTTCCTGGGCGTGGATCGCGATGTCGCTGGCCGGGCCGCCGGCGCCGCCCGAGGGCTGGTGGATCAGGAAGCGTGTGTTGGGCAGGCACACGCGGCGCTCCTTGGGCACCGCCAGGTACAGGTGGGTGGCGGCGCTGCCCACCCAGCCGGTCCCGATCATGTTCACCGGCGCGCTGATGAAACGGATGATGTCGTGGATGGCATCGCCCGACTCCAGGTGGCCGCCGGGCGAGGAGACCAGCATGTCGATGGGTTCGCTGCTGTCGGCATCCAGCGCGATCAGGCGGCGCGCGATGTCGGCGGCGGACTTGTCGCTCACCTCGCCGAACAGCAGGATGGTGCGCGACTTGAACGCCTTTTCCTCCAGGAAGGAGGTGCGCGCCTCGCCGGTGAAGGCAGGCGCGGGCCCGTGGTCGGGTTCTTCGTTGAGGAGGAGGTGGTGGGGCAGGGTCATGGTCATTTACTTGGCGGCGGGTTTCTCGGCATTCAAGGCTTCCTGCACGGCCGGGCGGGCCGCGACCCGCTCACGATACGCCACCAGGTGCTTGTGCGGCGTGAGGTCGATGCCCATGGGCCTGGCCCAGTTGGTGACCGTGAACAGGTAGGCGTCGGCCACGCTGAAATGGTCGCCGGTCAGGTAGGGCCGGCCCTCGAGCTGCCCGTCCAGCCACTGGAGGCGGCTGGCCAGCTTGTCGCGTGAGAGCTTCTTGGCGTCTTCGGGCATGTTGGGGTTGAACAGCGGCGTGAAGGCGCGGTGCAGCTCCATGCCGATGAACGTGAGCCACTCCTGCAGGCGGTAGCGCGGCAGCGTGCCGTTGGCCGGCGCCAGGTTCTTCGTGGGCACCTGGTCGGCGATGTACTGCAGGATCGCCGGGCCTTCCCGCAGGCGGGTGCCGTCGTCCAGCTCCAGCAGGGGGACGTACCCCAGCGGGTTGATCGTGTAGTAGTCCGTGCCGTCGGCGAGCTGGTGCGTCTTGGTGCTGGCCAGCACCGGTTCGAACGCCAGCCCCGCTTCGCGCAGCGCGATGTGCGAGGCGAGGGAACAGGCGCCGGGAGAGTAGTAGAGCTTCATGGGGTTCTTCTTCCTCGTTCTGGAGCAGCCGATGCTAGCCGCAGCGGCGTTTCCCCCGCTGGGACGCGCCCATGGCCACAATGCAGGGATGAAACCGGTCTGGAAATGGCTGCTGGGAAGCCTGGCGGCGCTGGCGCTGCTGCTGGTGGTCGCCACGGTGGCGCTTTGGCGCTGGACGGCCACGGATGACTTCCGGCTGCGGGCCGAGCGCGAGGCCTCGCAGGCCCTGGGCCTGCCGGTGCGGCTGGGACGGCTGCACCTGAGCCTGTGGCCGCTGCCGGCCGTGGCGGTGGAGCAGGTGGTGGTGCAAAGCCAGCCGCCGCTCACGCTGGAGCGGATCGAGGCGCGGCCGGTGTGGACCTCGCTGCTGGGGGGCCAGCCCGAGCTGGACCAGCTGGCGGTGCGCCGGGCCACGCTGCCGCAACCGGCGCTCGCCGCCATCGCTGCTTCGCTACAAAAAAAGAAGCAGCCTGCGCCCGCCGCGCGCGGGCCGGAGGCCGAAAAGGCTCCGAACCTCCCCCGGCAGCTGGTGCTGGACGAGGTGACCTGGCTGGACGCCCGGGGCCGGTCCATGACCCTGAACGCCACGGTGCTGCTGCGCCCCGAGGGCCGGCTGGACTCGGCGTCGGCCGAGGTGGTGGCCGGGCGGTTTGCCGGGGCCCGCGCCACGCTGGCGCCCGAAGCTGAAGGCTGGGCCCTGAAGGCGGAGATCGGCGGCGGCACCGTGGCGGGCCCGTTCACGCTC
>CAZZAW010000020.1:0-18763 GCA_964652405.1 uncultured Ramlibacter sp.
GCTTCTCGGCGATGTCGAGCTCGGCCATGATCTTCAGGCGCGAGATCAGCGCGGCGTGCAGCGCGCGGTTGGGCTGCACCACCTCGCGCAGCGTGCCGTCGACCCGGAAGCGCACCGAGGAATGGCGCTCGTAGGGCTCGATGTGGATGTCCGAGGCGCCGTCGCGCGCCGCCTGCGTCAGCAGCGCGTTCAGCATGCGGATGATGGGCGCGTCGTCGCTGGTCTCCAGCAGGTCCTCCACCGCCGGCAGCTCCTGCATCATGCGCGAGAGGTCGGCGTCGTTCTGCACCTCGCTCACCACGGTGGCCGCGCTGGATTCGCCCTGCGCGTAGGCCTGGCTGATGCGCTGGGCCAGCGCGGTGGGGTCCAGCTGCTGCAGCGCGCGCACCGGGTACTTGCGCATCACCTCGCTCCAGGCGCTGGGCGCGGGCGTGGCGGCATGCCAGAGGGTGTAGGCCTGGCCGTCCTCTTCCAGCAGCAGCTGGTGGCTGCGCGCGAAGGCGTAGGGCAGGGGGTAGCGCATGGCGTTCAGCGGTTGACGGGCGGCACCACCGGCGGCGAGGCCTCGGCCGGCACCGCGGGCGTGGTGGGGGCGAAGCGGCTGGCCGGCGCCGGCTGGCGCGGCAGCACGGGCGGCAGCGCCGGGGCGCCTTCGATCGGCACCAGCGCGCTGGGCTTGGGCTGCTGCGCTTCCTGCCGCAGGCGCATCAGGTCGTAGCGGTCCAGAGACAGGTCGTCGGTCTGCGCGCCATCGCGCAGCACCACGGGGCGCAGGAACACCATCAGGTTGGTCTTGCGGCGGCTGCGCGCCTCGCTGCGGAACAGGTTGCCCACCACCGGCACGTCGCCCAGGCCGGGCACCTTCTCCTGGTTGCCCGAGTACTCGTCCTGCAGCAGGCCGCCCAGCACCACGATGGCGCCGTCGTCCACCAGCACGCTGGACTCGATGGAACGCTTGTTGGTGATCAGGCCCGTGGGCGAGTTGATCGAGGAGGCCTGCACGTTGGACACCTCCTGGAAGATCTGCATCTTCACGGTGCCGTTCTCGCTGATCTGCGGCCGCACGCGCAGCGTCAGGCCCACGTCCTTGCGCTCGATGGTCTGGAACGGGTTGACCGAGCCGTTGGACGCGCCGGTGTTGGTGAACTGGCCGGTGACGAAGGGCACGTTCTGGCCGATCACGATGCGGGCTTCCTCGTTGTCCAGCGTCAGCAGGTTGGGCGTGGACAGCACGTTGCCGTCGGCGTTGGACTCCAGGAAGCGGGCCAGCGCGGCCAGCACGTAGGTGCCGTTGATGTTGCGCACCAGGCCCAGGTTGATGCCGGTGGACGGCAGCGCCTGGCCGCTGGAGATGCCCTGCTGCAGGCTGATGATGTTCTGTCCGCCGATGCTGAAGTTGGTGCCCAGCACGCCGATGTTGCGGTCGCCCCGGTTGCCCAGGATGTTCTGCCACTGGATGCCGAACTCGGCCACCTTGTCGGCGTTCACCTCGGCGATCAGGCTCTCCACGAACACCTGTGCCCGGCGCGAATCCAGCCGGTCGATCACCGCGCGCAGCTGGCGGTACTGCGGCTCGGGCGCGGTGATGATGAGCGAGTTGGTCGCCGGGTCGGCCTGGATCTGGCCGCCGGTGTTGGGCTGCGCGGCCGACTGCGGCGCCGCAGTGGCGGGGTTGGCCCCCGACGCCGTGTTGCCGCCCGCCGTCACCGGCGCCGCGGTGGCGATGGTCCCGCCGCCGCCCAGGCCGCCACCAGCGCCGCCCGTGCCCATGCCGGCCATTGCGGCGCGCAGTGTCACCGCCAGCCGCGTGGCCTCGGCGTTCTTCAGGTAGACCACGTAGATGTTGCCCGTGGGGTTCTGCGAGGTCGGCTGGTCCAGGCGCGCCACCAGCGAGCGCACCAGGTTCAGCCGGGCCGGGTTGGCGGCGCGGACGATCAGGCTGTTGCTGCGCGGCTCGGCGATCACCGTGGTGCGGAAGGAGGTGTCGGCCTGGCCGGGCGCCACCGCGCCCGGGGGAACGCCCGCCGAGCCGCCGCCGGAATCCACCAGCCGCTGCACCACCGGTACCAGGTCGGACGCCAGGCCGTGCTGCAGCGGCACGATCTCCACGTCGGTGGCGTTGGACATGTCCAGCGCCGCGATGATGCGGCCCAGGCGCTGCAGGTTGTCGGCGTAGTCGGTGATCACCAGCGAGTTGTTGCCGGGGTTCACGTTGATGGTGTTGTTGGGGCTGATCAGCGGCCGCAGGATGGGCACCAGGTTGTTGGCCGACTCGTGGTTGAGCCGGAAGATCTGCGTCACGATCTGCGCGCCGCCCGGCGGCGAGCCCACCGACACCGCGCCGCCCTGCAGTTTGGCGTCGGCCTCCGGCACCACCTTGAGCAGCCCGCCCGACTCCACCACCGTGAAGCCCGACAGCCGCAGCGTGGAGACGAACTGGTTGAAGGCCTGCTGCGGCGGCACCGGCCGCTCGGTGGACAGGTTGATGGTGCCCTTCACGCGCGGGTCCACCACGATGTTGCGCCCGGTGATCGCGGCCATGGTGCGCGCCACCGCCTCGATGTCGGCGTTGGCGAAGTTCAGCGTCACCGGCTCGCGCGACCTTTGGGCCTGCAAGGGGCCTGCAGCGCCCGCCAGGAGAGCGCATGTTGCTACGGAAACGATAGCGTGGCGAAGGTTCATGGCATTAGCCTATGGTGATGATGGAGCGCGCGCCGCTGCGCCGTCCGATGATGTTCAGGAGGTTGGCCAGCGCCGCCTCGCGCTCGGGCGCGGCACTGGCTTCCCCGGAGAAACGCAAACGGGATCCCACGAACTGGCCGCGGCCGGACAGCTGCAGGCTGCCTTCCAGGGTGTCCACCTGCAGCGTTGGCACGTTGCCGCCCTGCACGGTGATGCGGTAACTGCCCATGGGCCTCAGGGTCGACAGCCGCGAGGAGACGCGCTGCGCGGTCAGTTCGGCCCGTCCCGCGATGGCCAGCCGGCCTTCGGTCCATTCTAGGGTAAGGCCCTGCGTGGACAGGGTGAGTTCACCGTCGAGCTGCAGCGTGTTCCAGGGCGTGCCCAGGCCGGCCAGCAGCGCGGCGGGCCAGAGCGAGCGCGTGTCGGCGACGGCGGCCTGGCTGCCGCCCCAGCGCGGACGCCAGCGCACCACCAGGGGCTGCGGCGTGCAGCAGGGCGCGTTCACCTCGGCCCGCAGGCCGCCGAACGCGGGACGCAGCCGCCAGTCCAGGCGCGAGGGGAGGGCGGCGCTGTCGCTGCTGCCGGGGCCGCCGGTCAGCACCAGCTGCGCGGAGCCGTTCCAGACGGTGCCGCGGGGCTCGTTCAGCACCACGTGGCCGCCGCTGGCGCGCTGCACGCCATCGGCCAGCCACTGCGCGGGCGCGAACAGCAGCAGGGCGAGCAGCAGGCCGAGCGCGGCGCCGCCCAGGCCCCAGGCCCAGGGCGCGGCCGGGCGGGAGGTGAGGCTCACGCGCGCCACGGTTGCGGGACCTCGGCGTTCAACGCGGCGGCAGGCTCAGCACCAGGGTGCCGTCCCAGGTGCCAGCGGGGTTGCGGGTCAGGCGGGCCTCGGCGGGCAGCGCGCGGGCGTTCACCCGGGCCTGCGTGAGCCACTGGGCCAGCGCGTCGGCCGGTGTCGCCGCGAGCGTGAGCGTCACGCGGTCGCCCGCGACCACGATGCGTGCCGTGGTGCCCAGGCGCTCGCGCACCGACAGCTCCAGCAGGCGCAGCGATTCCTCCTGCGACTGGCGCGGCTGCGATTGCAGCGCCTGCGCCTGCGCCTGCAGGCCGCGCATGCGCTGCAGCTGCGCGTCCAGCGCGCGGTGCTGGGCGTCGGCGCCTCGCAGCACCGACAGCGCCGGGCCGATCGCCACCCACCACAGCAGCGCCAGCAGCACCAGCGCCGCGGCGCCCGCCGACAGGACCTTCTCGCGCGGCGCCAGGGCGTCCCAGCGCGCCTGCCAGGCCGGCGCGGCCTTGGGGCTCATTGGATAACCTCCGCCCTGCGGGCCGAGGTGCTATGAGCCTTCGGAACGGCCGGGCGGCTCATGGCGCCGCCTCCGGCCGCACCAGCAGCGTGTCGCCCTGCAGGGTGGCGGCATAGCCCAGCGCCTTGAGGCCGGCGGCCAGAGGGCGCGCTTCCTCGGGGCTGCCGGCCAGGCCGCGCACGCGCAGCTCGTTGCCCGTGTACTCCAGGCCGGCGATCGGACGCGCGGGTGGCGCCACGGTGGTCAGCGCCGCCAGCATGCTTTCCAGGTCGCGGCCCGAGCTACCGCCCGTGACCTGGCGCAGCGCGGCCACCTCGCGCTCCATCTGCAGGGGAGCGTCGACCACTGTCTTGATGTGGGGGAAGGCCTGGGTCAGCGTGGCCCGCACGGCGGCGCGCTTGGCGTCCAGCGCCGAGCGCTCCTTCCAGGCCCAGGCATTCAGGCCCACCAGGTTCACCACCACCAGGGCCGCGGCGGCCCAGCGGGCCGGGCGCCACTGCGGCGCGCGCAACAGCTCGCCCCAGCCGCCCGCCAGCTTCTTCAGGGCACGGGCCCGCTGCGAGCTGGCGAAATCGAACTGCGCCAGGTCCCAGCCGGACTGCGCCGCCTGCAGCCAGCGCTGCGCCGGCTGCTGCAGTTCCAGTTTCTGCTGCAGCACCTGTTCGGCCATGGCCGCCACCGCGGGCTCGGCCACGCGCGGCGCTTCGTCGGGCAGCGCGGGCAACAGGGCCAGCGAGGTGGCCGCCAGCGGCAGTGAGAACACGCCGTCGGGACCGGCCAGCACCAGGCTGGCGTCCTCGGGCTCCCCCAGCGCGTACAACGCCACCTGGCCCTCGGGGGCGAACTCGGGAACGATGCGCCCCGGCGGGCGCCCCGCCGTTTCCAGCACCTGCACCGCGGCGCGCAGCCAGGCCCGGTCGCACACCGCCACCCACACCGGGCCGGTGGCTGGCGGGCGTGGCTGCAGCGCGAAGTGCAGGTTCTCGGGCTCGTCGAGCAGGCGGTCCTCCAGCAGGCCTTCCAGCACCGCCCGCATCCGCGGCGAACCGGCTGCCGTGCCGCGGGGCAGTTCGACCCGGTGCCACGACAGTGCGGCGCCGGGCACCACGGCCACCACTTCGGAGCCCGCGCCGCTGGCGGCGGGCAGCAGCGCCGCCGCGGCGCTGCCGTGGCTCAGCACCGTGCGGCGGTCCGCCGACAGCGCATACGGGAACTCGGTCTGCGCCGTGGCGTGGACGGGGGCGAGCAGGACGAACAGCGAACTCATGGGATGGGGCATTGTAGGGAGGCCACCAGCTCAGCCGTAGGCCGCGCTAGCGTTTCCCCGCGGCAGCCTGCGACAGCGCGGTGGCGTCGGCCACGCCCCGTTCACGCCACAGCGTCCGCACGGTGCGGCCTTCCCGCGCCACCAGCGAGCGCTCCTCCACCATCACCTGGTTCAGGCGCAGCCGGCCCAGCACTTCGAAGTAGTTCGAGGCGATGGTGACCGCGCCCGCAGCCAGGGCCCCCTGGTGCTGGGGCATGAGGCGGTAGGCGTCCTGCAGGCTGCGGAAGGGCGACCGCTCGCGCTCGGCCACCAGCCGCTGCGCGTCGGCCATGCTCAGCCCATCGGCCGCTGCGTAGATGACTTCGGCCGCCGCGGTGTTCAGGTTGACCGGCGTGCGCACCGGCAGCACGGTGACATAGGGCTGCAGCGCCGCCACGGTCGACAGGGGCAAGCCCAGCCACACCAGCTGTTCCACGCGCTGGGGCAGCAGCGGCGCCTGGCCGGCGGAGCGGTTGTCGATGCTGATGTCCGAGGCGAAGCGCAGGTTCTCCGCCAGCGTGTTCAGCTGCGACTGCGGCAGGCCCAGCAGGTCGAACAGGCGCTGGAAGCTGCGCAGGCCTTGCTCGGAGAGGCGCCCGGCTTCCACGAGGTTGCTCACGTTCAGCAGCGACTGCTGGTCGATGATCTGGCCCGACAGGAAGGTGTTCTCGGCGTCGGAGTCCGGGTCGGTGCCGGCGTTGCGGTCGGCCGCGAGAAAGGTGGACAGCCGCGCCTCCTGCAACGGCACCGCCCAAGGTTCCGCCAGGTGGTCCGTGCCCGGCGAGTCTTCCCGCAGGATCAGGCGCGCCCAGTCGAGCGCGCCGGTCAGGATCCAGGCCGACTGCACCCGGCTGCGCTCGGCCTCTTCCACCTCGGTGCTGCGCCATTGCTGCCACAGCGCGGCGGCCGCGAACGTGGCCACCAGGGTCACCGTGAGCATGGCGGTGAGGATGGCCGCGCCGCGCTGCCGGCTGCTCATCCGCGCCCCCCGCCCACGACGGTGGGCCGCGCCCAGTCGCGCACCAGGTCGCCCGAGAGCGCGCCGCCCGCAGGCAAGCGAAGCACCAGGCGCACGCCGTCCGGAATGATAGTGGCGGCCCGTCCGGCTTGCGGCGCGGCGGCTGCGCCGGGCGCAGGCGCCCCGGCGGTCACGTCGCTGGACAGCGGGTTGGTCCAGGCGTTGCCGCGGTAATAGAAGATCTGCCAGTCGGCCAGCGGCGTCACCGCCACTTCGCTGCGCCGCTCCAGGTCGCCGGGCGTCTGCGACCAGATGTCGGCGCGCTGCAGCGCCTCCTCCACCTCGCCGCGGGTGGTGAGCGGCGCGGATTGCCAGCGCAGCCACTGGCTGCCGGACGGGCCGCTGCGCCGGGTCCAGCCGACCACGATCACGCCGTCGGTGGCCGAACTGGTGCTGCGCCGGGTCATGCGCATCACCCGGCCGTTCCAGTCCAGCGCCGTGATCTGCGGCAGCTGCACCAGCGCATCCAGGTCGGCCCCCCACTGCGCCAGCCCCACCTGCAGGGTCAACACTTCGTCAGCTCGCGTCTGGGTCTGCTCCTGCACCCGCACCATGCCGTCCAGGCCGCGCCAGCTCATCAGCGCGAGCAGGGACATGGCGAACAGCGCCACCAGCACCTCGACCAGCGTGAAGCCGCGCGGGCGACGGGGCGTTCCCATCAGTAGCGCCCCACCACCGTGGACAGCCGCAGCACCGGCGCGCCGGCCTCGAACACCTGGGCATCGACGCGGCGGAAGTTGGGGTTGGGCGTGGGCGCCACCACTACCGCCACCTCCAGCGGCTCGCCGGCCTGCACGCAGGCCACGCGCGTCTCGCCCACGCCGGGCAGCTGCTGCGCCAGCCGCACCTTGACCAGCTCGTTCTCGGCGCACATGTGCGCGAGCAGCACGCTGGACTGGCGCAGCGTGTTGCGGGTCAGGGCCGAGGTGGCCTGCGCGCCGGCCAGCAGGGCGATGGTCACGATGGCCAGGGCCACCAGCACCTCGACCAGCGTGAAGCCGCGCGCCCGCTTCATGGCGTCTCGCCGCCGCTCACCGCGAAGGGCCGCAGCCCATCGGTGGCGATCCGCAGGCTGCGTTCGGGCAGGGCGGTGGAGCCCAGCACCACCGCCTGCCGGCCGATGATGGGTTCGGGTCCCAGGGCCAGGCCGGCGGTGCCGTAGACCACGGTGGTCTCATGCAGCCATCGGTCGGGCAAGGTGCCGGGCGGCACGCCATCGAAGCGGAAGCCGCCCTCCACCGGGTACCAGCGCACCGGCAGGCCGCTGGTGCGCGACTGCGCGCGGGCCGATTCCAGCAGGGCCGACAGGCGCTGCGCCTCCCGTTCCAGCTGCGTGGCCGACGAGTCGCGCAAGGCAAAGCCCACGCCGGCCGTGGCGATCGCCATGATCGCCACCACCACCAGCAGCTCGAGCAGCGTGAACCCGCGGGGCCGGTTCAGGCTATTGCCACGAACCGACGTCTGCATTCTTGCCCTCGCCGCCGGGCTGGCCGTCGGCGCCCAGCGACATCACGTCGATCTCGCCCCTGACGCCGGGGTTGAGGTACTGGTAGGGCCGGCCCCAGGGGTCGTTGGGCAGCTTGTCCAGGTAGGGCTTCCAGTTGGGGGGAATGGGGCCGGCGGAGGGGCGGGTGATCAGCGCCTGCAACCCCTGTTCGCCCGTCGGGTAGCGCTGGTTGTCCAGGCGGTAGAGCTTGAGTGCCTGCATCAGGTTGTTGACGTCGGTGCGCGCCGCCGTCGCCCGCGCGTCGTCGGCGCGATCCAGCACGTTGGGCACGATGAGCGCCGCCAGCACACCGATGATGACCAGCACCACCATGAGCTCGATCAGGGTGAAGCCGGCCTGCAGGGTGCGGCGCGCCGCGGTACGGAAAAAGGTCATTGCTCGATGGGGTGAGGGGCGGATCGCATCAATGATAATCCGCGCATGGTGAGCCATTCGCAGAGCAACTGGACCGTACGGGGCGCCACATTCCTGCTGTGGGCGCTGGCCGCGGCTGCGGCGGCGTACTGGGGCCTGAAGCTCAGCACGCGCACGGCATCCAGCCCTTCCGTGGCGGCGCCAGCGCGCACGGTGCCTGCCGCCGATCCGGCTGCCGTCGCCCGCCTGCTCGGCCACGTGCCCACCGCCGCGGCAGCGGCGCCCGCGCCCAGCCTGGCCAGCCGCTTCAACCTGGTCGGCGTGGTGGCGGGGCGCTCGCGCGATGGCGCCGCCCTCATCGCGGTGGACGGCCGCCCGCCCAAGCCCTACAAGGTCGGCAGCACGGTGGATACCGGCCTGGTGCTGCAGTCGGTGGAGCCGCGCCGCGCCGTGCTCGCGTCCGGAACCCAGGGCCCGGCGGTGCTGACCCTGGAACTGCCGGCCCTGCCCCGCTGACGCCATGGCCGCGGTGCCGCAGGATGCCGCTGCCTCCTCCGCCCTGGAGCCTTCGGCCAGCCTGCTCGGCCACTTGCGGCAGGAACTGGCGCAGCACCCGCCCTTCGCGCAGATGGACGCACCGTCCATCGACTTCTTCCTCACGCACGCTGTGGAGCGCTACTACGCGCCCGGCGAGACGCTGGCCGAGCCCGGCGGCGGTCCGGTGCAGGAGATCTTCTTCCTGCGCCAGGGCGCGGTCACCGGCGTGCGCGGCCTGGCCGACCTGTCGGGCGGCGCCTTCCAGTACGAGGCGGGCGACCTCTTCCCGCTGAGCGCCGCCACCGCCGGCCGGCCGGTGACGGCCACCTACCGCGCGGCGGCCGACACCTTCGTGCTGGCGCTGCCCTGCGCCGCGATGCAGGAGCTTTCCCGCGCCAGCCCGGTGTTCGGCGATTTCGTGAACCGGCGCATCCTGCAGTTCCTCGAGCTGTCGCGCAAGGCGCTGCAGGTGGCCTACTCGTCGCAGACCCTTGCCGAGCAGTCGCTGGAGACGCCGCTGGGCGAGCTCGCGCAGCGCGCGCCCGTGACCTGCGCCCCCGACACGCCGGTGGGCGAGGCGCTGGCGGTCATGCACGGCAAGCACATCGGCTCCATCGTGGTGGTGGATGCCCAAGGCCGGCCGCAGGGCATCCTCACCCGCTACGACGTGCTGGGGCGCGTGGCACTGGCGCGCGTTCCGCTGGAGCGCCCCATGCGCGACGTCATGGTGTCGCCGGTGCACACGCTGACCACCGCCCACACCGCGCAGGACGCGGCGCTGCTGATGTCGCGCCACGCGATCCGCCACGTGCCGGTCACGCGCGACGGCGTGGCCGTGGGCCTGGTGTCGGAGCGCGACCTGTTCGCCATGCAGCGGCTCTCGCTCAAGCAGGTGAGCACCTCCATCCGCTCCGCGGCGGACGTCGCCACGCTGCAGGTGGTGGCGCAGGACATCCGCCGCTTCGCGCGCAACCTGCTGGGCCAGGGCGTCCAGGCGCGCCAGCTCACCGCGCTGATCAGCCACCTGAACGACGTGCTGGCCGAGCGCCTGCTGGACATCGAAGCCGCGCGCGCGGGCGTGGACCTGCGCGAGCTGTGCTGGGTGGCGCTGGGCTCCGAGGGCCGCAGCGAGCAGACCGTGTCCACCGACCAGGACAACGCCCTCATCCTGCGCGACGGCACCAGCCCGGAGCGGCGCGAGGCCGTCCGCGCGTTCGCCCGCCAGGTCAACCTGGCGCTGGACGCCTGTGGTTATCCCCTGTGCCGCGGCGGCATCATGGCCGGCGAGCCGGGCGGCTGCCTCACGCTGCGCGACTGGCGCGAACGCTTCGCGCAGTGGATCGAGCACGGGGCGCCGCAGGACCTGCTGAACGCCAGCATCTACTTCGACCTGCGGCCGCTCGGCGGCGACCCGCAGCTGGCCCGCACGCTGCAGGCCGAGGTGCTGGAGGCCGCCCGGCGCACGCCCCGCTTCCTCAAGCAGCTGGCGGACAACGCGCTGTCGCACGCCGCGCCGCTGAACTGGCTGGGGAACGTGGACGTGGACGAGCGCGGCACGCTGGACCTGAAGCTGCAGGGCACGGCGATCTTCGTGGACGCCGCGCGCCTGTACAGCCTGGCCCATGGCGTGGCGGCGACGAACACCCGCGAGCGGCTGGAGGCCGTGGGCGCGCGCATGGGGCTGGCGCCGGCCGAGTACCAGGGCTGGATCGGCGGCTTCGAGTTCCTGCAGATGCTGCGGCTGCGCATCCAGCTCGAGGGAACGGCGGTGGCCGGCGAGCCCAACCGGCTGCGGGTGGATGGCCTGAACGACATCGATCGCCGCATCCTCAAGGAGTCGCTGCGGGTGGCCCGCACCCTGCAGCAGCGGCTGCAGCTGGACTACGCGCGCTAGGCATGGGCTGGTGGCCGTGGACTCCAGCGAAGGACGCGGCGCCCGAGCCGGGGCGGTGGGTGGTGCTGGATGTGGAGACCAGCGGGCTGGATCCGCACCGCGACCGGCTGCTGGCGATTGCCGCGATCGCGCTGCGCGTGGACTGGGCAAGCCGCCGGCTGGCCATAGACCTGTCCGACAGTTTCGAGGTGGTGTTGCGGCAGGAGCAGGCCTCGGACCGGGCCAACATCCTGCTGCATGGCATCGGCATCCAGCGCCAGCGTGAGGGGGTGCCGGCGGGGCAGGCCCTGGACGCCTTCCGCGAATTCGCCGGCGCTTCGCCATTGCTGGCCTTCCATGCCGCGTTCGACCAGGCGATGATCACCCGCGCCTTCCACGGCCATGGCTTGCCGCCTCTGGCCAGTCCCTGGCTGGACATCGAGCCGCTGTGCGCGGTCACGCACGAGAAGGTGCGGGCCCGCTCGCTGGACGAATGGATGGCGCATTTCGGGATCCGCTGCGCCCGCCGGCACGAAGCGGCGGCCGACACGCTGGCCGAATGCGAGCTGCTGCTGCGCATCTGGCCGCGGCTGGCCGCCGAATGCGCGAGCTTTCGCGACCTGCAGCGGCTGGCGGCGCGCCAGCGCTGGATCGCGCGCGCTTAGCCGCCGTCCTGCCGCTGCAGGCCCAGCACGCTCATCATCCGGTTCAGGTCGCCTTCCTCGCGCATGATTTCGGCGAACAGTTCCGGCAAGGGCATGCGGCCCCAGTTGACGGCGCGGCGGATCAGGTAGGGCGTGGGGCTGTGGGGTTCGATCTGGCCCAGGTAGTCGGCCAGCGCTTCCAGCGTGCGGTAGGCCTCCTCGCGGCTGGACCACTGGGCCAGCTGCACCGGGGCGGGGACGTCTTGGGGGCGGCCATTCAGGTCCGAGCTGGGAGGCGTTTCCATGCTTGCTCCGGAGGGGGTGGGTTCCTGGGCGGCCGGCGGCCCGCCTGCGCCCAGGGCGGCAGACAGCTTGCTCACCAGCGTCGGCTGCAACTGCGCCAGCACGCGCTCCATGTTTTCGAGCACGTTGGCGATCTTGGACAGGTTGGGGGCGTCCTTGCCCAGCTTGGCGTCCAGCAGGCCCGCCAGGCCCGCGACGGCCGACCGGCACTCGCGCGCTTGCGCCAGCGACGAGGCCAGGACCGCGGCCGCGTGGCGGCGCGCATTGGCCGTGACCTCGTCACGCGTGAGCGGAGGCAGCCCGTCGGGGCCCGTGGCCGGAGCGCCGCCGGCGGGCGCCGCCAGCTCGCTGGCCATCATGCGCTGCCAGTCGGCCAGCGTCACGCGCCCGGGCTTGCGTTCGTGCAGCGGCACCAGCGTGACGTGCACCAGCAGCGTGCTGCTCACCACTTCGTTGAGCCATTCCAGCGGGGCGACGCGGGCATCGGTGTCGTCGTCCTCGATGCGCGGGTGCAGCCCCTCCCAGTAGCGGTCCACCAGGCCGTGGACGAGCGCCACGCCGCGCACCAGCCCGGCCAGCCCTTGCTGCCGGGTCCAGGCTTCCAGCAGCCAGGCCGCGAGCTGCAGGTCCTTGGTGCGCTGGCCGAGCGCCTCACCGCACAGCTGGGCGATCTGGGCCCAGTCGGCCCGCTTCAGCGGGCGTTCCCACTGGCCCATCGGCAGGTTGGGATCGTCTTCCTCGCGGGCCAGCCGCACGTCGGTGAACAGCTGGGTGTGGCGCAGCGAAGGCCCGCAGGGATCGTCCCCGGGCAGGGGGGCGAGCAACTGCTCGAGTTCGGCGTCCGGCGTTGCCAGGGGCACGGCGGCGTTCATCGGCCGCTCCAGTCCGGCGCGCGCGCCGGGAAGATGCCGGGCCAGGCCAGCGGCGCGCGCTTGCCCGCGGGGCTGAGCGTCATGCGCACGAACACACGGGCCCGCGATTCCTCCGGCGGCGCCTTCACGCCTTCGCGGGCGGTCGAGAGTGGGAACTCGAAGCGCAGCAGCTGCGCCCTGGCGTCCTCGCGGCCCGAGCCTTCGGCCTCGCGGTGCTGCGAGATGAAGGTGAACAGGGACCAGGGATCGTTGGCCCGGTAGGTCACCGTCCGGTCGTCCACCGTGAGGTCGGGCTGGCCCGGCTCGGGGCGGGGGATCACCGGCGCATCACGTGCCAGGCGCAGCGTGAGCGCGACCGGCTGGCCGGGCTGCCAGCGCAGCGCCCGCGGTGCCTCGCCCCGGCGCAGCGTCTGCGAGCCCACCGTCAGGGCCCATTCGATGATCTTGTTGCCTTCCAGCTCCGCGGCGGGGTTGGCGCGGAACTCCACGGCCACGTCGTAGCCGGCTGCGGCCGCTTCGTCCGTGGGCGCCAGCGGCGCGAGGAAGGCGCGCACCTTCTCCATCTGGTCCTTGAAGATGCGCACCGGCGGGGCGGCCGTGGCCGCTGCACGCTGGACACGGTCGAAGCCCTTGAGCACGGACACCATCTCCTCCACGTCCGCCGGGGGACGGTCGGGGCTGCCGGCGGTCTTGAATGGCGCGCGGCCGGCCAGGCTCCGGTTGAAGGTGTCGGCGAAGCGGGCCCAGGCCTCCTGACCTTCGGCGTTGCGCAGCTCGCGGCAGCGGCTGGCGGCGGCGGTCTGGAGCGTCGCGAGGCGCTCGGCGAACAGGTCGGTCGCACGCGGCACGGCGCGGGCCTGCAGCTTCTCGCCGCAGTTGACCGCGTCCACGTCCGCCGTGGCCACCGAGAGGAACTGCTCCAGCGCCAGCAGGCTGCTCGCCGGGCTCTTGAGGCGGTAACGGGCCAGGTCGGCGACGATGCCGCGCCAGCGCTGCACCACCGCATCGTTACCCGCCTGTCCTTCCAGGGCCTGCAGCAGCGGCTCGGCCTCGCGGCCCACGCCTTCCAGGAACGCATGCTGCTGTGCCAGGTAGGCCGACAGGCCGGCGGCGTCCCCCACGCCGAAGGCTTGCAGCATCGGGCCCTTGTCGCCCGTCCAGCTCCTCAGGTCGGCGTCGCGCGGCTGGTAGAGGCCGGCTTGCCGCACGGCTTCGTCCAGCACGCGCAGCCGGGCCACGGCGTCAGCCGCGATCAACTGCTGCAGGCGGGTGGCGGCATCGTCCGCGCCCAGCTCGCCCAGCAGCATCCTGGCCTTGGCCAGGCGCACCCGGTCGGCCTCCGAAGTGCCCGAAGCCGCCGAGGCCAGCGTGCTGCGCGGCACGATCACCGCGCCGCTGGCCAGCTGGTCGACCACGCCTTCGGCCAGCGCCGCGTCGGCCAGGCCTTCGATGTACTCGCGCACGGCCAGCGGGAACTTGGGCAGGAGCTCGGCCTGGAAGCGCTTGCGCGCATCGCCCAGCGCCAGCGCCTGGTCGAGCCGGCCCTTCTCCCAGGCCAGCATGGAACCAGCGGGGAGGTCCGGCAGGGGCCGGTTGCCTGCGATGCGCATGAAGGGCTGCGCCCGCAGCGCGGTGAGCGAGGCTTGCAGCGCCGCCCGGTCTTCGCTGAGGGCCCAGCGGCTTTCCTTTTCCTGCCACTGCAGGCCCGCGCCGCCGAGCGGGTCGGCCTTGCCGCCGAGCGCGGTGTCCCAGTCGTTCAGGAACCGCGCCAGCTCGTCACCGGCCACCTTGCGGGCCAGCTCCACCGGTGCCGGGCCCAGGAGCGATACGGCCTGGATACGCTGGAGCAGCGCGTCATGGGCCTGGCCCAGCTGCAGGTTGCGCCGCCGCATCCAGCTGCCCTTGCCAGGCGCCAGCAGCAGCTCCTGCTGGCGCAGCGCGTCCTGCACGCCCTGCCAGCCTTGCAACTGCTGGATCCAGTCGGTGGCGGAGGCGCTGGCGATGACCTGCTGCAGGCGTTCCGACACGGCCCGCTCGGCCAGCAGCAGCTCGTTGCGCGAGAACAGGCGCGCGTACAGCGCCTGCGCGGCGAGCTCGAAGCTGCAGCCCGCGGCCTGCTGCATCGCGGGAAGCGACAGGGGCGCGGCATTGCGCGCCTGCTGGCGCAGCAGCGCCGCGGCGCGGTGCGGATTGCCCGGCAGCTCGGCGCCCAGGAACACGCGCGCCACCAGCTTGAGATCGTCTCCCGCGGGCGCCTCCGCCCCGGTGGTCAGGCGCGTCATGGCCTTGACCGCGCGGTCCAGCTCTTCCAGCTGCCCGGCGTACTGCAGCATCGCGGCGAATTCGGGGAGGTCCTCCACGTCAATGCCCGTGCGCTGGGCGCTGCGGACCTGCTCGTCCCAGCCGGCTGGCAGGGCGCAGCCCGCGCCGGCGATCAGGTGGCCGGTGGACGGGTCCGTGGGCACGCCGGTCAGTTTGCTCACCCGGGCGTACGCGCCCTGGCGCAGGGGCTCGAGCGAGTTCTCGCTGAAGCCCTTTTCCAGGCGGGCGCGCAGCCGGTCGTGCAGGTCGTCGAACACGCTCCAGGAGCCCGGCACTGCCACCGACCACATCACGCCGGCATCGACGCGTTCCATCAGCGCCAGCGTCGACACGGCACGGCTGCGGTTGCGCTCCAGGTCGGGGGCGGCCGTGCCGGGCAGTGAAGCCCGGGTCTCGCGGTCGAGCTGGGCCAGCGCCGCCACCATGTCCTCGGCGTCGGACGACAGCCGCACCCCGGCAATCACCAGGGCCAGTGCCCAGACCGCGGGCACGGCCATCGCCCCCCAGCGCAGCGTGCGGCTGAGGGCCGGCCGGCGCAGGCGCTGCACGCGCGAGGCGCGCACCAGGCCGGCTTCGGCGAACACCTTCTTCTCGAACAGGTCCCGCAGGAACGCCGGTTCCTGGTCCGCGGGCGCCGTGGGCACGCCCTCGGAAGTGAGCGCCACGGCCGTCCCCGGGCTCGCGGGTGCCAGGTCCTGGCCGGCGAGCGGCCCGGCCGGCGCCTCCGTGGCGGCCGGTGCGGACAGCAGCAGCGAGGACGGGCCGCAGTCGCCCGTGAGGTAGAAGCCACGGAAGATGAAGGGCTCGTGATAGGCGCTGGGGCGCATCAGCTCTTCGGTGAAGATCTTCAGGCCGCTGCGCAGCCGCTCCAGCTCCGCCGGCAGCAGGAAGTACTCCGCGCTGTCGTGGCCCGCCATCTCCAGGGCGCCGAGCTCGGTGCAGGCGTCCTGCACGTCGCGCGTGACGTCGTCCATGCCGGCGTCGATCCACTGCGGCGTGAAGGGGGCGGCGAGTTCGTGCGCCGACGACCAGCCCAGCATGCCGCGCCGCAGCGACTCGGGCAGCGCCTGCGCGAAGCGCGCGAAGCCGGGCACCGCCTGGCAGTCGCTCACCACCAGGTAGATGGGGAACTGCAGCGCGAACCGGTTCTGCACCAGCCACAGCCGGCGGTGGATGGCCTTGGCGCGCGCCGCGAGGTCGAGCTGCGCCTGCGGGTTCCCGGCCAGGAAGGCGGACGCCGGCAGCGACACCACGATGGAGTCGAACGGGCGGTCGGGACGGTAGCCGCGGCACAGCCCCAGGAACTCGTCCCACACCTTCTGGCCCGCGTGCGAAGCGGCGTCGGGGTCGCCCAGGTAGCTGCCCTGCAGCTGCACGGCCACGCCCTTGTCGAAGAAGTTCCAGCCGATCCCCAGCGCCTGGGTGGCCAGCGTGGCGTCGGTGCTCAGGGCGCTGGGAATGCCGGAGGCGACCAGGGGCAGCTCGCGGTCGTTCTCGCCTTCGTTGAGCACCAGGGTCCAGCCCAGGTTGTAGCGCTCCGAGCGCGCCGCGAGGTTTGACTCGATCAGTTCCACCGCCCGCCGGAAGGACTGCTTGAGCGAGTCGATGTTCATTTGCCGCACCGGCGCGCGCTGGGCCGCCTTGTCCTCGCGTCCGGCGCCCTGGACAGCGGCCAGCACCACCACGACCAGCAGCAGCAGGAAAACGATCGACAGCGCCAGCAGCGCCACGATCGCCACGTTGTCGGTCAGGAAATTCACCACCGCGACCGTCCTTCCTGCAAGGCCGCGGGCAGGTCCGCGGCGGCGACCACGGCGGGCCCGTCCAGTTGCCGCCGCACCGGCCACGACTGCCAGAGCCAGAGCAGCTCGGAGGCGGCCAGCAGCCCGAGCAGCACCAGCAGCAGCACCATCCACCACCGGCTCAATCGCGGCAGACGGCGTGCGGCCAGGTACGAAAGCGTGCTCGCGTAGGCCCCGGCGGACAGGCCCTTGTCACGGCCCTGCAGGTCCGCATGCCGCTGGTAGATGAACTGGAACAGCTCACGGCGGTATTCGGCGATCGGCTCGGTGGTGCCGGTGCCGCGCCAGCGCCCCTGGAAGCCCAGGGCCAGCACGTACAGGTAGAGCCGGGCCAGGTTGCGCTGCGAGGGCTCGCGCACCGACAGGAGCTGGTCGATGTCGGCGAAGACCTTGTCGCCGGCCTGGCTGGTGCGGAACAGCGTGGCCTCCAGCAGCACGTGGCGCCAGTGCGTTCGTCCGGCCCAGTCGGCGTGCAGCAGCACCTCGTCGGCCAGCGCCGCCTTCAGGAAGCGGGCGTGCACCTCGGCGTCGGCGCCCGAGGCGCCGCCCACGCGGCGGGCTTCCAGGGTCTGCAGCTCGATCAGCTGCGCCAGCTGGGTGGACAGCGCCTGGGCCGCCGCGGCCGCTTCGGACTCGGCCACATGGCGCACGGCGCGGCGGGCGCGGTCGAGCACGGCGAAGAAATCCCGGAACTGCGCAGACAGGAGGTCGACGCCCCCGCCTGCCCCGGCGGCGGCGCGCGGGGTCGGCAGGGCAAGGGAGGTGGCGGCAGTGGTCATGGGGTCAGCCGTGGATGAACAGCACCATCTCTTGAGGGCGCTGCGATGCGTTGGTTTCGTTGGCGTTGCTGATCACCAGCGGCTGGTCGCCGACGATGAAGCTGTCGTTGACGTCGATCGCGAACAGGGTGTAGCCCGACCCGGCCCGCAAGCCCAGCTCGGGGGCCTCGTCGATGCGCCGGCGCTGCGCGCCCAGCACCCGGCGTTCGCTGAGCGAGGTCCAGACAGTGCGCGAGCCGATCACGGCGCCGGCCATCCAGGCAGCCAGCTCGCGCTCGGGCTGGCCGCGCAGGCCCACCACCAGCCGCGGCGCCAGCCACTGGGGCTGCATCGCGAGGGTGAAGCCTTCGCCGTCGTAGTTGAACAGGTGCGTGCGCCAGTCCTGGCTCACTTCACCGACGAATTCATGCAGGGCATCGAGCACCGGACCCAGGGCCGCCATGGGGTCCGCATGGTCCCAGGCCGGCGGGAGCAGGGGCACGGCGCCGGGACGCAGCATGGCCAGCGGGCCGAGCTGGGCACACAACGCCAGGTACAGCGCAAAGGGCGGCGAGGAGGGCGCGCGCAGCAGGGCTTCGAGTTGCGGCAGTCCCAGTACCAGGCTGGAGAGGCGCGCCTTCTGCTCCAGCATGGCGAGCCGGTCCTCCAGGCGCGAGGAGGGGCTGGCGGTCTGCTTGGCCAGGAAGGCCGCCTTGCTGCGCATCTGAGCCGCGAGTGCCTGGGCCCGCCCATGCAGCGCGCTGCCTTGTGCCACTTCCAGCAGCGCCGGCAGGTACTCCCCGCGCTTGAACACCTCGTTGTCCTTGCGTACCGTCAGCAGGCACAGGTGCACGAAGACGGAGGAAGGCACGTCGCCCGCAGCCAGGGCGAGGTTGGGGGCGGCCCGCGGGATGTCCACAGGCAAGGCGTCCGACACCTCGTCTTCCACCGGGGCAGCGGCCAGCCCGCGGAAACGCGAGGGCTGGCCGGCACCGCGCATGGAGCGCGCGCGGCCCACCGTGAGGTAGATGGGCAACTCGCCCTGCTCGAAGGATTCGGCCCACTCCGCAAGGTCCAGCTGCAGGTCCAGGCCGGCGGCGTCTTCCACGGAGTAGCTCACGGCCATCCCGTCCGGCATCACGGCCTCGAGCTGCAGCACCCGGACCACACCGTTGATCAGCAGGCTCTCGTCGATCTCGAGGCGGCGGACACCCCATGCCAGGGGCTGCGCGGCCAGCGTCTGCCACGCGAGCAGGGCGTCCACCCGGGCGCTTTCCAGCTGGAAATGCTGCGGGCTCAGCAACATGCCTTCGTGCCACTGGATGCGGTCCGGCAGGGGGTGCGGTTTGGTGTTCATCGTGGATCCACTATTTCAGGTCGGCCGGCCGCACGACGGTGGCCTTGAAGTCCCGCGGGCCAAGCTGCAGCAGGTAGGCGTTGGCGTCCAGCTGCAGGCGGATGCGGTGGTCGCCGGGGGC
>CAZZAW010000021.1:0-18412 GCA_964652405.1 uncultured Ramlibacter sp.
GCGTGCTCCCGGTGGCCTGGCTGCAGGCCTTCCTGAGCATCACACTCAAGGCCAACCAGATCGTGACCGGCATCGGCATCAACATCCTGGTGCTGGGCGCCACCACCCTGGGCTATCGGGCGCTGTTCGGCAGCCGCTCGCGCGCCGAGATCCCGGGGCTGGACAAGTGGGCGCCGCCCGGCCTGGCCGACCTTCCGGTGCTGGGCGAGCACGTGTTCCGCCAGACCTGGCTGCTGTATGCGGCCGTGGTGCTGGTGCTTGGCGTGGCCTTCTGCCTGCGTCACACGGCGCTGGGCCTGGCGCTGCACGCCGCCGGAACCGCGCCGCACGCCGCCAGCCATTCGGGGCTGAAGGTCAACCGGATCCGCTATGGCGCGGTGCTGTTCACCGGTTTCATGGCGGCCCTGGCCGGCTGCTTCATGTCCATCGGCGACATTCACACCTTCACCGAAGGAATGACCGGCGGAGCCGGCTACCTGGCGATCGCCGCCGTGATCTTCGGCAACTGGCGCCTGGGCCGCACGCTGCTGGCCTGCGGCCTGTTCGGCGCCGCCACGGCGCTGCAGTTCCAGCTGCCCGCCATGGGCGTGCAGGTGCCCAGCGCCCTGCTGATCGCGCTTCCGTACGTGCTGGCACTGCTGGCCGTGGGCGGCCTGGTCGGGCGGCAGGTCGCGCCGGCCGCCCTGACCCAGCCCTACGGAGGCCCGCGGTGAGCGGCAACACCCTCCGGCTGCGGCAAGCCCAGCCGTTCGGCTACGCATGCGAGTTCGCGCGCAGCGCGCTGGTCATCATCGACATGCAGCGCGACTTCGTGGAACCGGGCGGCTTCGGCGAGACGCTGGGCAACGACGTGTCGCGGCTCCAGGCCATCGTCCCGGCCTGCCGCGAGGTGCTGCGCGCCTGGCGCGAGGCCGGCGGGCGGGTGGTGCACACGCGCGAGTCGCACCTGCCCGACCTGTCGGACTGCCCGCCGGCCAAGCGGCTGCGAGGCCACCCGTCGCTGCGCATCGGCGACGCAGGACCCATGGGTCGCATCCTCGTGCGCGGCGAGCCGGGCAACCAGATCATCCCGGCCCTGGCGCCCGTCGCCGGGGAGCTGGTGGTCGACAAGCCCGGCAAGGGCGCTTTCTACGGCACGCAGCTGCACCGGAACCTGCAGGACGCGGGCGTGACCCACCTGGTCTTCATGGGCGTGACCACCGAAGTCTGCGTGCAGACCAGCATGCGCGAGGCCAATGACCGTGGCTACGACTGCCTGCTGCTGGAGGACTGCACGGAAAGCTACTTCCCGGCGTTCAAGGCCGCGGCGGTGGAAATGATGCGGGCGCAGGGTGCCATCGTCGGCTGGACCGCTCGGTCCGACGACCTCCTGGCCGCGCTGGCGGCGCTGCACGCGCGGTAACACTGATAAAGTTTTTCCGTGCACACCCTCACCCGCCGCGCCCCCGCCGAGGCCTCGACCCACCGCTCGCGCGCGGACGAGGTCTACCAGCAGCTCAAGCGCGACGTCGCCGAATTCAACCTGGTGCCCGGCGACCGCTTCACCGAGAACGAGATCAGCGAGCGCCTGGGCGTGAGCCGCACGCCGGTGCGGCAGGCGCTCACGCGGCTGCAGCAGGAGGGCTACGTCGAGGTGCTGTTCCGCAGCGGCTGGCGCGTGCTGCCCTTCGACTTCGACCAGTTCGAGCAGCTCTACGACCTGCGCATGGTGCTGGAGACCACCGCCGTGCAGCGCCTGTGCGCGGACGGCGAGCGCGTGGACCGCGAGCTCCTGGGCCAGCTGGTGGCCATCTGGCTGGTGCCGGCCTCCGAGCGCAGCACCGACGCGGTACAGGTGGGCCGGTGGGACGAGCAGTTCCACTGCAGCCTGGTGGCCGCCGCCGGCAACGCCGAGATCGCGCGCGTGCACCGCGACGTGACCGACCGCATCCGCATCATCCGCCGGCTCGATTTCACCAAGCAGGCCCGCATAGCCGCGACCTACGAGGAGCACGGCAAGATCCTGAAGGCCATCCAGCGCAAGCGCGGCGACCAGGCCGCCATGCTGCTGCGGGCGCACATCGAGACCAGCCAGGCGGAGGTGCGCAAGATCACGCTGCACCAGGTGCACCTGGCGCGCACGGGCGGAATGGCCCGGTAGCCGCCTCAGGCAGGACGGCGTCCGACAGCGGGCGCGGCGCGACTGCGCGACCATTGCGGCATGGATTGCCCCGCTCCTTGCCCGTCCGCGCCGGCCTGACATGCCCGCCGCGCGCCGCCGTTGGGAGATCGACCTGCTGCGCGGGCTGATGCTCGTGCTGATGACGCTCACCCACCTGCCCACGCGCCTGACCGAGCCGCTGGGCCAGCCCTTCGGCTACGTGTCCGCGGCCGAAGGCTTCGTTCTGCTGTCGGGCTACATGGCCGGGCTGGTGTACGGCCGCTTGGCTTTCGAGCAGGGGATCGCGGCCACCCGGCGGGCCTTCTGGCGGCGCGCGATGCTGGTGTACGCCTGCCACGCCGCCCTGCTGCTGTTCCTGTTCACGGTGATCGCGGTGATCGGCCTGCGGGTGGACGAGCCCGCCGTGAAGAACCTGATGAGCTACTACCTGCAGCAGCCGCTGCAGGCGCTGCTGGGCGGGCTACTGCTGATCTACCAGCCGCCGCTGCTGGACATCCTGCCGCTGTACGTGCTGTTCATGCTGGCCAGCCCCTGGGCCTTCTGGCTGGGCCTGCGCTTCGGCTGGGGCTGGGTGCTGGCGGGCAGCGCCGCGCTGTGGCTGCTGGCGCAGTTCAGGCTGGGCGAGCGGCTGTACGCGCTCGCCACGGTGGTGGGCAAGCTGCCCGTTCCCTATGAAGAGACCGGCGCCTTCAACAGCTTCGCCTGGCAGCTGCTGTGGGTGGTGGGGCTGTGGCTGGGCGCCTCGCGCCACATGGATGACCCGCCTTCGCTGCGGTTCCCGCCGGCCGTGGTGGCGATCGCGGCGGTGCTCGCGCTGGCCGGCTTGGCCTGGCGCCACGCCGTGGGGCAGGCGCCGTTCGGCGGCAATGCCGCGCTCAACCTGTGGTTCGACAAGTGGCAGCTGGGCCCGCTGCGGCTGCTCAACCTGGCGGCGCTGATGGTGGTCACGCTGCGCTTCGGGCCGGCGCTGGCCCGGGCCCTGCCGCGCCTGCGGCCGCTGGAGCAGATGGGCGCGGCTTCGCTGGCCGTGTTCTGCGCCCACCTGGTGGTGGTGCTGCTGGTGCTGAGCCTGTTCGGCTCGGTCACCACGCGGCCCTGGCACGTGGACCTGCCGCTGCTCGCGGCGGCGCTCACCGTCCTGTGGGGGGCTGGCCGCTTCACGCTCTGGTGGGAGCAGCGGCCGGCGCCGGTCAGCGCGCAGGCGGGCTGAGGCTGGCTGCGGCGGCTGCTTCGATGTGCGTGGTGACCAGCTGCTTCCAGAGCGCGTAGCCCGCGGCGTTCATGTGCAGCCGGTCGGGGCCGTACAGGTCGGTGCGGGGCCGCCCGGAGCCGTCGAGCATGGGCGTGAACACGTCGATGAAGCTGGCGTTCGGCAGCTGCGCGACATAGCGCGCGATGCGCTCGTTGGTCTCGCGGGCCTGGGCCAGCAGCGGCTCGCGCGAAGGGCTGGGCTTGACCGAGATGTAGCTGATGCGGGCCTGGGGCAGCTCGGCGCGCACGATCCGCACGAATTCCTGGAAGCTCTCCAGCACCTGCGCCGGCGTGCGGCCCTCGGCGAGGTCGTTGTCGCCGGCGTAGACGATCACGTGGCGGGGCAGGTACTGCACCACCAGCTGCCGCGCCAGCAGGCTGCAGTCGGCCATGGTGGAGCCGCCGAAGCCACGGTTGAGCACGGTGACCTGGCGGAAATCCTCCCCCAGTTGCGGCCACAGCCGGATGGACGAGCTGCCCACGAACAGCACGCCGCCTGGCGCCGGGCGGGCGGCGCGGTCGGACTGCTCGAAGGCGGCCAGGCTCGCGCCCCAGCGCGCCACGGCGCCCTGCGCGGGGTCGGCCAGCGCGGCACCGGCCAGCGTGCACCCCAGCACGAGTGAAAGACAGGCCGTCGCAAGGAAAGGTCGCATCAGCCGCAATGATGCCGTGGAGCCGGCGCAAGTTCCTCCGCCGGGCTGCTCAGGGACGGGCGATCACGGAAGCGGTCACGGCCTCGCCCACCCGGCGGAAGATGCCGCCGGCGTCCTTCACGTCGTCCATGTCGGCGGCGCAGGTGGCGATCACCACGGCCCGCCCGCCGCCGTCCTGGGGGTTGGCCACCAGCATGTGGCAGGCGGTGCGGTACTGCGTGCCCGTCTTGTGGATGATGGGTTCTCTCCTGGGAATGCCGCCTTCTAGCCGGTAGTCGCCGCGCTTGCCGAACTTCAGGTAGCCGAACAGCCGCCGGGTGTGGGCCGCGTCCAGCAGCTGGCCGCGCACCAGCTTTTCCAGCATCGCGCCATAGGCCTCCAGCGTCGCCGTGTTGAGGCGCTGCTGGTAGAACCGGCCGTAGGCCTCGCCCATGCTGCGCACCTTGAGCGCCGAGGCGGGCATGCCCAGCGCGCGGCGCACCGCCTCCAGCCGTGCCGGTCCCTGGGGCGCGGCGGCGATCTCGACCAGGGTGCGATTGGGCAGCCGGCCGGCGTCGGGATGGATCTGCGCGTAGACCTCGCGCCGCACCTGCGTGAGCGAGGTCAGGCGCACGCCCGGCCCCAGCAGTTCGGCGGCCACCCGGTTGAGCCCGTCCTCGCCCACCGCGCGCACCAGCAGGTTGGCGGCCGTGTTGTCGCTCACGCCCAGCATGCGCGTGAGCAGCGAGTCCACCGTGTAGCGCGTGCCGGCCCGGGCCCACACCAGCTCGCCGGGACCGTCGATCCGGTCGTCCTCGGCCAGCGTGAGCGGCGTGTCCAGCCGCAGCCGCCCGGCCTGCACCTGGCGCAGCACGGCGATCGCGATCGGCACCTTGGCGCTGGAGCCGAGGTACCAGGCGTCGCCCGCCCCGTGGCCCCAGGCCTCCTGCGTGTCCAGCCGCTTCACGTACACACCCAGCGCGCCCGGCGTCTCGCGGTCCAGGCGTTCGATGCGCTGGCGCAGGTCGGCGCGCCAGTCAGTCGCGCTCGCCGGCACCGCCGCCAGCAGCAGCGGCAGCGTCAGGGCCGCGGCCCGCAGGCAGCGGTGCAGGACAGGAAAGGTTCGCATACGGGGTGCTCCTAGCCGACACGAGGGCGCGGCACAGGGCCCGGCCGACGTCTCGCAGCGCCGCCTCGGCCCGGGGCCGCGGGGTCTCGCCCTTGACGCAGGCCACCACCACCAGGCCCGAGGAGGCCGGCAAGGGTGGCATGCGGACGATGCCCGCATCGCAGGTTCGCTGACGCTGGGTGCCGGTCTTGTGGGCGAAGCGCGCTTGCTCGGGCAGGCCGGCCTTGATGCGCTGGGGCCCGGTGCGCGTGCGCTCCATCAGCGCCAGCAGCCAGGCGGTCTGCTCCGGACCCAGGGCGCGGCCCTGCGCCAGGGCGGCCAGCACCCGCCCGTACGCCTCCAGCGGCGCGCTGTTCAGGCCGGTGGCGTAGTAGGCCGAGTACGCGGCGCCCAGCGTGGGCAGGCGCAGGCGGGCTTCGGGCACGCCCAGCAGGATGGCCAGCAGCTGCAGGCGCGCGGCGTCGGTGGGCAGCGCCTGCAGCCGCAGCAGGTCGTCCCCGCGCAGGCGGCTGGCCTGCGGCGTGAGCTGGCCGTAGACCTGGCGCCGCACCTCGCCCAGGGTGGTGAGGGGACCGAAACCCGTGCCGCCCAGGGAGGTGGCCACCGCGTTCACCGCCTCCAGGCCCACCAGCGAGATCAGCATGTCGCTGGCCGTGTTGTCGCTGTGCACCATCATCTGTTCGAGCAGCCAGGCCAGGGTCAGGGGCCCGGCCAGGGGCTGCGCGTTGGTGGCGCCGGCACCGTCGACCCGGTCGTCGGCGCGCAGCCGCAAGGGCGTGTCCAGCGTGAACTGGCCGGCCTCCACGCCGCGCAGCACCGCGATCGCCACCGGCAGCTTCACCAGCGAGGCGAGGTACCACCGCTGGCTGGCCCGGTGGCCCACGGTGGTGCCGGTGTCCAGGTCCTGCACGTGCACTCCCAGCTCCACCCCGCGGGGCAGCGGGATGCGGGCCAGGTCACCGGCCAGCGACAGCGTCCAGGAGGGCGCCGTCACCGGCTGCGCGAGGGCCAGGCCGGCGGCCAGGGCCAGCGGGGCGGACAGGGCGGCGGCAAGCGGTCGGCGCATCCGCCCATGGTGGCGCGGAAAGTACCCCGGCGGTGTAGGACACCGGGCAAGGCGCGATGCCCCCGGCTATGCTGCCGTCCACCACAAGGACGGGGACTCCCATGATGCGTTTCACAGGCAGCGTGCTGCTGCCCCTGGCCGCGGCCCTGCCCGCCGCTGCGCTGGCCGCCGAGTGCGACCCGCGGTGGGCGAAGTCGCCGCAGTTCGTGGCGCAGGACTGCACGTTCAGCAACCCGCCCAATCCCCACGCGCGGCCGCACCGCTCGACGCGGGAGATCTGGATGCGCCTGCTGCTGGAGAAAAAGAAGGAGGGCACCGTGCCGGTGGACCCCGTGCCGGTGCGCAGGCTGGAGCCGCAGGCGATGGCCGCGCTGGATGCCGGGGCCAATCACATCATCCGCCTGGGCCATTCCTCGCACCTGCTTAAGCTCAAGGGCAAGTGGTGGCTGATCGACCCCGTCTTCGGCGAGCGGGCATCGCCGCTGCCGTTTGCCGGCCCCAGGCGCTTCCATCCGCCGCCGCTGGCGCTGGCCGACGTGCCGCCCATCGAAGGCCTGGTGCTCTCGCACGACCACTACGACCACCTGGACGTGGAGACCATAGACGCCTTGCGCGAGCGCGTGCAGCGCTACTTCGTCCCGCTGGGCGTGGGGCAGCGCCTGCGCGACTGGGGCGTGCCGGCCGACCGCATCGAGGAAATGGACTGGTGGCAGGAGCGGCAATGGGGCGAGGTGCTGGTGACCGCGGCGCCGGCCCACCACTTCTCGGGCCGCACGCTGTGGGACCGCAACCGCACGCTGTGGGCCTCGTGGCTGCTGCGCAGCGGCGGCGAGAAGATCTACTACAGCGGCGACACCGGCTACTTCCCGGGTTTCCGCGACATCGGCGCGCGCTTGGGGCCCATCGACATCGCGCTGATGGAGAACGGCGCGTACGACAGCTACTGGCCCTCGGTGCACATGACGCCCGAGGAAACCGTGCAGGCCTTCCAGGACCTGGGCGCGAGCACGCTCTACCTGGTGCACAACAGCACCTTCGACATGGCCTTCCATCCCTGGCGCGAGCCGCTGGAGCGGGTGGCGGCGCTGGCCGAGCAGCGCGGCCTCACGCTGGCCACACCCGAGATCGGCGAGGTGCTGACGCTGGGGCAGCCGCGCCAGAACCGCAGGTGGTGGGAAGGGCTGCGCTAGCTTCGCCGGGGCGCGAACTGGCCCGGGTCGTAGAAGAACTGCTCCTGCGCGATCCGCTCGCCCTCCCAGCGCTGGTAGGCCAGCTCCTCGATGCGGGCGGTGCTGCCGTCCTTCCAGGTGAACTCGAAGACCCAGCGGATCACGACGAAGTCGCCCTGCACGAACACGGGACGCACGCAGGTGGAGGCCACCGACGCCGCGCGGGCCAGCACCCCGCGCTCGTGGGCCACGAGGTGGTCGCGGCCCACGCGGGGCGGGTTCATGTTCTCCTGCATGGAGGCACCGGGCGTGTAGAACGCCTCGATGGCCTCGTCGTGCGCGTTGGACTCGACGCGGGCGATGAATCGTTCCAGGGTGTCGGCGGTAGGCATCGCGGGATTGGACACGAGGCCCCGCCCGGCATCAACCCGGGCGGCTTCAGCGGCCGATGCGCTGCTGCCAGTGCGCCGTCAGCGGCGTGCCGGCCTTGGCGGGCCGGCGTTCGTTGAGCACATGGCCGGCCAGCGCGTGCTCGCCCCCGCGGATCGCGGCGTCCAGCAGCGTGAGCGTGAGGATGTCGCGCTGCGCGTGGCTGCCGCCGAAGCCATGGGCCTGGTCGCGCACGGCCCACAGGCCTTGGGCCGCCTCGGCCCAGCGGCCCTGGGCGTAGTCGAGCAGCGCGCGGGCCAGCGGCACGCCGATGCGGCGGGCCATCTCGCGGTTGCTGGGCCCGCCGGACGCGGCGGCCGCCAGGCCGGCCTCGATCCCGTCACAGGCGGCAGCAGATTCCCCCGCGCCCAGGTGCGCCATCAGCACGTGCAGGTCGTTGAAGGCATAGAAGCCGACTTCGGGCACCTGGGCCGGCCAAGAGGGCCGCAGCGCCTGGAAGCGGGACGAGACGTCCACGCCCAGCAGCTTCAGCCGCCACAGGATGGCGGTGCCGTCCACGCGCTGCAGGGCCATGTCCACCGCCGGCGCCAGGTGGGCGTCGTAGGTGGCCAGGGCCGCCGCGGTGTCCATGGCCTCGAGCTGGAACAGCGCCGCGTGGAACCGGTTGTGGAAGGCGAACCCGTTGTCCACCGCCCAGTCGGCCTCGCGCGAGGCGAGCCAGCGGGCGCCCTCCTCGTGCCGGCCCTGCATCTCGAAGACGTGCGTGACCGCGTGCACCGCCCAGGGGTCGCGCGGGTTCACCGCCAGGGCCGCGCGGCCGGCGTCTTCCGCTTCGGGGTACTGGCCCGACTCCTCCAGCCCGAACGCCTGCATGCCCAGCACGTAGCCGTACAGCGGCAGGTCCGCCGACCAGTGCGGCAGCACGCGCTGCGGCCGCCGCTTGAGGTTGAGGGCATCGCCCCGGTAGAAGTCGAACAGGTGCGCGAACAGCAGGGCCGCCACGTCGCGCGGCCAGCGCACCAGGATCTGCTCCCACAGTCCGCAGGCGCGGTCCCAGTCGCCGGCGGCTGCCGCCTGGGCGGCGGCCACGTGGGCCCGCTCGCGTTCGTTGGCCGGGCCGTCCGGCAGCGCGGCCAGCAGGGCCAGCGCGTCGCGCGCCGGGCCCCACTCGGCCAGCGTGAGCAGCAGGCTGGCCTTGAGCGCCTGCGGGTAGGCCCAGGCAGGATCGGCCTGCGACGCGCGGTCCAGCGCGGCGACCGGGTCGCCGAAGTACGACAGCATGGCCTCGAGCGCCTGCTCGACGTGGTTCACCGCTTCGACGGAGGAGGTGGCGCAGGCCAGGCCGCGCGGGTCGGCGCAGCCGGAGCGGGCGGCGCCCGCGGGCAGGTCCTGGATGAAGTAGCCCATGGTGGTGCTTTCTTTCTGTGTGTTGACGGAGGAAGCCGGTGAGTCTGGCCGCGCAGGGGCGAACTCGCTAAAGTCATTCGTGCAACAAACAGGACGAACATGCCATCCGCGCGCCAGGAACCGATCACCGTGGCCCTGCTCGGGACGCCCGCCGTGTCGGCGGCCACGCTGTACGGCTTCGTCGACGTGCTGGCCGGCACGCGGCGCGACTGGCAGATGCTGCACGGCGGCCCTCCGGCCGAATCACCGTTCCGGCCGCTGGTCGTCAGCCGGGACGGGGAGCCCTTCGAAGCCGGCAACGGCGTGCGCATCACGCCCAACGCCAGCTTCGCGCAGTGCCCCCGGCCCGACATCGTGGTCGTCACCGACCTGATGGTGGCGCCGGGCACGCCGTTGGCGGAAGGCTACGAGGAGGAGGTGCGCTGGCTGCGGCAGGCCTGGGACGCGGGGGCCACCCTGTGCTCCTCCTGCTCCGGCGCGCTGCTGCTGGCGCGCACCGGCCTGCTGGAGGGGGAGGACGCCACCTCGCACTGGGCCTACTGCGACCTGCTGGCGCGCGACTACCCGCGCACCCGCTGGAACCCCGAGCGCGGCCTGGTGGTGGCCGGGCCCGGCCAGCGGCTGCTGATGGCCGGCAGCGGCGCGGCGTGGCACATGCTGGCCCTGGCCCTGATCGCGCGGTTCGCTTCGCCGGAGGAGGCGATGCAGGTGGCGCGCGTGAACCTCCTGAGCACCAACGACGTCAGCGCGCTGGCCTACGCCTCGCTGACCCGGGGCGGACGCGCCGACGACCCGGTGGTTGCGCGCTGCCAGCTCTGGGCGGCGCAGAACTACCGCGCCGAGAACCCCGTGTCGCAGCTGGTGGCGCTGTCGGGGCTGGCCGAGCGCACCTTCAAGCGGCGGTTCACCGACGCCACCGGCATGAGCCCGCTGGAGTACATCCACACGTTGCGGCTGGAGGAGGCCAAGCAGCTGCTGGAGAGCACCGACCTGCCGGTGGAGGCCATCGCGGTCGAGGTCGGGTACCAGGACGCGAGCTTCTTCAACCGGCTGTTCCAGCGCAAGGTGGCGCTGACACCGGCCCGCTACCGCCGCCGGTTCGGCACGCTGCGCCAGGAATTGCGCCAGATCGCCCTGTAGCCCGCCAGCCGCGGGCGCGGGCAGCTATCAAATCAGGAGCACCCGCTTCAGCGCCGGGGGCGGGCCGGCGCCGTCCCCGGCGGCGGAAAGTTCTGCGCCGCGTCATCGAGCACCAGCACCCAGTCCAGCAGCTCGCCGGGCTCGGGCGGCTGGAACAGGCGCTGGCCCGTGTTGGGAAATTCGCCGATGGCTTCGGCGCGGCCGTTGCGCGGGTTGAACCACCAGGCCTTGACGCGGGCGCCGCGGATGGCGCCCATGCGCACGCTGAAGGGGCGGCCCACCGGCGCGTAGACCATGGCATAGCTGCCGCTGGCGTCGCGCGTGGCGACGAAGCGGCGCGAGCCTGCACCCGGCACCGCCGGGGCCACTTCCGACGGCACGATCACCGAGTCGTCGGGTACCCGCGTGAGGTAGGGGCGCGATTCCATCAGGCGGCGGCCGTGCTGCATCTGCCCCGCCCCCGGCGCATCGAGCGCGTCGTACCAGGGCATCAGCGGGCCGTTCACCGGCTGCCGCCCGGGGGCCACCATCTGCCACACGCTGTGGTGGCCGTAGGCGTGGCCGGCCGCGCCGCTGAACAGGTTCCAGTACAGGGGGCGGCGCACGTCGGCCGCGGTGGTGTAGCCGAGCTCGGGCGCCCGGAACGCGATCGGGTGGTCCTCGTAGGCCGGCTCGCCGTCGATGACGGGGCGGACCGGGTTGCTCCTGTTGTAGTCGGCATGCGTCTGGTCGTAGCGGCCGTTGAACTCGATCACGTGGCCGTTCTGCCGCATGTGGAAGTCCAGCCAGCGCTCGCCGTGGAACCATTGGGCGGAACCGGCGGCGCCGGGCGGATGGAAGGTGATCAGCTGGGTGCCCCCGGTCGCCTCGCGCAGGGCGGTGGCCATGGTCCGGAGGATCTCCCTGTGGCGCTCGGTCTCGGGCGGCCGGTCGCCGCCCACGATCCAGATCACCGGCTTGTCGCGGTAGCGCCGGCCCAGCCAGCGGCCGAAAGCCTGGGCATTCTCGGGGGTGAAGACCTCCGGCCCGGCGCCGAAGGACGCCTTGTTCCACTTGTCGCCCCAGCTCGGCAGCAGGCCCACGTACAGGCCCAGCGCCTCGGCGCGGTTCACCACCCAGTCCACGTGCGCGAAGTAGGCCTCGAGGGGCCGCGCCGGGTCGTTGCCTTCCAGCGGCTTGTGGCCGTAGGCATTGGGGGTGTTCAGCCCGTCCTGCTCGGCCAGCACCACGGTCTGGATGACGGTGAAGCCCTTGCCCGCCCGGTCGGCCAGGTAGCGCTGCGTCTCCTCGCGGTTGAGGCGGTGCAGCAGTTCCCAGGCCGTGTCGGCCAGGTAGAAGAAGGGCGTGCCGTCGTCCCGGACGAAGAAGCGGCTGTTCTCCGACACCTTCAGGCGCGGCAGCGCCGCGAGCGCGGGCAGCGCGGTGCCGAGCGCGAGCAGCGCGAGGACCAGGAGGCGGAGGCAGCGGGCAGCGGCAGGCATCGCCGCATCCTAGCCCCCGCCCTGCTCTACCGTGGGGCCGGCGCGGCGCTGGTCAGCCCAGGTGCTTGCCCACGATGCCGGCCAGCTCGAACATGGTGACCTGCGGCTTGCCGAACACCGGCAGCAGCTTGTCGTCGGCGTTGATGGCCCGCTTGTCCTTGGCGTCCTGCAGGCCCTTGGCCTTGATGTAGTCCCACAGCTTCTTGATGACCTCGGTGCGGGCCACGGGCTCGGTGCCGATCACCGCGGCCAGCTGAGGGCTGGGCTGCAGGCCCGGGCCGCTGGCGCGGGGCTTCTTCGCCGCCGCCTTCTTGGCCGGAGCGGCCTTCTTGGCCGCCGGCGCCTTGCCCTTGGCCACGGTTTTCGCCGCGCCCGCCACCGCCTTCAGGGGCGCGCCCTTGCGCGGCGGGAACTTGCTCGCGCGCGGCTCGAACTCGAAGTTCACCTTGCCGGCTTCGGCGTCCCAGGCCAGGAAGGCCTTGAACGGCCGCCGCGTGCGCATGGACACGAACTTGTCCAGCAGGTCGCTCTTGCCTGTGGCCAGCAGCTTGCGCATCTGCTCGCGCTCGACCGGCTGCTGCAGGATGATCTGGCCGGTCTTGAAGTCGCAGGTGGGCGTGGGCTGCTGCGCCGTGGGCACCGATTTCTCGCACACGTAGTTCTTGCCGAACTCGAAGACGCGCGCCTGGCACTTGGGGCAGGGTCCCAGCGGTTCCTGGCCGCTGAAGTCGACCAGCTCGCCGGTCTCGGCCGGGTCCTGCTCGTTGCCGAAGTCGAACTCCAGCTTCCAGTTCTTGTCCTCGTCGCTGTACTTCAGGGCGATCTCCGCCGTGAACGGCCAGCCCGCCTTGGAGCGGAAGCCTTCCTGCGGGCCGATCTTCTTGTCGCGCAGGAACTGCTCCACCTCGTGCAGCTCGAAGGCGCGGCCGGCCGGGATCTTGGTGAACGAGAACCCGCAGGGCTGCGCCTGCGGCTTGCCCACGCAGGTGTAGCGGCGGTAGTTCTCCTGCACCACGCCGCCGCAGTTGGGGCAGGGCGTGGACAGCGTCGCGTAGTCGCCGGGCACCGTGTCGCGGTCGTACTCCTTGGCCTTCTTGACGATGCGCTGCGTCATCTCGGCGATTTCGCGCATAAAGGCGTCGCGCGAGAGCTTGCCGTGCTCCATCTGCGCCAGCTTGTATTCCCACTCGCCGGTGAGCTCGGGCTTGGACAGCTCCTCCACGCCCAGGCCGCGCAGCAGCGTCATGAGCTGGAAGGCCTTGGCGGTGGGGATCAGCTCGCGGCCCTCGCGCAGCATGTACTTCTCGTTGATCAGGCCTTCGATGATGGCCGCGCGGGTGGCCGGCGTGCCCAGGCCCTTTTCCTGCATGGCCTCGCGCAGCTCGTCGTCCTCCACCAGCTTGCCCGCGCCTTCCATGGCGCCCAGCAGCGTGGCTTCGGAGTAGCGCGCCGGCGGCCGGGTCTTCAGGCCCTTGGGCTCCACCACCTCGGTGCGCACCATCTCGCCGGGCTTGACCGCCACCAGGGTCTTGCTGTTCTCGTCGCCCTCCTGCTCGGCCTCCTTGCCCCAGATCGCCAGCCAGCCCGGCTTGACCAGCACCTTGCCTTCGGTCTTGAAGCTGTGGCCCACCGCCTGGCTGATGCGCGTGGTGACCAGGTACTCGGCGCTGGGGAAGAACACCGACAGGAAGCGCTTGACCACCAGGTCGTAGAGCTTCTGCTCGGCGTCCGACAGGCCGCTGGGCGCCTGCAGCGTCGGAATGATGGCGAAGTGGTCGCTGACCTTGCTGTTGTCGAAGATGCGCTTGCTGGGCTTGATGTACTGGTTGTTCAGCGCCTGCAGCGCGAACGGCGCCAGGTGCCGCATGCCGCTGTCGGCCAGCATCTCCATGGTCTGCCGCACCGTGGGCAGGTAGTCCTCGGGCAGCGCGCGCGAATCGGTCCGGGGGTAGGTCAGCGCCTTGTGCCGCTCGTACAGCGACTGCGCCAGCGCCAGCGTGGTCTTGGCCGAGTAGCCGAAGCGTCCGTTGGCCTCGCGCTGCAGCGAGGTCAGGTCGAACAGCAGCGGAGAGGCCTGGGTGGTGGGCTTGGATTCCTCGGTGACGGTGGCGGCCTTGCCGCGCACCGCATCGGCGATCGCCGTGGCCTCCTTCTGGGTCCAGACCCGGTCGGCCTTCTGCTCGGGGTCGTCGGGGTTCTTCTTCCACTTGGGGTCGAACCACTTGGCCGGGTACTCGCCCGCCTCGGCCAGGAAGGTGGCGTGGATCTCCCAGTAGTCGCGGCTGACGAACTTGCGGATCTGCTCCTCGCGCTCCACCACCACGGCCAGCGTGGGCGTCTGCACCCGGCCCACGGTGGTCAGGAAGAAGCCGCCGTCGCGCGAGTTGAACGCGGTCATGGCGCGGGTGCCGTTGATGCCGACCAGCCAGTCGGCCTCGGACCGCGAGCGGGCGGCGTTGGCCAAGCCCTCCATCTGCTTGTCCGTGCGCAGCTTCTCGAACCCCTCGCGGATGGCCTGGGGCGTCATCGACTGCAGCCACAGGCGCCGCACGGGCTTGCCCAGCGGCTTGTTGCCGCCGGCGTACTGCTCGATCAGCCGGAAGATGAGCTCGCCCTCGCGGCCCGCGTCGCAGGCGTTGACCAGCTCGGTCACGTCCTTGCGCTTGGCCTGCTTGACCACGGCGTTCAGCCGGGTCTTGGTCTTGTCCACCGGCTTCAGGTCGAAGTACGGCGGGATCACGGGCAGGTGGGCGAAGCTCCACTTGCCGCGCTTGACGTCGTACTGCTCGGGCGCCTGGATCTCCACCAGGTGCCCCACCGCGCTGGTGACGATGTACTTGTCGTTCTCGAAGAACTCGTCGTGCTTGTCGAACTTGCCGGCCACGGGCGTGAGCGCGCGGACGATGTCCTGTGCCACGGAAGGCTTCTCGGCAATGATCAGTGTCTTGGTCATCTCTACAATCTCGTCTCTCGCGCGCATACGCGCGCACGCGTACGTGTGCACATTCAACTTAACAGAGTTTCGCGAATGCCGAAAAAAGCAGTGGACGGCGGGGGGAGAAAGATCCAGACCCGCCAGTCGGGTATCCATGGCAAGGGCGTCTTCGCCGTCCAGGACATCGCCGAAGGCGAAACCATCATTGAATATGTGGGCGAAGTGATCACCTGGAAGGAGGCCCAGCGCCGCCACCCCCACGACCCGAGCGACCCGAACCACACCTTCTACTTCCACGTCGACGAGGACCGGGTGATCGACGCCCTGTACGGAGGCAACTCCTCGCGCTGGATCAACCATTCCTGCGACCCGAACTGCGAGGCCGACGAGGAAGACGGCCGCGTCTTCATCAAGGCCCTGCGCAACATCAAGGCCGGCGAGGAGCTCAACTATGACTACGGCCTGATCATCGACGAGCCGTACACGAAGAAGCTCAAGGCCGAGTACCCCTGCTGGTGCGGCGCGAAGACCTGCCGCGGCACGCTGCTGGCTCCCAAGCGCGGCAAGCGGTCAAGGTGAACTGGCCGGCCGAAGCCATCTGGGAGGCCGTGTCGCCGCGGTTGCCTGGCTTCACGGTCGAAGTGCTGCCGGAGCTGGACTCCACCAACACCGAGCTCATGCGCCGGGCGCGCGCCGGGCAGCTGGAGCCCGTGCTGCTGGTCGCCGAGCGCCAGACCGCCGGCCGCGGCCGGCTGGGCCGCGCCTGGCACAGCGGTGCAGGCGACGCGCTCACCTTTTCGCTGGGCCTGCCGCTGGCCCCCGCCGACTGGTCCGGGCTGTCGCTGGCCGTGGGGGTGGCGGTCGCCGAAGCCCTGGATCCCGGCATCCGCCTCAAGTGGCCCAACGACCTGTGGTGGCAGGACCGCAAGCTCGGCGGCATCCTGATCGAGACGGCGGTGGGGCCGCAGGCGCGGTACGCCGTGATCGGCATCGGCGTGAACATCGCCCCACGCCCCGCGGAAGGCCTGTCGACGCCGCCCGCGGCCTTGCAGGAACTGGCGCCGGGGCTGCAGGGCCCGGCCGCGCTGGAGCGGATCGCGCTGGCCCTGGTGAGCACGGTGCAGGCGTTCGAGCAGTACGGGTTCGCGCCGTTCCAGGCCCGCTTCAATGCCCGCGATGCCCTGGCCGGGCGCCCGGTGAAGCTCTCCGACGGCACCGAGGGCACGGCGCACGGCGTGAGCAAGAGCGGCGCCCTGCTGGTGCATACTGCGGCCGGCATGGCTGCCGTCACCAGTGCCGAAGTGAGCGTGCGGCCCGCCTGAACCCCCTCTTTCCCCATGCTGCGCCTCGTCGTCGTCTTGCTGCTGCTGGCCAATGGCGCCTTCTACGCCTGGTCGCAGGGCCTGCTGCTGCCGCTGGGCCTGGGCCCGGCCCAGCAGTCCGAGCCGCAGCGGCTGGAGCAGCAGATCCGTCCCGAGGCGCTGCGGATCGCCAGCGCCGAGGAGGCCCGGCGCCTGGAAGCGGCCGCCGTGCCGGCGCGCCCGGCCGAGTGCCTGGTGGCCGGGCCCATCGAGGACACGACGGCCGAGCCGCTGCGCCAGGCGCTGCAGTCCTGGCCCGCGGGCAGCTGGACCCTGGAGCCGGTGAGCGAGCCGGCCCGCTGGATCGTCTACATGGGCAAGTACCCAGCGGTGGAGAACGTGACCCGCAAGAAGGCCGAGCTGCGCCAGCTGGGCGTGTCGTTCGAAACCCTGTCCAACCCCGCCCTGGAGCTGGGCCTGTCCCTGGGCGGCTTCGCCACCGAGGCCGCGGCGGCCCAGCACCTGGAGCGGCTGGCCGAGCGCGGGGTGCGCACGGCGCGCGTGGTGCAGGAACGCCCCGAAGTCCGCGGCCTGCGCCTGCTGCTGCCGGTGATGGACGACACCCTGCGCGGCCGCCTGGAAGAGCTGCGGCCCGGCCTGGGCGGCCGTCCGCTGCGCCCCTGCCGCTGACCTCATTCACCCTGGAGAACCGCATGTCCCTCAAGCTCTATTTCGCCCCCGGCGCCTGTTCCTTCGTTCCGCACGCCCTGCTGGAAGCCATCGGCGAGCCGTTCGAACCCGTGATGGTGAAGCTGCACAAGGGTGAGCAGCAGACCCCCGAGTACCTGGCCATCAACCCGCGGGGCCAGGTGCCGGTGCTCGTGGACGGCGCGAACACCATCACCCAGATCCTGGCCATCGTGAGCTACCTGGACGCCCGCTTCCCGCAGCATGGCTTCCTGCCGGCCGAGCCGCTGGCGCGGGCCAAGGCGCTGGAGACGCTGGCCTGGATGAACAACACCGTGCACCCCACCTTCACGCACGTGTTCATGCCCTTCAAGTTCAGCGACAAGCCCGAGGTGCAGGCCGAGATCAAGGCTTTCGCGGCGAAGAACTACGTGCCCCTGCTGGGCGAGATGGAAGCGATGGCGCAAGCCGCGGCCGGGCGCAGCCAGGCCTTCCTGGGCGGTGACCGCTTCGGCCCGCTGGATGCCTATGCGCTGACGCTGCTGCGCTGGGGCGGCTTCGCCGGCATCGACCCGGCCGGCTTTCCGGCGCTGTGGGCGCACGTGCAGAAGGTGGCGCAGCTGCCGCCGGTGGCGCGCGCCATGGAGCGCGAGCGGCTGCAGCTGAACGTCTACAAGGCTGCCTGAGCCTCAGGCGCGCTGGCGGCCTCGGATGGGGGCTGTCCCGCGAAGCGCACGCTGACCCGCGTGCCCGGGGGCGTTTCGCCCGGGCGGGCGTCCTCGATCGTGATCTCCGCGCTGTGCTGCCGCGCGATCTCCAGCACGATGGGCAGGCCCAGCCCGGAGCCGTCGACGTTGGTGCCCAGCGACCGGTAGAAGGGCTGGAACACCAGCTCGCGCTCGGCTTCGGGGATGCCGGGGCCGGAGTCCTCCACCTGCAGCACCAGGGTGCCGCTGAAGGGATCGGCCAGCACGCGCGCGGTGATCACGCCCGGGTGCTCCGCGCTGGACGGCGTGTAGCTGATCGCGTTGTCCAGCAGGTTGCGGATCATTTCCTTCAGGAGGGTGGGATTGCCCTCCACCGTCACGCCCGGCGAGCCGGGCAGGGCCCCGTCGTAGCCGAGGTCGATGCGCTTGTCCATGGTGCGGGGCACGGAGTCGCGCACCGCCTCGCGCGTGAGCTGGGCCAGGTCGCAGGGATGGCGCGGCAGGGCCCGGCCGCTGCTCTCCGCGCGGGCCAGCGCCAGCAGCTGGTTGACGGTGTGCGTGGCGCGCACGCTGGAGCGGCCGATCTGCTTGAGCGACTGCTTCAGTTCGTCGGCATTGGCGCCCTCGCGCTGGGCCAGGTCGGCCTGCATGCGCAGGCCGGCCAGCGGGGTCTTGAGCTGGTGGGCGGCGTCGGCCAGGAAGCGCTTCTGGGTGGCGATGGAATCCTTCAGGCGCGTGAGCAGGTCGTTCACCGAGGACACCAGCGGCGCCACTTCCAGCGGCACGGCCTTGTCGTCCAGCGGGGACAGGTCGTCGGGCTTGCGCGCGCGGATGCGTTCCTCCAGCTGCGACAGCGGCTTGATGCCGCGCACCAGCGCCAGCCACACCAGCAGCACCGCCAGCGGCAGGATGACGAATTGCGGCAGCATCACGCCCTTGATGATCTCGGTGGCCAG
>CAZZAW010000022.1:0-15871 GCA_964652405.1 uncultured Ramlibacter sp.
TCACCGTGGCTTCCTGCGTCAGGTCGCCTTCGGCCACCGTCTGCAGTTCGTTCATGAGCCGGAGAATGGCCGCCTGGTTGGCGTCGTTGACGCGCTTGGCTTCCTGCTCCTGCTGCTCGGCCAGCAGCCTCTGCTGTTCGGCCACCGTCTGGCGCTTGCGGCTGTCCTGCAGCTGGACGTACGCCAGGCCGATCGAACACAGGATCGCGACGCCGGCGGCGATCGACAGGCCGATCAGCGCGCCCAGGCCCAGGCCCGTCTGAGCGGACAGCTTGCCCTGCAGGTCTTCCAGCGCGCGGCGTAGCGGTTCGCTGTCCGCGATGATCGCGGCCTGCGCCTCACGCGCGGACACCAGGCCCTGCAGGTTGCCCAGGATGGCGCCGGCCTGCGTGCGGGTCTCTTCGTACAGCTTCATCAGCGCTTCCAGGCGCTCGCGCGTCTGGGGGTCCTTGGCGCCGGCCAGGCGCAGCTCGGGGCTGCCATCCAGCAGGCCCTGCGCGATTTCCTTGAACGAGTTCAGGTCCTTGCCCAGCAGGAACACCGCCTCGGGCGACACGCCCTCCATGGTCAGGAACTCGTTGGCCGACTTGCCGATGCGCTGGGTCAGCATCACCAGCTGGCCGGAGGCGGAAATCTCGGCCGCGGGCGCGTTCTGCTGGAGCTTCAGCGACGACACGGTCTCGGCGATCTCCAGCAGGTCGGACGACTGGCGGTTGATGGTGCGAAGGGCGTTGCCCACCTGCGTGAGGATTCGCTGCTGGCCCATGACGGTACCGGCGTTCTTCTCGGCGCGCTCCATCAGCGGGGTGATCTTGTCCACGTCCTCCTGGAACTCGACCAGCACCGGCTGCAGGCGAAGGCCTTCGTCGCCGGACTTCAGGCCACGCACGGTGCGGGCCAGCACGTCGGCGCTTTCCTTCACGTCGGGGAACGCCTGGGCGCTGCCCACCAGGGCCTGCGACACCGACTTCGCCAGGCGCTGCGACTGCATCAGCGATTCACCGGTACCCCGCACCTGCTGCGCGACCGTGTCCGCCTGCCGGACCGCGAACACGGCCACCGAGCCCAGCACCACCAGCGCGAAGGCCAGGAAGGTGAACAGGATCCGCTGGTGCGTGACGACGGTGCGCCGCCCCAGCAGCGGCACGGAGATCAGTTCGGCTTCGTCGACCGCCTCGGGCGCGACCGAATCGTCGCCGTCCAGGCTGAAAGGGTCGCCGCCCTGCGCCGGCGTCATGGACAGGTCATCCTGCTGCGCCGCGCGCGCTTCCATCGCGCCGGTGGCCAGCGGATCCTGCGAGGCATCGGGCATGGCCAGGCTCAGCTCGCCGCTGGGTTCAGGCGCCGGATCGGCGGGCTTCTTGGCGAAGAGTTTTTTCAGTTGGTCGACGACGGACATGGTGCAAGGCCTTCCGGGGGAACTTAAGCGCTGATGCTCAGGAACTGGGGTTGTTGCGACAGCGCCTGCAGGTTGATTTCCTGCCAGTACGCGCCAGTGGCATCGGTGTAGCCGCTGCCGAAGTAAGCCGGCGAGCCCTCGGGGGGCTCGCTGGAGGAGGAGAAGCCGTCGAGGTTGCGCAGGCCGGCCAGGCGGTCGATCAGCAGCGCGCAATTGACTTCGAGCATCGCGTTGAGCGCGACAAGGCGCGATTCGGCGCGGCCTGCGTCGGAGCGCAGCGCAGGCGGGCGGCCTGCCACGAAGCTGGCCAGGTCCACCACGCCGTACAGGCCGCCGCGCAGGTTGGCCACGCCCAGGAACCAGGCCTGGGTGTAGGGCACCGGCTGCGCGCTGGCAAAGGGGAAGATCTCGCCGGACTGGGCCAGCGGGAACAGGTAGCGCGAACCGGCCGCCTCCACGGCAAGCCAGGAGGCCTGCACGCCTTCGGCGCGGGCGGCCTGCAGCCGGCTGGCCAGCCGGCTCTGGAGTTCGCGCAGGGCTTCGCGGTTGGCCATCTTGGGTTACTGCAGGTTCAGCCGAGCGCTTTGATCTTGGCCATCAGCTCGTCCTGGTCGACGGGCTTGGTGATGTAGTCGCGCGCGCCCTGGCGCATGCCCCACACGCGGTCGGTCTCCTGGTTCTTGCTGGTGCACATGATGATGGGCACGTCGGCATAGAGCGGGTCGCGGGTGATGGCGCGGGTGAGCTGGAAGCCGTTCTGGCCGGGCATGACCACGTCCATCAGGATCAGGTCGGGTTTTTCCTCGGCCAGGCGGCGGAACGCATCTTCGGCGTTCTCGGCGGTCTTCACCGCGAAGCCGTTCTTCTGCAGCAGGTCCGTCATGAACATCAGCTCGGTCTTGGAGTCATCCACAACGAGGACTTTTTGTATTGCCATCACATCACTCCTTCTTGGGCGGCACCGAACTGCTGCACGGTCTGCAGCAGCTGGTCCTTGGTAAACGGTTTGGTCAGGTAGTCCTGGGAGCCGACCATGCGGCCGCGGGCCTTGTCGAAAACGCCGTCCTTGGACGAAAGCATGACCACGGGCACGCCGGCGAACTTCGCGTTGCGCTTGATGATGGCGCAGGTCTGGTAGCCATCCAGGCGCGGCATCAGGATGTCGCAGAAGATCAGGTTGGGCTGGTAGTCGTTGACCTTGGCCAGGGCATCGAAGCCGTCTTCGGCCAGCAGCACCTCGTGGCCGCCCTGCTTCAGGAAGATCTCGGCACTGCGCCGGATCGTGTTGCTGTCGTCGATCACCAGCACCTTCAGTCCAGTCGTGCTCACTTGGCGCTGCTCCTCATTTGTAACTGCCTTGGGGCTGCGTTGTCCGAAACTTGTAACGACGCGCCCCGTTCAAATCTGAACCATCTCAAAATCTTCTTTGCGGGCACCGCACTCGGGACAGGTCCAGTTCATCGGAACATCCGCCCACGAAGTCCCTGGTGCGATGCCGTGGTCGGGGGCTCCCGCGGCTTCGTCATAGATCCAGCCGCAAATCAAACACATCCAAGTCTTCGGTTCAGTCACAGCTTAAAGGGCCTTCGAATAGAATGCAACGATTGTATCGAGGGCCCTCGCGGCGACTGCGCAGAGCGTGCCGGTGCCTGGAAGATTCAGGCTCATGACAAACCCCAACCCCTCCAGTTCCAGCACCGACTCCGAGGTCCTCTCCGGAGAGGACGACAGTCCCGCGTGCGTGATGGTGTTCAACGCGAGCGACCCCAGCGGCGCGGGCGGGCTGGCGGCAGATGTAACAGCGATCGCCTCCGTGGGCGCGCATGCGCTGCCCGTTGTAACAGGCGCCTATGCGCGGGACACCGCGGAAGTGTTCGACCATTTCAGCTTCGACGAGGAATCCATCGCCGAGCAGGCGCGCGCGATCCTCGAAGACGTGCCGGTGCAAGTATTCAAGGTCGGCTTCGTCGGCAGCCCCGAAGCGCTGAGCGCAATCGCCGAGATCACGGCCGACTACGCCGATGTCCCCGTGGTGGCCTACATGCCCGACCTGTCGTGGTGGGAAGAGGGCCAGATCGATCTTTACCTCGATGCCTTCCGTGAACTGTTGCTGCCTCAGACCACCGTGTTGGTCGGAAACCACAGCACGCTGTGGCGCTGGCTGCTGCCCGACTGGAGCAGTGACCGCAGCCCCACCGGGCGCGACATCGCCAAGGCGGCCTCCGAGATGGGCGTGCCCTACACGCTGATCACCGGAATCCCGTTACCGGAACAATTCATCGACAACGTCCTCGCCACGCCACAGGCCGTGCTCGGCAGCGAAAAGTTCGAGCGCTTCGAAGCCGTGTTTTCCGGCGCCGGCGACACGCTCTCGGCCGCGCTCGCCGCGCTCGTCGCCAGCGGGAGCGACCTGGCCGCCGCGGCCACGGAAGCACTGGGCTACCTGGACCGCTGCCTGGACGGGGGGTTCCGCCCCGGCATGGGCAACGTGGTCCCCGACCGGCTGTTCTGGGCCCAGCCCGAGGGCGAGCCCGGCGAGCTCACGCAGGAAGAAGCGCAGGCCTTGCAGGTCTTCGACATGCCGGCTCCCGACACCAAGCATTGATCTCCGCCATGGACGCCAACGAACGACTCTTCGAGCGCGCCCGCCAGCGCATTCCCGGCGGCGTGAACTCGCCCGTGCGCGCCTTCCGCGCCGTGGGCGGCACGCCGCGCTTCGTGCAGCGCGCACAGGGCGCCTATTTCTGGGACGCCCAGGGCCAGCGCTATATCGACTACATCGGCTCCTGGGGGCCCATGATCCTGGGCCACGGCCACCCGGCTGTCGTCGAAGCGGTGCAGCGCGCGGCGCTCGACGGCTTCTCGTTCGGCGCGCCGACCGAACGCGAGATCGACCTGGCCGAGGCGATCTGCGACCTGCTCCCGGCGGTGGAGATGGTGCGGCTGGTGAGTTCGGGCACCGAGGCCGCCATGAGCGCGATCCGTCTGGCGCGCGGGGCTACTGGGCGCAGCAAGCTCATCAAGTTCGAAGGCTGCTACCACGGGCATGCCGACGCCCTGCTGGTCAAGGCCGGCTCGGGCCTGGCCACCTTCGGCAACCCGACCAGTGCCGGCGTGCCGCCGGAAGTGGTGCAGCACACCCTGGTCCTGGAATACAACAACCTGCAGCAGCTGGAAGAAGCCTTCGCGCTGCACGGCCCCGACATCGCCTGCCTGGCGATCGAACCGATCGCGGGCAACATGAACTTCGTCCGCGCCTCCGTCCCTTTCATGCGACGCTGCCGTGAGCTGTGCACGCAGCACGGCGCGCTGCTGGTGTTCGACGAGGTGATGACCGGGTTCCGCGTCGCCTTGGGCGGCGCGCAGTCGCTCTATGCCCGGCTGATTCCCGGATTCCGCCCCGACCTGTCGGTGCTGGGCAAGGTGATCGGCGGCGGCATGCCGCTGGCCGCCTTCGGCGGGCCGCGCGCGGTCATGGAACAGCTGGCGCCGCTGGGACCGGTCTACCAGGCCGGCACCTTGTCCGGCAATCCGGTGGCCACCGCCTGCGGCCTGGCCACGCTGCGCGAGATCCGCAAGCCGGGGTTCTTCGACGCGCTGGCGCAGCGCACACGCTCGCTGGTGGAAGGCCTTGCTGGTGCCGCGCGCAGCGCGGGCGTGCCGTTCAGCGGCGACAGCGAAGGCGGCATGTTCGGCTTCTTCCTGCTGCCCGAGCTGCCCCAGAACTACGGCCAGGTGATGAAAACGGAAGGTGCCCGCTTCAACCGCCTGTTCCACGGCCTGCTGGCGCGCGGCGTCTACATCGCGCCAGCCTTGTACGAAGCGGGATTCGTGAGCGCCGCGCACAGCGACGAGGACATCGCCCAGACCGTGGCAGCGGCTGCCGAGGTGTTTGCGACGCTACAAAAAGAGTAGCTGCATGCGCCCGCGGCAAGCGGGCTGCAGCCCGTTCAGTGCCTGAAGTGCCGGACGCCTGAGAACACCATTGCCACCCCGCGTTCGTCGGCGGCGGCGATCACTTCCTCGTCGCGCATGCTGCCGCCGGGCTGGATGACGCAGGCCGCGCCAGCGTCGACCACCACGTCCAGGCCATCGCGGAAGGGGAAGAAGGCGTCGCTCGCCACCACGGTGCCTTGGAGCGACAGCCCGGCATGCTGGGCCTTGATGCTGGCAATGCGGGCCGAGTCCAGCCGGCTCATCTGGCCGGCGCCCACGCCCATGGTCATGCCGTCCTTGCAGAACACGATGGCGTTGGACTTCACGTACTTGGCGACCTTCCACGCGAACAGCAGGTCCTGCAGCTGCTGCGGCGTGGGCTGTTTCTTCGTCACGACCTTCAGCTCGCCCAGCGTCAGCTCGCGGTTGTCGGCGGTCTGCATCAGCAGGCCCGAGCCGACGCGCTTGACGTCCATCAGGTTGCGGCCGTTGTCCCAGTCGGTCTTCCCGCCGGGCGGCAGGTCGATCTGCAGCACCCGCACGTTGGCCTTGGCCTTGAAGATCTCCAGCGCCTCGGAGGCGAAGCCCGGCGCCATCAGCACCTCGACGAACTGCCTGCTCACGGCCTGCGCGGCCGCGCCATCCAGCGGCCGGTTGAACGCGATGATGCCGCCGAAGGCCGACGTGGAATCGGTCTTGAAGGCCTTGCCGTAGGCCTCGAGCGGGTCTCGGCCCACCGCCACGCCGCAGGGATTGGCGTGCTTGACGATTACGCAGGCCGGCGCGTCGAAGCTCTTGACGCACTCCCAGGCGGCATCCGCGTCGGCGATGTTGTTGTACGACAGTTCCTTGCCCTGCAGCTGCCGGGCCGTCACCAGCGACCCGGGGGCCGGGTAGAGGTCGCGGTAGAACGCCGCCTGCTGGTGCGGGTTCTCGCCGTAGCGCAGGTCCTGCACCTTGACGAACCGCCCGTTGGCCTGCCCGCCGAACAGGGCGTGGCTGCCATCTTCCTGGATGCGCGACAGGTAGTCGCTGATGGCCGCGTCGTAGTTGCTGATGCGGTTGAAGGCCGCCACGGACAGCGCGAAGCGCGTCTTGTCGGAGAGCTTGCCGGCCGAGCGCAGCTCCGCCACCACGGTGTCGTACTGCGACGCGTCGGTCACCACGCCCACGTCCTTCCAGTTCTTGGCCGCGCTGCGCACCATGGCCGGCCCGCCGATGTCGATGTTCTCGATCGCGTCTTCCAGCGTGCAGCCGGGCGTGGCCACGGTCTTCTCGAAGGGGTAGAGGTTCACCACCAGCAGGTCGATCGTGACTATGCCGTGGGCCTTGAGCGCCGCCATGTGCTCCGGCAGGTCGCGCCGCGCGAGCAGGCCGCCATGCACCATGGGGTGCAGCGTTTTCACGCGGCCGTCGAGCATCTCCGGAAAGCCGGTGACTTCGGCCACCTCCTTCACCGGCAACCCCTGCTCGGCCAGCAGCTTGGCGGTGCCGCCGGTGGAGATGAGCTGGACGCCCAGCGAATGCAGGGCGCGCGCGAAATCGGCGATGCCGGTCTTGTCGGAAACGGAGATCAGGGCTTGCATGGGGTTCTAGTTATTTCAGCAGCTTGTGCTCGACCAGCTTCTTGCGCAGCGTGTTGCGGTTCAGGCCCAGCCACTCGGCGGCGCGGGACTGGTTGTGTTCGGCCTTGGCCATCACCACCTCCAGCAGCGGCTTTTCCACCACCTTGACCAGCATCTCGTACATGCCGTCCGGCTCGGTCCCGCGCAGGTCGCGGAAATAGCCCTCCAGGCTGGACCTGACGCACTCCTCGATGTGCTTCTTGCTCATTGCTCCGCTTCCGCTTCTTCTTGTTCGTCGTGGACCACCGCCAGGGGCAGCCGGTCGTCGTGTTCGCCGAGTTCGCCGAAGTAGGCGGCGACCGCCTGCAGCTGCGACTCGCAGTCCTCGATGGCATTGATGCGTTCGCGCAACTGCGCGCCGCCCGGCAGTGCCTTCACGTACCAGGCGATGTGCTTGCGCGCGCTGCGCACGCCCGTGTACTCGCCGTACAGGCTGTAGTGGTCCTGCAGGTGCTCCAGCAGCAGCCGGCGCACTTCGGCCACCAGGGGCGGCGCCAGGTGCGTGCCGGTGGCCAGGAAGTGGGCGACCTCGCGGAAGATCCACGGCCGGCCCTGCGCCGCGCGGCCGATCATCACCGCGTCGGCGCCGGTGGCTGCGAGCACATCGCGCGCCTTCTCCGGCGTGGTGATGTCGCCATTCGCAACGACCGGGATGCGGACCGCGGACTTGACTGCGGCGATGGTCTCGTACTCCGCCTGCCCGCCGTACCCTTGCTCGCGCGTGCGGCCGTGCACCGTCAGCATGCGGATGCCCGAGTCCTCGAACGCGCGCGCCAGCGCCACGGCATTGCGGTTCGCCTGCGACCAGCCGGTACGCATCTTCAGCGTGACCGGCACGCCGCGCGGCTCGCAGGCCTGCACCACGGCGCGCGCGATGGACACGGCCAGCGCCTCGTCCTGCATCAGCGCGGAGCCCGCCCACTTGTTGCACACCTTCTTGGCCGGGCAGCCCATGTTGATGTCGATGATCTGCGCGCCGCGGTCCACGTTGTAGCTGGCGGCTTCGGCCATCATCGCAGCGTCGGTGCCCGCGATCTGCACCGCCACCGGCCCGGGCTCACCCTCGTGGTTGGCGCGGCGCGAGGTCTTGAGGCTGTTCCACAGCTCCTTGCGCGAGGTGACCATCTCGCTGACCGCGTAGCCCGCGCCGAGGCGCCGGCACAGCTGGCGGAACGGCCTGTCGGTCACGCCCGCCATCGGCGCCACGAACAGGTTGTTCGCGAGGGTGTGGGGGCCGATGTTCATGCGGGAGCGCGGGAAGGGGCTGCTGAAAAATGAGGCACGATTGTATGCGCGCCCCATTTCAGCCGTTGAAATAAATGATTGCGTACGCGCCTACAGGCTCGCCGGGCTTGACTCCCGTAACATCGCCGCGCATGCAAGAGTGGCTCGAGTCCCTGCTGGCGATCCTGGCACTGCCCAAGTTCGGGTTGTCCACGCTGTTCTTCGTTGCATTCGTTTCCGCGACCTTGCTCCCCATGGGCTCGGAGCCGGCGCTGTTCGGCCTGCTCAAGCTCAACCCCGACCTCTTCTGGCCCGCAGTGTTCGTGGCCACCGCCGGCAACACGCTGGGCGGCATCGTCGACTGGTGGCTGGGATACGGCGCCCACCACGTGGTGGACAAGTGGGGGCACTCGCGCACCCACGTGAAGGCCATCGAGTGGCTGGAAAAACTGGGTCCCAAGGCCTGCCTGCTCTCCTGGCTGCCGCTGGTGGGCGACCCGCTGTGCGCGGTAGCCGGCTGGCTGCGCCTGTCCTTCTGGCCCTGCGTGCTCTACATGGCCATCGGCAAGTTCCTGCGCTACGTCACCATGACGGTCGCGCTGCTGTACCTGTTTCCCGGGGGCATCCCCGGCTTCAGCTGACGGGCTTCAGACGTTGAAGAGAAAGTTCATGACGTCGCCGTCCTTCACGACGTACTCCTTGCCTTCGCTGCGCATCTTGCCCGCGTCCTTGGCGCCCTGCTCGCCCTTGAACTGGATGTAATCGTCGTAGGCGATGGTCTGGGCGCGGATGAAGCCGCGCTCGAAGTCGGTGTGGATCACGCCTGCCGCTTGCGGCGCCGTGGCGCCGATGCGCACGGTCCAGGCACGCACTTCCTTCTCGCCGGCCGTGAAGTAGGTCTGCAGGCCCAGCAGCTTGAAGGCGGCGCGGATCAGGCGGTTCAGGCCCGGCTCATCCTGGCCGATCTCGGCCAGGAACATCTTCTTGTCCTCGTCCTCCATGTCGGCCATCTCGGCCTCGATCTTGGCGCAGATGGCGACCACGGGCGCCCCCTGCGCCTGCGCGTACTCGCGCAGCCGGTCCAGGAAGGGGTTGTTCTCGAAGCCGTCCTCGCTCACGTTGCCCACGAACATGGCCGGCTTGGCCGTGATCAGGAACAGCGGCTTGAGCAGCGCCTGCTCCTCGTCGCTGAACGGCAGCGTGCGCACCGGCCTGCCCTCGTTGAGCGCGGCCTGCACCCGCGTGAGCACCTGCACCAGCTTGGCGGCTTCCTTGTCGTTGCCGGACTTGGCGGCCTTGGTGTAGCGGGCCAGGCTCTTGTCCACCGTGCCCAGGTCGGCCAGGCACAGCTCGGTCTGGATCACCTCGATGTCGGACACCGGGTCCACCTTGCCGGCCACGTGGATGATGTTGGGATCGTCGAAGCAGCGGACCACGTTGACGATGGCGTCCGTCTCGCGGATGTGCGCCAGGAACTGGTTGCCCAGGCCTTCGCCCTTGCTCGCGCCCGCGACCAGTCCCGCGATGTCGACGAACTCGACAATGGCCGGTACGATGCGTTCCGGCTTGACGATCGCGGCCAGGCCGGCCAGCCGCGGATCGGGGAGTTCGACGATGCCCACGTTGGGCTCGATGGTGCAGAAAGGATAGTTTTCCGCAGCGATCCCGGCCTTGGTCAACGCATTGAACAAGGTCGACTTACCCACGTTGGGCAGACCGACGATCCCGCACTTCAAGCTCATGTCTGTTTCCGGAGAGGGGCGTGGCGCCCCGAAAAACCAAGCCCGAAAGTGTATGCCATGGGCCGCGGCGATCCTGGGCCTGCTGCTGGGGCTGCTGGGAGCGCTGGCGCCCGCGCAGGCCCAGCCGCAGCGGCCGGGTCCCGTGCTGCTGGCCGAGACCGGAGGCTCGTTGCGCGTGGACGGCGCATCGGCCGTCTGGCTGGACGAGCGCGGCATCGCGACCATCGACGAGGTGGCCCAGTCGCCCGGGCGCTTTGTGCCTGCGCAGGCCGATGCCGTGTACCACTTCCCGCCCGGCAGCGCCCTGTGGATGCGGGTGCGCCTCCAGCGCGGCAACGACGACCGGCAGCGCTGGATCATGGCGTTCCCCAACCCGGTGCTCGACTACGTGAGCGTCTGGCAGCAGGAACCCAATGGCTCCTGGCGTGGCCAGTCGGCCGGGGACACCGTGGCCACGGAACGCTGGCCCGAAGCCGGCCGCTACCCCTACTTCCGGCTCGACCTGCCGCGCGGCCAGGCGCGCGACATCTTCATCCAGGTGCGCAGCGTCACGCCGACCAGCGTGCCCGTGCGCCTGTCGACCGACGCGGCCCACGACCAGCAGCTGCAGCTGGAGTACCTCGGGCTGGGCATGGCCTGCGGCGCCCTGCTGCTGCTGATCACGGCTTGCCTGGCGCAGAGCTGGGTGTACCGCGACAACGTGTACGGCTGGTACGCGGCTTACGCCGGCATCACGACGCTGGGCGTGCTGGCCTATACCGGCGTGGCCGCGCACCTGCTGTGGACCAGCTCGGGCTTCTGGGCCGATGCCTCCCAGGGGAGCCTGGCCTCGCTGGCGGCCGGCGCGGCCATGATGTTCGTACGCAGCCTCACGGGCATCTCGGCCCGCCACCGCGTGCTGGACCTGCTGGCGCGCGTCGGCGGCCCGGCGGGCCTCGCCCTCGCGCTGGCCTACCCGCTGCTGCCCCGGTTGCCCGGACTGGCGGTGATGGCGGCCTACGTGGCCTTCGCTGCTGCCACCAACATCGTCGTGGCCTGGCTGTCCTGGCGGCGCGGCGACAAGGTGGGCCTGTGGGTGCTGGCGGCCTACTTCCCGCTCACGCTGGCCGTGGTGATGGCGCTGGTGCGCCTGTTCGGCTGGCTGCCGGTCTCCTTCGGCACCCAGTACGCCATCGTGGTGGCCATGGCGCTCGAGGTGCCGCTGCTGCTGGTGGCGCTGGCCATCCGCTCGCGCGAGCGCCATGGCGCGCAAATCCGCGAGGAGGCGCTGTCCAGCCAGGACGCGCTGACCGGCCTGCTCGCCTCGCACCTGTTCCACGACCGGCTGCGCCAGGTGGTCTCGCGCTTCAAGCGCGACAAGGAAGACTCGGCCATCGTCTTCATCGACCTGGTGAACTACGCGCGGATCAAGGCGTTCTACGGCTCCGCCGTGGCCGAGCAGAGCCTGCTGCGCAGCGTGATCAAGCTGCGGCGGCTGGTGCGCGACATCGACACCGTCAGCCGCATCGGCGAGGCCCGCTTCGGGCTGATCCTGGAGGGCGTGAGCTCGCGGGCGGCGGTCACCGACCGCGCCGCCCGGCTGATCGCCGCCGGGCTGATGCCGCTCAAGGGCCTCAAACCGGACGTGACCTTGCAGTTCCACGTGGCGGCGGTGCTGCTCAACGAGCGCATGCTGGAAGCCGGCGAGCTCACCGAGGCACTGGCGGGCCTGCTCGCCTCCATGTCCTCGCGCACCCGGCGGCCGATCCGCTACCTGGAGCCCGAAATCACGCAGCCCTCGCCGCTGGACGACTCCTCCACGGAGTCCGGCTTCGGGGACGAGCCCGACAGCCAGCCCGCCCTGGGCGCCCTGACCGCCAACGGCTAGTCGAACTTCCAGTGGCCGGCCACGGCCTGGCCTACCTTGAGCACCTGGTCCACGCCCTCCATCACGATGGCGTTCATGCCGAAAGTGACCGCGCCGTTGACGCGCGCGTCGCGCCGGTAGGCTTGCAGGGTGTCGGTGACCACCGGATTGCTCTCGGCCGTGGCCGGGTCGATGTTGGGGATGGGGCAGCGCGCGCAGGGCTTGACCGGGCGCAGCACCACCGGCTGGTCGGCCGCGATGCGCAGGGCTTCCAGCCGGTCCTCGTCGTGCGACTCCAGGCCGGACAGCACGATGTTGGGGCGGAACCGCTCCATGTCCACCGCCGCATGGCCGCCGCGGGCCAGACGCTCGTTCAGTCCCGCCAGCGAAGCCTCGCTGGCCACCAGCAGCGGGTAGCCGTCGCTGAACTGGTTGGGCGCCTCCACCCCGCCGGTCCACTGCAGGCTGGACAGGCGGCGGTGGTCGGGGTCGAAGCGCACCAGCCGCAGGCGCTGCCCGAGGAAGTCGGTGAACCACTGCGCGGCCACGTCGCCCATGTCGTAGGCGCTGACCTCGTCGTCCCAGACCCGGGCCTTGACCGGCGCTTCCACCGAATCGATGGCCAGGTGCAGCGCCAGCATGCCGGGCGCGCGCAGCACCACCTCGTGGTGCTTGAGCTGCGTGCGGACCAGGGCCATGCGCGGCAGCTCGCGCTGGCTGACAAATTCGCCTTGCGCGTCCACCACCATCCAGGCGCGGTCCAGGTCCAGGCCGGTCTCGGTGAGCACGGCTTCCGTGAGCTCCACGCCGGCGCAGGACTTGACCGGGTAGACGAACAGGCGGGCGATGCGGGCGGTGATGTCGGAAGAGATGTCGCTCATGGCCCGGGATTGTGCCCCGGGCCCGCAGGGCGGCTCCTACAATGCCCCGATGGCGCCTGCTTTCGACGTCTGCATCCGTGGCGCCGGCATTGTCGGCCGCACCCTGGCCCTGTTGCTGGCCCGTGACCGCCTGCGCGTGGGACTGGTGGATGAGCCGCCCGCCCCGGCCAGCGGCAGCAGCGACGTGCGGGCCTATGCCCTGAACGCCGCCTCGCGCCAGCTGCTGGAGCAGCTGCGCGCCTGGCCCGAGGCGGCCCATGTGACGCCCGTGGACGCCATGCAGGTGCATGGCGACGAGGGCGGCGAGGTCAACTTCCACGCGCATGCCCAAGGGGTGGAGGCCCTCGCCTGGATCGTCGACGTGGCCGGCCTGCAGCAGCGCCTGGCCGAGGCGCTGCGCTACCAGCCCTTGGTGACGCTGCTGCCCGCGCCCCAGCCCGCCGGGCTCACGGTGGTGTGCGAGGGCCGCGCCAGCGCCACCCGCGCGGAGTTCGGCGTGCAGTTCCAGGTGACCCACTACCCGCAGCACGCGATTGCGGCGCGGCTGTCCTGCGCCCGGCCGCACGGGCAGGTCGCGCGCCAGTGGTTCGCCGGCGGCGACATCCTGGCGCTGCTGCCGCTGGGGGGGGCCGGCGGCCACCAGGTGGCGCTGGTCTGGTCCGTCCGGCAGGACCAGGCGCCGGCGCTGCTGCACATGGCGCCCGAGGAATTCCAGGCGCGTGTGCAGGCGGCCAGCCACGACGTGCTGGGCGCGCTCAGCCTCACCAGCGAGCGCGCCTGCTGGCCGCTGCAGCTCGCGCGCGCCGACCACTGGTGCGGGCCCGGGTGGGCGCTGGCTGGCGACGCGGCCCACACCGTGCACCCGCTGGCCGGCCAGGGCCTGAACCTGGGCCTGGCCGATGCCCAGGCGCTGGCGCAGGTCTTGCACGAACGTGAATACTGGCGCGGCTGCGGCGACTTCAAGCTGCTGCGCCGCTACGAGCGCGAACGCAAGGCGGGCCTGGTGGCCATGCAGGCCGCCACCGACGGCCTGCAGCAGCTGTTCGCGCAGCAAACCGAGCCCTGGGCGCTGCTGCGCAACTGGGGCATGAAGGGATTCGAGCTCAGCGGGCCACTCAAGCACTGGGTGGCGCGCCAGGCGGCCGGCCGGCTCTGAAGGCCGCGGGACCATTTGCAAGCAGTCACGGACAAGACCATGAACATCATTCGACGCGGGCTGCTGGCAGCCCTCTGGGCCGCCGGCCTCGCCGCCAGTGTCGCGGCCCACGGCCAGGAAGCCACCATCCGCAAGAACCTGGCCGAGCGCATCCCGCAGCTGGGCAAGATCGACGAGATCAGCAAGACGCCCATGCCGGGGCTGTTCGAGGTGCGCGTGGGCACCGACATCCTGTACACCGACGCCGAAGGCAACTACCTGATCCAGGGCGCGCTGATCGATGCCCGCGCCCGGCGCAACCTGACCGAGGAGCGGATGGAAAAGCTCCTGGAGATCGACTTCGCCAGCCTGCCGCTCAAGGACGCCTTCACCATCGTGCGCGGCAACGGCAAGCGCAAGCTGGCGGTGTTCGAGGACCCGAACTGCGGCTACTGCAAGCGCTTCGAGCGCGACCTGCAGAAGGTCGACAACGTCACGGTCTACATGTTCCTCTACCCGATCCTGGGGCAGGACTCCACCGACAAGTCGCGCAACATCTGGTGCGCCCGCGACAAGGCCAAGGCCTGGACCGACTGGATGGTGAGGGACCAGGCCGCCGCCGCGGCGCCCGCCGCCTGCGACGCGAGCGCGCTGGCGCGCAACCTGGAGTTCGGCAAGAAGCACAAGATCACCGGCACGCCCACGCTGGTGTTCGCCGACGGCTCGCGGGTGCCCGGCGCCATAGGCGCGGCGCAGGTCGAGAAGCACCTGGCCGAAGCCAAGTGAGCCCGCGCGCCGCCGCGGCCGAGCGCGTGCACTACCGCGTGGAGGCCGCCGACCTCCACGCCCACCTGTTCCGCGTCACGCTGACCGTCGCCCAGCCGGAGGCCGCCCAGCGCGTCTCGCTGCCCGTGTGGATCCCCGGCAGCTACCTGGTGCGCGAGTTCTCCAAGAACCTTCAGCGCCTGTCGGCGCGCCAGGACGGCCGCGCCGTGGCCGTGCAGCAGCTGGACAAGTGCAACTGGCAGGTCGAGTGCGTGCCCAGCAGCCCGCTGGTGCTGGCGTACGAGGTCTACGCCTTCGACAACTCGGTGCGCACCGCCTGGCTGGACAGCCAGCGCGGCTTCTTCAACGGCACCAGCCTGTGCCTGAAGGTGCATGGGCAGGAGCACCTGCCCCACGTCCTGGAACTGGTGTCGCCGGTGCCGGCCTGGGAGGCCGCCACGGGCCTGGAGCCGCTGAAGGTGGGCAAGCGCGGTTTCGGCAGCTACCTGGCGTCCGACTACGACGAACTGGTGGACTGCCCGGTGGAGATGGGCAGCTTCTGGAGCGGCGAATTCAAGGCCGGCGGCGTGCCGCACCGGCTGGTCGTAGCGGGCGCGACGGAATCGTTCGACGGCGCGCGGCTGCTCGCCGACACGCAGAAGATCTGCGAAACCGAGATCCGGTTCTGGCATGACAGGAAGCGCCCGCCTCACAAGAGCTACCTGTTCATGCTGAACGCCGTGGACGACGGGTACGGGGGCCTGGAGCACCGCAACTCCACCGCGCTGATCGCCTCGCGGCGCGACCTGCCCCGCGTGGGCGACGCCCGCATGACCGACGGCTACATCACGCTGCTGGGCCTGTGATCAGCCACGAGTACTTCCACACCTGGAACGTCAAGCACCTGCGGCCCGCGGAGTTCGCGCACTACGACTACGGCGCGGAGAACTACACCCAGCTGCTGTGGTTCTTCGAGGGCTTCACCAGCTACTACGACGACCTGCTGCTGCGCCGCGCCGGGCTGATCGACGAGGCCACCTACGTGCGCCTGGTGAACAAGACCATCAACCAGGTGCTGCAGACGCCCGGCCGCGAGGTGCAGGCCGTGGCGCAGGCCAGCTTCGACGCCTGGGTCAAGTACTACCGGCAGGACGAGAACACCGCCAACGCCACGGTGAGCTACTACACCAAGGGCGCGCTGGTGGCGCTGTGCTTCGACCTCACGCTGCGCGCGGAAGGCCGCACCACCCTGGACGAGGTGATGCGGGCGCTGTGGCAGCGCTGCAAGGCCGGGCCCATGGCCGAGGCCGACTTCGCC
>CAZZAW010000022.1:15971-18307 GCA_964652405.1 uncultured Ramlibacter sp.
GCGGGCGCTGTGGCAGCGCTGCAAGGCCGGGCCCATGGCCGAGGCCGACTTCGCCGCGGTGCTCCGTGAACTGGGCGGGCGCAGCTTCGGGCGCGAGCTCGCCGCCTGGGTGCACGGCACGCGCGAGTTGCCGCTGGAGGAGCTGCTGCGCAGGCAGGGCATCTACAAGCTGGACGAGCCGGCCGCGCTGCAGCAGCGCCTGGGCCTGCGCGTGAGCGAGTCCAGCGGCATCCAGCTCAAGACGGTGCTGCGCGGCGGGGCGGCCGAGCAGGCCGGCATGGCGGCCAACGACGAGTGGCTGGGCATCGAGGTGGCCGGCACGGCCTGGCGGCTGAACAAGCTGGACGACCTGCTGCTGTACGCGGGCAGCCACCGCAAGCTCACCGCGCTGGTGGCGCGCGACCGCCGCATCCTGCGCCTGGAGCTGAACCTGCCCGCCGCCGCCACCACCTGGCGCCTGGTGTTGCGCGACCCCGCGCAGGCGCAGCCATGGCTGTCCGCCCAGGCCTGAAAGCAGGACGCCCGGTCCGCCTGGCCGCGCTCGCGGCGGCCGTCCTGGCCTTGCACCTGGTGGCGCTGGAACGGCTGGCGCGCTACCAGGCACAGGCCACGCCCCTGAAGCCCCTGGTGGCGCCGGTGTACACCCGGCTGCTGCAGCCGGAGGCTCCGCTGCCGCCTCCCGCCGTCCAAGCGTCGAATCGGCCGCGAGCGCGCGCCCCGCGCGCGCAGGCTGCTATCGATTCAGTAGCAACTTCCATTCCGCAGCCCACCGCCACGGTGGCCGCCCCCGCGCCGCCGCCCGCTCCCGAACCTGCCGCCGCGGAGCCCCCGCAGGCGAGCGCCAGCGCGCCGGAAGTACCGGCCGCCGCAGCGTCCAGCCCACCCGCCGCGAGCGCCACCGCGTCGCTGGACAGCTGGCCTGCCGATACCCGCCTGAACTACCGCCTGGGCGGGCGCTTCCGCAGCGGCGACCTGTACGGCGACGCCCGGGTGCAGTGGCAGCGGGAGGGCTCGCGCTACCAGGTGCGGGTGGACGTGGACGTGACGCTGCTGGCCACCCTGGTGATGACCAGCCAGGGGGAGGTCACGCCGGACGGCCTGGTCCCGGGCGCCTACGAGGAGCAGCGGCGCGGCCGGCTCCGCGGGCTGCGCCTGGAGGCCGGACAGATCCTGCTGGCCAACGGCAGCGTGCTGCCGCGCCCGCCGGGCGTGCAGGACACGGCCAGCCAGTTCGTGGAGCTGAGCCACCGCTTCTCCAGCGGCCGCGAGAAGCTGGAGGTGGGCCGCGCCGTGAGCTTCTGGATGGCGCGCCCCGGCGCCGTGGACCTGTGGACCTACGACATCGTGCAGCGCGAGCTGCTGGCCACGCCCAGCCTGGGCGAGATCGAGGCTTTCCACCTCAAGCCCCGGCCCATCGCCAACCCGCGGGGCAACATCACGGCGGAAATGTGGTTCGCGCCCAGCCTGCAGTACCTGCCGGTGAAGATCCGCGTCAACATGGGCGACGAGGCCCACCTGGACCTGCTGGTCGAATCCATCGAACAGCGCTAGGCCGCGTCATTTCGGCCGCTGGTCCAGCACCCGCTTGGCCTTGCCCAGGCTGCGTTCGACGCCGCCCGACGGGCGCAGTTCGATCCTGGCCGTGGTGCCCACGTAGGTCTTGATCTCGTGGGCCAGGCGCTCGGCGGCCGCCTGCGCGGGCTCGGCATCGGGCGCCAGGCCGGCGCGCACTTCCACCGCCACCGTCAGGCAGTCCAGCGGCCCCTCGCGCGTGAGGATGCACAGGTAGTGCGGCGCCAGCTCGGCGCGCTTGAGGATCAGCTCCTCCACCTGCGTGGGGAACACGTTCACCCCCCGCACGATCATCATGTCGTCGCTGCGGCCGGTGATCTTCTCCATCCGGCGCATGGTGCGCGCCGTGCCGGGCAACAGGCGCGTGAGGTCGCGGGTGCGGTAGCGGATGATGGGCAGGGCTTCCTTGGTCAGGCTGGTGAAGACCAGCTCGCCCAGCTCGCCGTCGGCGACCGGCGCGCCGGTGTCCGGGTCGATGATCTCGGGGTAGAAATGGTCTTCCCAGATCGTCGGGCCATCCTTGGTTTCCACGCACTCGTTGGCCACGCCCGGCCCCATCACCTCGGACAGGCCGTAGATGTCCACCGCATCCATCCCCATCCGCGCTTCGATGGCGGCGCGCATGTCGTTGGTCCAGGGCTCGGCGCCGAAGATGCCCAGGCGCAGGCTGCTCTCGCGCGGATCCAGCCCCTGGCGCTCGAACTCGTCCGCGATGGCCAGCATGTAGCTGGGCGTGACCATGATGATGTCGGGCCGGAAGTCGG
>CAZZAW010000023.1:0-17826 GCA_964652405.1 uncultured Ramlibacter sp.
CCCAGCCGGTGGACACACCGGTCGTGCCCGGCGGCCCGGCCGCCTACTTCAGCAGCCTGCCGATCAAGGCCATGCTGGCGGCGGTGCTGGACGAAGGCATCGAAGCCGAGGTGTCGCAGACGGCCGGGACCTTCGTCTGCAACCACGTCTTCTACGGCCTGATGCACGAGCTCGCCCGGCCGGACTGGTCGGCCACCCGGGGCGGCCTCATCCACGTGCCCTGGCTGCCCGAGCAGGGCCAGCCTTCCATGGGCCGCGGCAAGATCGCCCGTGGCCTGGAAGCCGCGATCGCCTGCGCTCTGCGCACCGGAGCCGACCTGAAGCTGCAGGCCGGCGCGCTGAACTGAGCGCAGCAGGGGCTTGCGGCCGGCAGGCCGCGGGAAACGGGCCCGCCGCCTAAAATCCGGGGGGTGTCCATCCTCAATGCCGACCTGCACTGTCACTCCGTCGTCTCCGACGGCACGCTGACACCGGAAGAGCTGGCGTCGCGCGCCGCGGCCAACGGGGTGGAACTGTGGGCCCTGACCGACCATGACGAGATCGGCGGCCAGCACCGCGCCGCCGCGGCCGCCCACGCGCAAGGCATGAAGTACCTCACGGGCACCGAGATCTCGGTCACCTTCGCGGGCGAGACCGTGCACATCGTCGGCCTGGGATTCGATCCGGACGACCCGGCCATGCAGCAGGGCCTGAACGACACGCGGGGCGGGCGCGGTGCCCGGGCCCGCGAGATGGCCGAGCAACTGGCCAAGGTGGGCATCAAGGACGCCTATGAAGGCGCGCTCAAGTACGTGGGCAATCCGGAGTTGATCTCGCGTACCCATTTCGCCCGCTACCTGGTGGAGATCGGCGCCTGCAAGGACACCAACGAGGTGTTCCGCAAGTACCTGACCGAGGGCAAGCCGGGCTACGTGCCGCACCGCTGGGCCTCGCTGCGGGACGCGGTGCAGTGGATCACCAGCGCCGGCGGCATGGCCGTGATCGCGCACCCGGCCCGCTACAAGTTCACCGCGAACGAGGAGTACGCGCTGTTCTCCGAGTTCAAGGCCCATGGCGGCCGCGGCGTCGAGGTGGTCACCGGCAGCCACACGGCAGCCGAATACGTGAAGTACGCCGAGACCGCGCGCGAGTTCGGCCTGGCGGCCTCCCGCGGCAGCGATTTCCATGGCCCCGGCGAAAGCCATACCGACCTGGGGCGGCTGCCCTACCTCCCCGGCGCGCTGACACCGGTGTGGGAGCTGCTGGCCGACCGCATCCGGTGACCGCCGCCGCCGACGCGCGGCGCGTGCTGGCCGGAATCCTGATGGTGATCGGCGCAGCCGCCTGCTTCTCCGCCCTGGACACCGCGACCAAGTTCGTCAGCGCTTCCGTGCCGCTCCTGATGGCACTGTGGTTCCGCTACGCCTTCCAGGCGGTCGCCACCACGGTGGTGATGCTGCCGCTGCGGGGCCTGTCGCTGCTGCGCACGCTGCACCCCGGCACCCAGTGCCTGCGCGGCCTGCTGCTGCTCACCAGCAGCCTGCTGGCGTTCGTCAGCCTGAAGTACCTGCCCGTGGGCGAGTTCACCGCCATCGTGATGGTGGTGCCGCTGGCGGTGACGCTGCTGGCGGCCACGGTGCTGCACGAGCATGTCACGCCGCTGCGGTGGCTGCTGGTGGCGGGCGGATTCGCCGGCACGGTGGTCATCATCCGGCCGGGCGGCGAGGCGTTCACCTGGTATTCGCTGCTGCCCCTGGGCCTGGTGGCCAGCAACGCCTGGTTCCAGCTGCTCACCAGCAAGCTGGCCCGCACCGAAGACCCGGTCACCACGCACCTGTACACGGGCTGGGTGGGCACGCTCGTCGCATCACTGGCCCTGCCCTTCGCGTGGAGCGAGATGCCCGACCCCTGGCTGTGGGCCGGGTTGTGCTTCATGGGCCTGATGGCGACCATCGGGCACTTCATGCTGATCCTGGCGTTCCAGCGCGCTCCCGCGTCCACGCTGACGCCCTACCTGTATTCCCAGATCGCGTTCGCGATGCTGGGCGGCTGGCTGGTGTTCGCGCACGTGCCCGACGGCTGGTCGCTGGCAGGCATGGGCCTGATCGCCGTGTGCGGCGCGACCGGGGCCTGGCTGACGGTGCGGGAAGGCAGGCGCTGAGATGGCCCAGTACTTCGAAGTGCACCCGCAGAACCCGCAGCTGCGCCTGCTCAAGCAGGCCGTGGCGCTGCTGGAACAGGGCGGCGTGCTGGCGGTGCCCACCGACTCCAGCTACGCCCTGGCCTGCCACCTGGACGACAAGGCCGCCGCCGACCGGCTGCGGCAGATCCGGCGGGTGGACGAGAAGCACCACCTCACCCTGCTGTGCCGCGACCTGAGCGAGCTGGCGAACTACGCCCGCGTCGACAACCGGCAGTACCGTCTGCTCAAGTCCGCCACGCCCGGGCCCTACACCTTCATCCTGGAGGCCACGCGCGAAGTGCCCCGGCGGGTGAGCCACCCGCAGCGCAAGACCATAGGCCTGCGCGTTCCCGCACATGCCGTGCTGCAGGAGCTGCTGGCCCTGCACGGCGGGCCGTTGCTGGCCACCACGCTGATCGCCCCGGATGACCAGGAGGTGCTGAACGACGCCCAGGAGATCCGCAGCCGGTTCGAGAAGGCGCTGGCCGGGGTGATCGATGCGGGGGCCTGCCCCTCGCAGCCCACCACGGTGATCGATCTGGCGCCCATGGGCACGGGCGGCGACGCCGTGGTGCTGCGCCTCGGACGCGGCGACCCCGCGGCCCTGGGGCTTTGAGCCCCCTCTGAGACAATCCCGCGGTGGATATCAACAACCTTGTCCAGACCGTCCTGGTCTACGCCCTCCCGGTGCTGTTCGCCATCACGGTCCACGAGGCGGCGCATGGCTACGTGGCGCGCTACCTGGGCGACAACACCGCCTATGCGATGGGCCGCGTCACGCTCAACCCCGTCAAGCACATCGACCCGATCGGCACCATCGCGATGCCGTTGCTGCTGTACTTCGCCACATCGGGTGCCTTCCTGTTCGGATACGCCAAGCCGGTGCCCGTCAACTTCGGCCACCTGCGCCGCCCCAAGCGGGACATGATCTGGGTGGCCCTGGCCGGCCCCGCGTCCAACTTCATCCAGGCCATAGCCTGGGCCGTGCTGTTCTCGGTGCTGGTGGCCGCGGGGGTGGACGAGCGCTTCTTCCTGGACATGGCCAAGGCGGGCGTGCTGGTGAACCTGGTGATGTGGGCGTTCAACCTGTTTCCGCTGCCGCCGCTGGACGGTGGCCGCATCCTGGTGGGGCTGCTGCCGCCACGGCCTGCCTATGCCCTCAGCCGCGTCGAGCCCTGGGGCTTCTTCATTGTCCTGGGGCTGGTGCTGCTGGGCGTGGTCGGCACCTACTGGCTGCGCCCCCTGATCGACCTGGGCTACACCAGCCTGGGCCTGCTGCTGTCGCCGCTGAACGCCCTGCTCCAGTAACGCACCTATGAGTCCCCAAGCCACCGTCCGCTACCTCACCGGCATCACCACCACGGGCACGCCCCACCTGGGCAACTACGTGGGCGCCATCCGACCGGCCGTGCAGGCCAGCCGGCGCGCCGGGACAGAGAACTTCTACTTCCTGGCCGACTACCACGCGCTGATCAAGTGCGACGAACCCAGCCGGATCCAGCGCTCCACCCTGGAGATCGCCGCCTGCTGGCTGGCCGCGGGCCTGGACCCGGACCAGGTGTTCTTCTACCGGCAGTCCGACATCCCGGAAATCCCGGAACTGACGTGGCTGCTGACCTGCGTCACGGGCAAGGGACTGCTCAACCGCGCCCACGCCTACAAGGCGGCGGTGGACAAGAACCTGGCCGCGGGTGCCGACCCCAACGCCGACGTGACCGCGGGCCTGTTCATGTACCCCGTGCTGATGGCGGCGGACATCATCATGTTCAACGCGAACTGGATCCCGGTGGGCCGCGACCAGGTGCAGCACATCGAGATGGCGCGCGACATGGCGGCCAGCTTCAACCACCTGTACGGCGAGCATTTCGTGCTGCCGCAGGCGGCGGTGGACGACTCGGTCGCCCTGCTCCCCGGCCTGGACGGGCGCAAGATGAGCAAGAGCTACGACAACGTGATCGCGCTGTTCGGCCCCCGCGAGCAGGTGCGCAAGCAGATCTTCTCCATCGTCACCGACTCGCGCGCGCCCGGCGAGCCCAAGCCGGTCGAGGGGTCGGCGCTGTTCCAGATCTACCAGGCCTTCGCCAGCGCGGAAGAGACCGCCGCCTTGCAGAAGGCTTACGGCGACGGCATCGCCTGGGCCGACGCCAAGCAGCTGCTGTTCGAGCGCATCGACCGGGAGATAGCGCCCATGCGCGAGCGCTACGAGGCCCTCGTGAACAACCCCGCGGAGCTGGAGCGCATCCTGCGCGCCGGCGCCGACAAGGCCCGCGCGCTGGCCACCCCCTTCATGGCCCGGCTGCGCCACGCGGTCGGCCTGCGCAACCTGGCGGACCAGCCGGGCAGCGCGCGAGCCAAGGCCGGCAAGGCCTCGCTCCCCGCGTTCAAGCAATACCGCGAGGCGGACGGCCTGCACTACTTCAAGCTGGTGGACCCCACGGGCGCGCTGCTGCTGCAAAGCGTGGGCTTCGAGTCGCCCAAGGAGGCCGGCCGGCTCGTGGCGCAGCTCAAGCAGTCCGGGCTGGCCGGCCTGGAGGCGCAGGTCCGCTGTCCCGAGGGCGTCAGCGCCGAGCAGGTGCGCGCCGCGCTGGAGCAGCTGGCCGCGGCGTAAGCCTGAGTTGGTTACAAGCCGCTGATTCGGCGTTATCCTTGCCCTCGCCATGAAAAACCCGAATCCGATGAGCCTCTACGTGATCGACGACCACCCGCTGATGCGCGAGGCGGTCGTCATGCTGCTGCGCCGCCTGCGCCCCGGAGCCACGGTCATCGAGCTCGATCGCATCGGCGGCATGGAGTCGGCGGTCAAGCAGCATGGCAACCCGGACCTGATCTGCCTGGACCTGAAGCTCCCGGACACCACCGGCACTTCCGGCGTGCACGAACTGAAGAACCGCTTCCCCGAGGCACCCCTCGCGGTGCTGTCCGCTTCCCCGGCCGCCGATGCGGAGGAGCAGTGCATCGAAGCCGGCGCCGACATCTACATCGAGAAGTCCTCAGGGGCGCAGGAGATCGGAAACGCGCTGCGCGCGCTGCTGAACACCGACGGCAGCTTCGAGGAACTGGCACCCACGGACAACAAGCTGTCCAAGCGCCAGAAGCAGCTGATCGTGATGCTGGACCGCGGCCTGTCCAACCGGGAGATCGCCGACGAACTGGGGATCAGCGAGCACACCGTGAAGGTCCACCTGTGGCGGCTGTTCCGCCGACTGGGCGTCAAGAGCCGCACCCAGACCATCCACTACGCCCGCGTTCACGGCCTGCTCACGAGCTGAGCCACCGAAGCCGCCGCACGTTCGGCGGCCTGCTGCGCGTTGGTGGGCTGCAGCATCAGCCTGAACACGGTACCCCGTCCCGGGCGCGAGGCCAGCGACACCGGATGCCCCAGGATGTGGCTCAGGCGGGCCACGATGTACAGGCCCAGGCCGAAGCCTTCTTCCGTGCCCGTGTGGCTGGGCACCTTGTAGAACTCCCGGAAGATCTCGCGCTGGTGCACCGGCGCGATGCCCACGCCGGTGTCCCAGATCTCGATCCGGCGCCCGCGCGGCGTGTTGCGTGAAGCCACCAGGATGCCGCCGCGCTCCGTGTACTTCACGGCATTGGAAATCAGGTTGCCCACGATGCGCTGCAGCAGGATGGGATCCGAGACCACCGTGCCGGGCACCGCGTGCACCTTCAGGCGCAGGCCCTTGGCTTGCGCCAGCGGCCGGTACTGCAGTTCGAGGTCGTGCAGCAGCTTGTCCAGCGGCACGTCCTCGATGTTCAGCTTGATCTTGCCCTGGTCCAGGCGCACCAGGTCGAACAGCGAGTCGAACAGGGCGTTCACGGCCTTGGTCGATTCGACGATCTTGGGCGCGATCTCGTGGACCAGCTCCGGCTCGCTGCCCAGCCAGTCGGCATACAGGCCCAGCGCGTGCACCGGCTGCCGGATGTCGTGGGCGGCGCTGGCGAGGAACCGGTTCTTGATCTCCACGGCATCCAGGGCCGCCTGCGTCTGGCGCGTCAGCGATTCGATCAGCTGGTTGTTGCGGAACTGCAGCTCGAAGTTCTTGCGGTGGGTGACGTGCAGCCGCAGGCCCGCCTGGCGCAGCACCTGCCAGAAAAGGAGCAGCAGCAGCACCAGCCAGTAGTGGTAGTACGGACCGCCGAACTTCAGCTCGAAGCCGATGCGCCACCCGATCACGGCCAGGGCCGTGAGCCCCAGGGCGTTGAGGTAGGCCCGCATGGTGGGCAGGTGGGCGGACAGGCTGTTGATGGAAAACATGGCCAGCCCCGCCAGGACCAGCCAGCACACGAACTGGTCGGCCAGCGGCGCTCGGTCGAAGTACAGCAGCGTCGTCAGGCTCCAGGTGGCGCCGCTTACGGGCCAGATGAGCCAGTACCGGTTGAAGAAGGCCAGGTGCTCCCCCGCGCCCCGGCCAGCCACGTCGCGCGCGTACTTGCGGATCACCGCGAAGCGCAGGCCCGCCACCACCGAGGCCAGCACGGCCCAGGCCAGGATCGCGCCGGGCGATGCATCGGACCACAACACGCCCACGAACACCGGGATCAGCATCAGGCCGATCAACTGCGTGCTGCGCTGCGTGCGCATCAGGCTGCGGATCAGCTCCCCCGCCACCCATTGCGCTTCGGCGGGCGTGGCCAGAGGCGGCGTAACGTCGGGCTTCATGGCCCGAGTCTAAAGCCGCGTTGCGGGCGGCCTAGGCGGCGCGTCGCCGTTCCGCTGGCTCGATCTTCATCAGCTGGCGGTACTTGGTGACCGTGCGGCGGGCCACGTTCAGCCCCTGCACGCCCAGCTGGCGGGCGATCTCCACATCCGACAGGGGGTGCTGCGGCGATTCGGCGGCGATCATCTCCTGGATCAGGCTGCGGATCGCGGTGGGCGAACATTCGCCCCCATTGGCCGTGGTGAGCCCGCGCGAGAAGAAGTACTTCAGCTCGAACACCCCGCAAGGCGTGGCCATGAACTTGTTGTTGGTCACGCGCGAGACCGTGGATTCGTGCACCCCGACCTCCTCGGCGATCTCGCGCAGTGCCAGCGGCTTCATGGCCATGGCGCCATAGGCGAGGAAATGGTGCTGCCGCTTCAGGATGGCCTGCGCCACCGACAGGATGGTTGAAAAGCGCTGCTCCACGTTGCGGACGGTCCAGCGCGCCTCCTGCAGGTGCGCGCCCAGTTCGGCGTGCTCGGCGCTGCGGTGCCGGCGGAACAGCTCGGCGTAGCTGCGGTTCAGGCGGACGCGGGGCACCACGGCCTCATTCAGGATCGCCGTCCATTTGCCCCGCACCTTGCGCGCGATTACGTCGGACGTGACGTAGTGCGTCGACGGCGCGCCGAACCGCCAGCCCGGGTGCGGGTCCAGCCGGCGGATTGCGGCACAGGCCGCCTCCACCACTGGAACTTCCACGGCCAGCCGGCGCGCCAGCGCCTGCACGTCGCGGCTGGCCAGCGCCTGCACGTTGCCACGCAGGACCAAGGCCGCCACTTCCCGCTCGCGCTCGCGCTCGATGAGCGGCAACTGCAGCTGCAGGCATTCCACGACGCTGCGTGCGCCGACACCGGCCGGGTCCAGGGACTGCACCCGGCGCAGCGCGATGGCGAGTTCGTCGGGCTCGGCCGCGGGAACCAGCGGCACCAGGCTGGCCAGCTCTTCCAGCGGCGTGCGCAGGTACCCGTCCTCCTCGAGGGACTCCACCACGGCCGCCGCGAGCACCCAGTCGCGCTCGGACAGGGGGAGCAGGTTCAGCTGGCCGATCAGGTGGTCGGCCAGCGAGGTCTGCGCCATCAGGGTGTCGAAGACGCCGTCGCCATCGACCATGCGGCCGCGCGAGATCGGCTCCGCGCCCCAGCCGAGTCCCTCCGGCGCGAGTTCGGACGAGCTGTCCGCTTCGAGCCTGGCCGCCTCGGGCGCTTCCTCGAGGGCCGCGGTTTCGTCCGGCTCGAGGAAGGGATTCGTGTCCAGTGCGTCGCGCACGACCTGGGAGAAGTCCAGCGACGACATCTGCAGCAGCTTGACGGCACGCTGCAGGCGCGGCGACATCGCCGGCTGGAGGGAAGAACCGATTTGCAGGCTCAACGATTGCATGGATGGGGACGGCCTCTCTGGTGAGTCGGATGCCCGGCTGTGGGCGAATGTGCAGCGTAAACGCAAGCCCCATGCCGGACGGTAGGTCCTTGCACCGCGCAACGCCTGACACGCTGCGTAACCCGTGCGCCGCGCCGGACGCGAACGATCGCGTGTATTTCGCGGCAAGCCTGCGGCGCAGCCCGCTCTCGTTGCGGCAAGAGTTGCGGCGCGCTCTCGCCTGGCCATGTGCGCATGTAGCGCTTGCTGCAAACCCAGCCGACACACTCTGTTGCGTACGCCCCCCAGGCTTGCTGAGCAGCGCTACGCTGGCGCAACGGAACGCCCACGTGCGCCCCCGTCCCGCATGCCCCACCTCGCCGCCTTCATCGCCCGACTGGAGCGCTCCTGGCCCTCGGCCTCGCTGCGCACGTACCTGGTCGCCGTGATCCTGCTGGCCACCCTGCCCCTGGCCGCGCTCATGAGCTTCCAGATGTTCATGGACGTGCGCGGTCAGCAGGCACAGATCGAGGACAGCCTCGCCCGTTCGGCGAGCGCGCTGTCGCTCGCGGTGGAAAGCGAACTGATCGCATCGCTCGACGCGCTGACCGCCCTGTCGCACAGCGATGCGCTGCGCCGCGGCCAGCCGGGGGGCCTGGAGGCGCTGCTGATGGGCCGCCCCCGTCCCCGCCGCGACTGGCACAGCGTTTTCCTGGCCGACGCGGACGGCGCCCTGCTGTTCGACACGGCCGGTGCACCCGTTGTCCGCTCGCAATTCGATTCGCTTCGCGACCTGCAGGAGCGCGTTCGCCAGCGGTCGCAGCCCGCCGTCTCGGGACTGGTGACGCGCCGGCCCCCGGGCAGTCCGGTCTCCGTGATGCTGGCCGTTCCGGTGGTGCAGGACGGACAGGTGCGGTACGTGCTGGGCGCCCGCGTCCTCGGCAGCGTCTGGCAGCGCCTGGCGGGCGCGGCGAGCCGGCCGCAGGACGGCTACGCGCTGGTCCACGACGCCAGCCATGCTTTGATCGGCTACACACTGGCACCCCAGGTGCCGGAGGGGTCGCGCCTGCCCCCCGACACGACGGCAGCATTGCAGGCGAAGGACTCAGGGGTGCTCCGCACGACGGGCATCGATGGACGCACGGTGTATGCGGCCTCCACGCCCGTGCCGATCGCAGGCTGGGGGGTGCAGGTGGCGGTGCCCGCCGCGCCCATCGACACGGCGCACCGGCAGGCCATCTTCGCCGCACTGGCGGCGAGCGGCGGCACCCTTCTCCTGGGGTTCGGACTGGCGGCCCTGGCGGCGCGTCGCATCAGCCGCCCGCTGCAGCACCTGGCCACCCAAGGTCCTGCGGGCCTCAAGGGCCGCGTGGCCGTGACCGAGATCGCCATGCTGCGCGACGCCCTCAGGCAGGCGGCACGCCAGGACGAGATGGCGCGCCGCGGCCTCGAAGCCAAGGCCGCCGAGCTTGAGCAGGCAGGCGAGCAATTGCGGGAGAACCAGCGCCTCATGGAGCTGGCACAGGAGGCCGGCCACGTGGGGTTCTTCCACTACCGCTTCGGCACCGATGAACTGGTGTGGACGCCGGGCCAGTGCAAGCTCTTCGGCCTGTCCCAGCCATTCACGGGTGGGCTGCCCGGGTGGTTCGCGCTCATCGACGAGGAGCACAGGACGCGCGTGGAGCGCGAGTTCTGGACCGCCTGCGCGCTGCGCCGCGAAAAGGAAACGCTGGAATACTGCGCCACCCGCCCCGATGGCAGCGCGCGCTGGCTGTCCAGCCGCGTGCTGCTGCACTACGACGCACAGGGTGCCGCCTTGCAGGCCACGGGCGTGACCGTGGACATGACCGACCATCGCGAGGCCGAGATGCAGCGAGCCGAGCTGACCGAGCGCGCGCTGGCGGCGCGCCAGGAAGCCGAGGCCGCGAGCCGGGCCAAGGACGAGTTCCTCACCATGCTGAGCCATGAACTGCGCAACCCGCTGGGTGCCATCTCCGCGGCAGTGGACGTGCTGGACATCGCTCCCGCCTCCAGTGAAAGTGCCGCCGAGGCGCGGGGCATCATCGCCCGCCAGACCCGCAACCTGGCGCACATGATGAACGACCTGCTGGACGTGGGCCGGGTGCTCGCCGGGAAGATTCTCATCGCGCGGCAGCCGGTCAACCTGGCGGCGGTGCTGGAACGCGTGCGCAGGACGGTGACCCTCACCGGCGAAGCGGCTGGCCACGACCTCGGCCTGCAGTCCGGCGACGCCTGGGTGGAAGGCGATGCCGTGCGGCTGGAGCAGGTGATGACCCACCTCGTAACCAACGCGATCAAGTACACCCCCGCGGGCCGGCGCATAGGTATCGTCGTGGAGCGGCGGGGGGACGAGGCCGTGTTCGAGGTGCAGGATGCCGGGATGGGGATTCCTGCGTCGCTGCTGCCGCGCATCTTCGACCTGTTCGTGCAGGGTGAACGGCCGCTGGACCGCCGGGCCGGCGGCCTGGGCATCGGCCTGACGCTGGTCAAGCGGCTCGTGGAGCTGCATGGCGGCACCATCGCGGCCGAGAGCTCCGGGACCGGCAGCCGGTTCACCGTCAGGCTGCCCGCCATCGAAGCTCCGCAGCGACCCGATGGCGACACGCTGCCGCCCTCCCGGCGCCGCAAGGTCCTGGTGATCGAGGACAACGCCGACGTGCTGGCGGCGCTGCGCTCCAAGCTGGAGCTCGACGGCCACCAGGTCAGCACGGCCGAGGACGGCATCGACGGGCTGCAGCGGCTGCTCAGGCAGCAACCCGAGGTGTCCATCGTCGACATCGGCTTGCCGGGACTGACCGGCTACGAGCTCGCCCGGCACGCGCGAGCCGCGGGGTACGCGGGGCGCATGATCGCGCTGTCGGGCTATGGCGCCGAGCGTGACGTGAACAATGCGCTCGTTGCCGGCTTCGACGCGTACCTCGTCAAGCCGGTGGACCGCATGCAGCTGCGCGCCAGCCTCAGCGCAGACTGACGAGTTTGCTCAAGGGCGAGCGCATGTCCTGCGCGGCCATTTGCGCGCCGTTACACCGCGGCAAGCTTGAGCAGGCCAATAATCGACAGCGCACCGCTGCCAGGCGGACCATGCAGTAGCAGAGGGAGTTCCATGGGCCATGCATTGATCGTCGAAGACGACGCGGACGCCGCACGGATGATGGCGGCGCTCGTCGCCAACGAAGGGTTCTCCGCAGCCACCGCACAGTCATTGCGGGATGCGCGCCGCCAGATGGCGCTGCAGCAGCCGGACGTCGTCCTGCTCGACCTGCGGCTGCCCGACGGCAACGGCATGGCGCTGCTGGACGACACCGAACTGATCGGCAATTCCGAAGTGGTGCTGATGACGGGCCACGCGAGCCTGGAAACCTCCATCCAGGCGCTGCGCTACGGAGCGGCGGACTACCTGATCAAGCCGGTGAGCGCGCGCCAGCTGCAAAGCATCCTGTCGCGCGTCATGAAGCCCTCCGTGCTGCAGGCGGAAGTGAAGACCCTGCACCACGACCTGCAGCGCACGGGCCGTTTCGGCCACCTGGTAGGCACCTCGCGGCCCATGTCGCTGGTGTACGAACAGATCGCACGGGTCGCCGGAACCTCGGTGACCGTGTTCGTCACCGGCGAGAGCGGAACCGGCAAGGAGCTGGTGGCCCGGACGGTGCACGACCTCAGCCGCCGCCGAGCCAAGCCCTTCCTGGCCGTCAACTGCGGCGCGATCTCGCCCAACCTCATCGAGAGCGAGATCTTCGGCCACGAGAAGGGCAGCTTCACCGGGGCCGAGCGCCAGCACCAGGGCTTCTTCGAACGGGCCCATGGCGGCACGCTGTTCCTGGACGAGATCACCGAGATGCCGCTGGAACTGCAGGTCAAGCTCCTGCGGGTGCTGGAGACCGGCACCTTCATGCGCGTGGGGTCCACCACCCCGCAGGAAACCGACGTGCGGGTCATCGCGGCCGCCAACCGGGACCCGGCGCAGGCAGTGGCCCAGGGCCGGTTCCGTGACGACCTGCTGTACCGGCTCAACGTGTTCCCGCTGGAGCTGCCGCCCTTGCGCGAGCGGCTGGAAGACCTGCCGCTGCTGGTGAAGCATTTCCTGCGCGAGATCGGCCAGCGCGAAGGGGCGCAGAAGACCGCCACTGGCGCCGCGCTGGAGCGCCTGGCCCGCTACCGGTGGCCCGGCAACGTGCGCGAACTGCGCAACGTGCTGCAGCGCGCCTGGGTGATGTCGCCTGGCACCGACATCACGGACCAGTGGCTGCCCCGTGATCCGGCCGCCCAGGCGGTTCCTGCTGCTGCCGCCGCGGCCGTGCCGCCCGACCCCGGTCCGGCGGCCGCATCGCTCACCGTGGAAGTCGGCACGCCGCTCGCAGCCATCGAGCGCCAGGTGATCCTCGCCACCCTGGAGCATTTCGGGCACCACAAGGAGCGCACAGCCGCCGCCCTGGGCGTGAGCCTGAAGACCCTCTACAACCGGCTCAAGGAATACGGCATCTGAGCCGTTTGCTGCAAGTTTTACCGCCGAGCCGCTGCGCAGCCGTGGGAAGGAGTCGAGGGGGCGGGCATGCCTGTTGCCATGTCTGGGCTCCAACCGACCCACCCTCCTGAAAGGACTCGAACATGGCTTTGCAAGACTCTTCCCCCCAGAAGCAGGACAACGGCGCGGGCGCCGGCCCCAAGCGCAGCCTGCGCGGATTCGCCGCGATGGATCCCCAGCGGCAGCGCGAGATCGCCAGCCTGGGCGGACGTGCCGCCCACCAGAGCGGACACGCCCACGAATTCACCACCGAGGAAGCGCGGGCGGCCGGCAAGAAGCGGCACGCGAAGAACAACAGCAGCAGCGACAGCGCACGCTGAGCGCGGCGGCTGTAGGAAACCGCTTCCCGCCGCCGCGCCCGCACGCTGACAGGGGGCCCTGCGCCTGCCGCCTAGCATGGCTGCATGGCCCCCGATCCCCTGCCGACCCTGAGCGATGCCAGCCGCGCCTTGTGGCTGGCCACGCTGTCGCTGATGACGGCCTTCATGCAGACGCAGGCGCCAGCCCACCGGCTTTTGATGGCGCGGCGCATCGCCCGCAACTTCGCCACGCTGCGCGAGCAGGACTGCTTCTCGCCGGAGTGCCGCAGACGCTTCGCCCGCCTGGGCGCGCGCTGGCACGAACGCGCCGAGCGGCTGGCCCATCCCGTGCAGCCCAGCGGCTGGCGTGCCCTGCTGGGCTTGCGCTAGCGCCCGGGGCGAGAAGGGCAGCGGATGGCGCAATCCAAGGGCATGGCCAAGACGTCCACGCGCACGCTGTGGAAAGGCGCCATCACGTTCGGCCTGGTGCACATCCCCATCGCCTTGTATTCGGCCACCGCCGAGGGCGGCCTGGACTTCGACTGGCTGGACAGGCGCACCATGGACCCGGTGGGCTACAAGCGGGTGAACAAGAAGACCGGCAAGGAGATCGCGAAGGACGACATCGTCAAGGGCATCGAGTACGAAGACGGGCAGTACGTGGTGCTCACGCCGGAGGAGATCGCCGCGGCCTACCCGCGCTCGACCCAGACCATCGAGATCGAATCCTTCATCGACGCTGACGACGTGCCCTTCGTCTACCTGGAGCGCCCGTACTACGTGGCGCCGGTCAACAAGGGCGAGAAGGTCTACGCGCTGCTGCGCGAGGCCCTCAAGCAGACGGGCAAGGTCGGCATCGCCAAGGTGGTGATCCAGACCAGGCAGCACCTGGCCGTCGTCATTCCCTGCGGACCGGCACTGGTGCTCAACCTGCTGCGGTGGGGCGGCGAGATCCGCTCCTGGGAAGACCTGCGCCTGCCGCCGGGCGATGCGAAGTCGGCGGGCGTGAAGGAAGCCGAGCTGAACATGGCCAAGCAGCTGATCGAGGGCATGACGGGCCACTGGAGCGCGGACCAGTTCCGCGACTCGTTCCGGGACGAGATCATGAAGCTGGTCGAATCCAAGGCCAAGGCCGGCGAGACCGAGACCGTCAGCAAGGTCGAAGCGGCTCCCGCGCCGGGTGGAGCCGACGTGATCGACCTGACCGAGCTGCTCAAGCGCAGCCTGCAAGGGGGACGCGCGAGCGCGCCTGCGCCTGCGAAGAAGACGGCTGCCAAATCCCCGGCAGCGAAGAAGAGTGCAGCGGCGAAGTCGCGCAGCCGCCGGGCTGCCTGATCGGGAGCGGCGCCCGTGTCCCCCCTGGCCTACCACGCCCTCTGGCTTTCGCTGGTGCTCGCGGCGGTGGCGGTCGCCAGTGCCGCCCTGACCCGGCACCTGCTTGGAAGGGAGTGGCGGCGCATCAAGGCCGAGGAGCTGCTCGACGCCCTCGCAGGTTATGCCGAATGGGTGGCAGTCCAGCGCCGCGCGCCGGTGTTCCAGGTCGACCTGCCCGGCCGCGAGTCACCACTGAAGCGCGCGCGGGCGCTCTGCAGCGCCTCGTTTCCGGAACTGGCTGGGGAGATGGACGAATTGCTGGACCTGGACGCCCAGCTGCTGCGCTTCCTGCAGAGGCAGGACGAATTGCGACTGCGGGATCCCGAGCTCTGGCTGGAATCCGACCACGACCGCCGGTTCATGGCGCTGTGGGCCGCGCAGCGGGCGGTGGTGCACCGGCTGGCGGACCAGCTGCGGCGAGCCGCCCGGCCGGCGATCGACCCGGAACCCGAGTCGATCTACCCGGCCTAAAGGGGCGTCAGCTCAGGCGTTCGGGGTGCCTTCGGCGGCGCGGCGGTTGCGCACCTCGACGCTGCGGCGAGCCGCGGCACGGGCCTCCTCGCGCGAGAACTGGTGGGCGCGTCCGGCGGCGTGGGCCGTCCGGCCCCCCAGGGCGGCGACCTGTTTCATCTTTTCCGGGTCGAGCAGGGCAAAACCGCGCTTGCGAGGGGTATCCGTGGGATTCGACATGGGGCACTCCTGTTGAAAACGCTCATCCTTGAGCAAGCTCAGCGGTTTCTGTGTAGGACGAGGCCTTGCCTTGCAGTCAGCTGGGGACGCAGTGCGAGGTGGGCCGTGTCCGCTTTGAATCGGCACCGGAGTTGCCATCTACGCCCCATGAAACAACTGCCAGACGACGAACGCGACCTGGTGTCGCGCCTGATCCGCTCCACAGGGCGGGACCCCGCCTTGTTCCAGGTGCTGGTGGAGCCCGAGGGCTTCGTCCGCGTGGTCGGACCGCGCGGAACGGCCTGCTACCCCCGCGAGAACTGGGAGGCGAGGTTCAGCCGCCACCTCGAGCGGTCGTTCTTCGATGCCAGCGGCGTCGCCCCACGAGGGCCGCGCTTCGCGCGCAGGGAGAGTCCGCCCGTCGCCGCTTAGCGTACCTGCGGAGCGGGGACAATCGGGGAATGACGCGATCCCGCAAATTCCTCTTCCTGGTGGCCAACGCACGAGAACCCGGGCAGCCGGGCAACACCGAATGGCTGGCGCGGCAGGCAGCCGCGGCCCTTCCGCCCGGGGATTCACAGCGCTGGCTCGCACTGGGCGGTCTCCAGGTTCCTGCTTTCGTCGACAGGCGGCATACGGCCGGCGAGTACCCGCTGCCCGATGGAGACCTGCGCACCGTCTTCGACGCCATGCGTGAAGCGACCGACATCGTGCTGGTCGCGCCCGTCTACTGGTACAGCTTCCCCGCCGTGCTCAAGGCCGTCATGGACCACTGGAGCGGCTGGATCCGCGTGCCGGGGGTGCCCTTCAAGGCCGAGATGGCCGGCAAGACCTTCCGCCTCGTCACCACCAGCGGCAACCGTGAGAAAGCGCAGCCCATGATCGATTCAGCGCGGCTGTGCGCCGAATTCTTCGAGGCGCGCTGGGCGGGCGCGCTGTGGGGCAAGGGCGGCCCACCACGGGCGGTGGAAGCCGACGCGCAGGCGGTGGAAGCCGCGCGGACCTTCCTGGCCTGAACGCCAGGAGAGGTCAGTCCGCGGGCTGCCGCCCTGATGCGCTGCACGCGAAACGCCCCAGGGCACGGATGGCCGTATCGGTCCGCTCGGTCAGTCCATGGCTGAAGTTGAGCCGCACGCAGTTGCGGAACGCTCCCGCGCTGGAGAACACGGGCCCGGGTGCGATGCAGATGCGCTGGGAGACGGCGAACTCCAGCATGGCCATGGCATCGACCTGCTGCGGCATCTCGATCCACATGAAGTACGCGCCCTGCGGCCGTGAGGCGCAGGAGCCCTCCGGAAAATGCCGGCACACCGCGCGGGCGACGTCCTCGTGCCGGGCCTGCAGGCTCTGGCGCAGCTTGCGCAGGTGGCGGTCGAAGCCGCCGCGGCGCAGGTAGTCCACCAGGCCGAGCTGGGCCGGCATGGAGGACATCAGCGTCGTCGCGAGTTTCTGCCGGGCGACGGCGCGGAAGTAGCGGCCCGGCGCGGCCCAGCCGATGCGGTAGCCCGGCGCCAGCGACTTGCTGAACGAGGAGCAATGCATCACGAGACCCTCGGTGTCCCAGGCCTTGGCCGGACGCACCGGGACGTTGCCGAAACCGAGCTCGCCGTAGGCATCGTCCTCGATCAGGGGCACGCCGTGGCGCGTCAGCAGTGCCACCAGGTCGCGCTTGCGCTCGTCCGGCATGGTGGCGCCCAGCGGGTTGTGGAAAGTGGGCATCAGCCAGCAGGCCTTGGCTTGGTGCTGGTGGATCGCGTGCTCGAGCCGGCCGAGGTCCACGCCCCATTCTGGGTGTGTCGGCACAGCCACTGCTCGCATGCCCAGGCGTTCGATGGCCTGCAAGGCGCCGTAGAAGGCCGGCGACTCCACGACCACCGCGTCGCCTGGCCTCGCTACTGCGGAGAGGCACAGGTTGAGCGCCTCCAGCGCGCCGTTCGTCACGACGATCTCCGTGTGGGGCACGCTGGCCCCGCGCGCGATGTAGCGCTGGGCGATGAGGCGCCGCAGCGCCTCCTTTCCCGGCGAGAGGTCGTCCACCGTGCTGCGCGCGGTGAAGGTGCGCGCCGCATTGGCCATGGACCGGCCGAGTTGCTCCAGCGGAAACAAGGTGGGGTCTGGAAAGGGCGACCCCAGGGGGACCACGTTCTCCATCGTGGCGGCCTCCAGCATCAGGTAGACCGCCTCGGAGACGTCGACGCTGGCGCGGGCTTGCTGGGATTCGGGTTCCGCCCGCACAGGCGGCAGCCGCGCGTCCCGCGCGCGGGCCACGTAGTAGCCGGAGCGCTCGCGGGCGGTGACCAGGCCACGCGCCTCGAGCAGGTAGTACGCCTGGAATACGGTGGACGGGCTGATCTTGCGGGCCTGGGAGGTCTGCCGCACCGACGGGAGCCGGTCACCCGCCTGCAGCACACCGTCGCGGATGGCGGATTCGATGTCGGTGGCCAGGGACTCGTAGCGGGTCATGACGGAGCTCGTCCGTGCAGAGTAGTCTTATTGCCTAATACCCGCAAGCCTGATCCGGTTGCCTGCACGGCTGTCTGCTGCTTCCCACGGGACCGCCGCAGCCGTACCGTACGGCATGCCCCGTATGACTGTAGAAGCCCAGGCCCCTCACGAGGGCGGCCTGGACCGGGAACTCCTGGAAACGATCGGAGGAACCTGGTCCCTCAATCCGCGCAACTGGCGCGTCCGGTGGTGCGAAGCCACCCGGCTGATCCACGA
>CAZZAW010000024.1:0-1437 GCA_964652405.1 uncultured Ramlibacter sp.
GTCTAGGGACCGCGGTGCGCTTGGCCGCGAGGTGTGCGCATGCGATTGTGACCTGCGCCAATGCCTGAAGGTACGTCAATTCACGATCATGGAACGGCTTGTCGCGCGCAAAGCTGATCATGCTTTTAACGTCGGAGGTTTCGTGAAAAGCGATGCTGATCCCGTGCTCCAACCCGGCCGCACGCGCCTCTTCGTACAGGAGCTCGCTTCCGCGCGGGTACATCTCGCGCCTCCAGACCAGGGGCGCTGTGGAAACCTGGCAGTGGGCGACTGTCGGGTCGAGGAGGATCCAGCCGTTGTCAAAGTAGCGTTGAGAGAACTCGACCGGATAGTCTCGCGCGACGCATTGCAACGCCTCGGGCAGGTAGCGGCTCGTGACCCGCATGCCAAACATTGCGTACTCGCAGGCAGACGCGGCCTGCGCAACCGCCTTCATCTTCTCCAGAATTTCTTCGCTGCCGTTTGCGTTCGCCAGTTCGGCGAGCGCCACCATCGGCCCAAACACCTCAAGTCGAGAACCGTCTACCTCCAGTGACTTCTTCACGATGATTTCCTCCGTACCGACCCCGCTCGCTATGAGCGACTACCGTGTGCGCGTCACTCCGGCTGCCCTGCTGCGCTTGGCGTTCGAGCATCACCTGACTGCGGTGGATCCCACCGTCATGGCAGATGCGGTCAACGCCGGTCTCCCCGATTGTGTCGCAGGCCTCACGGAATGGTCCGCGGTCTACGGTGATCAAGTGGTCCTGCTGGGATGGGACTGGGTGCTCTTGAACGATGGACTGGCCTTGTTGCGCTCCGTCGGGCCGAGAACCAACTTGCTGTTGCAGCACGACGACAGCCCAGGCCGGCCCGCTACGGACGAGGAGCTCTTTGCCGCGGTTGACGCAATCCGGTGGAAGCAAACAGTGCTGCAGGCGATGGGCCAGCAGGCCAATCCTTAGACGCTAGCACTATCCACTTCTTTGTACAACCTTTGTCCACCTAAGGAGCTTCTTAGGTAGGCATCGTTCCCCGCTCTTCGTCCAATTGCCGAGCGAAGGGCGCGCGCGCGCCTAAAAAAGTTCACGAAAAGAGGCTGCCCCATGGTCACCGCCGCTGCAGGCAAAGTCTGGGAAGAGAGGCTGCCCGCCAGGTCGGGCGCCCACGAGGTTGCTGTCAGCACGCTCAGGGAAATGGGGGACGTCGCCCAGGAGGGAATGTTCCGGCTTCGCGCTGAAGTATTCGCCGGCAGGCTTGGATGGGACGTGCATATCACCCCCGAGGGACTGGAGATCGACAAGTTCGACGCCTTAGCGGAAGCACACTACATCTACGCGCAGTCGCCGGAAGGGACCGTAGACGCTTGCTGGCGACTTCTGCCTACGATCGGGCCGAACATGCTCAGGGACACATTCCCCGAACTGCTTCAGGACTTGCCGGCGCCATGCGGTACGA